>CAJGCD010000019.1 GCA_904501715.1 uncultured Clostridia bacterium
TTATCGATACACACCTTGCAGACGGCTACGAGCTCATTCTCCCCCCTCACATGCTTGAGTATGAGTGCGGCGTAACAGCAGGACAGTTCCCCAAGTTTGCCGATGAGGTATTCAAGATAGAGAACAACACCGACAACCGCAGTCGCTATATGCTTCCCACCGCCGAGGCGGCTCTGGCTTCTCTTTACAGAGGAGAGATACTCACCGAGGCAGACCTGCCCAAGAAGCTGGTCAGCTACACTCCCTGCTTCCGCCGCGAGGCAGGCTCCTACCGCTCCGACGAGAGAGGAATGGTAAGAGGACATCAGTTCAACAAGGTTGAGATGTTCCAGTACACTCTCCCCGAGAAGAGTGACGAGGCGTTTGACGAGCTTGTAATGAAGGCTGAAAATCTCGTTAAGGGTCTGGGCTTCCACTTCCGCACGGTTAAGCTCGCGGCAGAGGATTGCTCCGCGTCTATGGCGAGAACCTATGACATCGAGATAAACATTCCCTCTATGAACGGATATAAGGAGGTTTCCTCTGTATCCAACGCCCGCGACTATCAGGCGCGCAGAGGTATGATAAGAGTAAGACGCGAGGCTACGGGTAAGACCGAGTTCGTGCATACTCTCAATGGCTCGGGACTGGCAACCAGCCGTATTCTCCCCGCACTCGTTGAGCAGAATCAGCTTGCAGACGGCTCGGTAGTAGTGCCTGAGGTGCTCCGTAAGTATCTCGGCGTAGATATTATTAAGAAGTAATAGTTAGAATTATAAACGTTTTTGCCACCTTTCTTGGAAGAAAGGTGGCGCCAAAGAACTTGCTGAGGGGTTTATTGTAAAGATTCGCACAAACCAAAGTATGAAAGTTTTGGTCGAGCTTTTTCAAAAGCTCGTCGCGAGCCGCCTACGAAAGGGCGGTCGACCTCCGCAGAGGTCGAAACTCCCAATCGTTCATAAAACGCGGGAAGGGTGAATTGAGCTCGCGGAGCGAAAGAGGGAAACCCACGTATGGGGTTTCCCTTGTTAAACAAAATCTAACTTTAAACGGACAGTCGAGGACGCCTGTCCCTACAAGGGTCGTAGTCGCCTGCGACGTGACGTCGCCCCCTACAAAAAAGCACTTACCTCACCTACCAAGGAGAAAAAATGAACCTATATTACGCCATAGCGGCAGAAACCGACACCACCTTTTGGGAGGACGTCTGGAACTATTTATACGACGTATATCTGAGAGTTGACGGAAACTATCAAAATCTCGGACTTGAAAAAATGCCCCTCTTTTCCATACGCCTCTTGGTGCTGGGAATTTTCGCGGGCATCATAATCGCTTGCGTGGCTATGGCTTACCATAAGCAAATTCTCGGGGGAGCGGTGCGCAGACTCATAGAGCGCGGATGCTTATCCCCCGACAAGGCAATGACTGCCCGAGAGCTGGGATATCTGAAAAATCCACTCATAAAAAACGCCTTGGCGCGCAGCACCTCTCTCCGCAGCGTAGTAAAATGCGTCGGGGAGGAGGAATTCTACCGTCAACAGACGGCGGATATGGAAGCCTACGAGGAAAAGCGAAAGAGCGAGCCCAAGCTGCCGCGCTATAAAAAGCGAGAATATATAGTTGACACCGCCACAGACCGCTTTTACATACCCGAGGACAAGAGGGCAAGAGCAGAAATAAAATTCGAGAAAAAGGGCTCGGGCTGGCTCTCTACGGTAATATCCATAGTGGTAATGATCGTAGCTTTCTTCGTTTTGTTGCTTGTGCTTCCTCAGATACTTGGATTTTTAGATGACCTTTTCGGCGGACTTTGATTTGCCGACGGGAGAAAGGAGCGCCCTATGAACAACGTCAGAACGGCTGACGCAATAAGACCAAAAAGCTTTGACGATATCGTGGGGCAGGACCACCTTTTTGGAGAGAAGGGAGTCGTCCGTCGAATGATATCGGCAGGCAGGCTCACAAATATGATATTTTACGGCCCGCCCGGCACGGGAAAGACCACGGCGGCGGAGATAATCGCAAAAAGCGCGGATATGGTGTTTCACCGCATCAACGCTACAACTGCGTCGCTATCCGACGTAAAGGACATTCTTTCCACCACCGACAGCGTTTTCTGCACGGGGGGAATACTGCTCTATATCGACGAGATCCAGTATTTTAACCGCAAGCAGCAGCAAGCGCTGCTCGAATATATCGAGGACGGACGCGTGACGCTTATCGCGTCAACCACCGAAAATCCTCATTTCTACGTTTACAATGCTATAATTTCCCGTTCATCTCTATTTGAGTTCAAGCCTGTAAGGGCAGAGGACTGCATCCGAGCCCTCAGACGGGCGATGAGCTTCCTTGAGGAGCAGACGGGAACGAAAAAGAGCGTTACCGACGAGGTACTGCTCTATATCGCAAAAAGCACCTCGGGGGACGTAAGACACGCCATAGGAGTGCTTGAGAACGCATATTTTGCCGCCGAGAACGACATAACCGTAGAGGTCGTTGACGAGTTCAACGTAAAGATCGGCAACTACGACACGGATACCCATTTTGACCTCCTTTCCTGTCTGCAAAAGTCCATACGGGGCTCGGACGCGGACGCGGCGGTGTTTTATCTGGCAAAGCTGCTGGCGGCGGGCGAGCTTATCGCCGTGTGTAGGCGCTTGCAGGTCATAGCCAGCGAGGATATAGGACTTGCTTATCCCCTTGCGGTGAGCGTGACAAGAGCTGCCTGCGAGTCGGCAAAGGAGCTGGGGCTTCCCGAGGCGAGAATACCCTTGGCAAACGCGGCAATACTTCTTGCCACCGCGCCGAAATCCAACTCAGCCGAAGCCGCCATCGACGCAGCGTGGGCAGACGTTGAGGCAGGGCTCGGACGGGTACTGCCAAAGCATCTCCAAAGTCCGCTATTCAAGGGCTATAAGTATCCCCACGAGTATCCAAACCACTACGTAAAACAGCAATATCTTCCCGACGATATAAAAAATAAGCATTATTACACCCCCAGCGAGAACAAAACCGAAGCCGCCGCGAGAGATTATTGGGAGAAGATAAAGAAGAGTTAGAATAATTAGAATTATAAACGATTTTTCCACCTTTCTTGGAAGAAAGGTGAATCCAAAGAACTTGTTAAGGGGTTTTTATTAAAGGGCATATCAATTTTGGTAGGGGTCGGCGCCTTCGACGACCCTAAATCCGCACTCCACCTCCATCCAAAATAGGAGAAACCTATGACCAGAAAAGAATTTTTAAGCAGACATCAAATAATACGATACCTGTTTTTCGGCATAACCACCACCGTGGTGGGATGGGCGGTCTATTTTGTTATGCTGCTTGGCGGCAAAGCGATTGCGGGAATTCCTCCCGAGGACACCGCCAGCAGAGCTTACCTGTTGGTTTATACAGTGGCACAGATAGTGCAGTGGATAGCCTCTGTTCTGGTGGCATACTTCACGAATAAAAAATGGGTATTCACCGACTCGGACGCCGAAACCTCTACTCTCCGCCAGCTTACAGTTTTCGCGGGGGGGAGAGTTCTCACCTTTGTTCTTGATTATGCCGTGACCTACTTTGGTGCCCTTGGGCTGTCGGCACTTCTGCCCATACTCAACAACGTGGCAGTGCTTGGCATAAGAATGAACCTTAACGAGATAACGGCAAAGCTCATAGCCGCGGTAATGGTCATAATCGGCAACTACATATTCAGTAAGAAATTGGTATTTACGAAACAAAAATAAAATGACAGAGAATTTTCAAATTCTCTGTCATTTTATTTTATTTTACAAGCAGCTCAAGCACCGCGTCTACGGTATGCTTTGCCACCCCGTGAGTCTCAATAAGCGTGTCTACGGACGGCGAATATATTTCTCCAAAGCACGTGCTGTCATAGGCTACGAACACCGCGGGAGTTCCGTATCTCATCCAACCGCTCATCATATTTCTCGACGACGGACCGCATAGCTTTGCCGTGTTCAAGCCCCACGCGGGAGCCTCACACACCGAGCAAACTATCAGGTCAAATTCGCCGCTCTTTGCTATCTCAAGAAGCTTGTCGGGACCCGGGTCGCGAATTTCCTCAACGCGGCCGGCAACAGCTCGAAGCTTTTCCGTAAGCTCATCCGAGGCAGACGTATCCCTTACCCAAGGATTGAAAAGCACCACGTGCGCCACCGAGCTGTCCTTGCCAAGGTCAACGGGAAGAAGCCCACGGCGGTCGCGGCTTACCTTTACAGCCTTATAGGTCATCTCGCGAGCTACGCTGTCAGCCCACGCGGCGTCAAGCTCACAGGGCATATCCGAAGGGAACGTTTCAAAATATTGACGGGAGAAGCAAAGCATACGGTAGGCTCTGTCCTTAAGAGTCGTCAAGCTAAGACGACCCTCTGCTATACATTTTTTCATCTCATAAAGATATTCATCGCTACCGCGCATAAAGAGCAGACAATCTCCTCCAGCCTCCAAAAACGCGCAGGAAGCGTGATAGAGATTCATATATCCGCAAAATCCGTTCATGCTTACCGCATCGGATACTATGATACCCTCAAAGCCAAGCTTTTTCCTCAGAAGATCTGTCAGAAGCCTTTTTGATACGGTAGCGGGAGGATAGATGCCGTTCTCGTCGGGCTCGTCGTAGGCGGGAAGAGCAATATGTCCGGGCATAATAGTCATCGCACCCTGCTCGATAAGCTGAGAATATACCTCACCGAAGCTATCGTCCCACTCCTCCTTGGACAGGGGATTTACCGTGGTGGTAACGTGCTGGTCGTCGGGAGAGCAGCCGTCACCGGGAAAATGCTTAAGTGTGGCAACAATGCCGTTGTCCTGAAGTCCTCGCATATAGGCACCGCAATATTCTATCACATCGGATGCGCAATCACCTGCGGTGCGGTAATGAACTATGGGATTGTAGCTATTAAAGAGAATATCCACGCAGGGAGCAAAGGTCCAATGATAGCCCGTATTCCGAGCCTCCTTAGCGGCTATCTCACCCATTTTGTAAGCGAGAGCGCTGTCAGCGGATTCCTTAGCGGCACGCATAGAGGGGAAACGGGTAGCGCCCTTTATCATATTTCCGGCGCCGAATTCCATATCCGAAACGATAAGAGCAGGATATAGTGCCTCAGAATTTATGCGGCACGCCGCAGAGTGAGCAAGCTCTGAGGTCGTGGGATGTATAAATACAGAGGTAGGATGATAAGAGAGAGCTCCGTCGGCGTTTATGTCTGGACAGATAACCGCCAAAAGCAGGGATTCCACGTCCATTTTTTCCACCCGAGCCATTATATCGGGATAGTTTTTTACTGAATATTTCATATATTTTCCTCCTTAAGTAATGAATAAAGTATAACACAAAAAGAAAAAAAAGTCAAGAAAATCAAGTGGATAGCAATATTTTTCGAAAAAGTCAAAAAAGATATTGACAAAAGGGATATAATGGGGTATAATAGTTAAGCGGATTTGAAAAACGGCGATCCGCAGAGTATACGGAGAAGTACTCAAGTTGGCCGAAGAGGCGCCCCTGCTAAGGGTGTAGGTCGGATTTAACCGGCGCGAGAGTTCAAATCTCTCCTTCTCCGCCATTCAAGTCCACAACAGAAATGTTGTGGACTTGTTTCATTCATAGCCAATTAAAAAGATACGGAGAACATAAAATCATGGATGAAAACAACACTGGAAATACTCCCTCAATTGATATAAACTCTTTTAAGGATTTCCTTGACAAAAACAATGTTGAAAATAATATCATAGACGGTGTTTATGATGATGGCGAAAGTTTTAAATTTATAACCTTCAAAATTCCTGTGGCAAGAAATTGGGACGAAATTCGATTGTTTGATGACGACAATTTTGAAAGCATTTTACGTAGCGATTTTATAAAGTATCGCGGCATATCTAATTATGAAGCAATATGGTCTCATGAACTCAAATGTATCGAATGCGAGATTCAAATCTATAATCATCAAGCACCAAACCGCTATCTGTTAAGGAAACTAGCTCAATTTTTTGAGGTTGTTGAAGGATATAGTGATGAAAGTGAGAATAAATTTCCATCGGAATTATTAGTATATTCCGATTCGGACAAACAAATATATCTTGGTCACTCAAGTAAAGAATTTGCTTTTTTAAGTTTGTACAAAGACGGACGAAGAATAGATCTTGAACAAGGCAGAAATCGATTTAGAATAACACTTAAAATTAAAAATGTAAACGCAACGACTGAAGAAGCCGCAAGGTCGCTTTTAGAGAAGATATCAAACACTTTATTTTACCAAATGGATATATTATATGACTTTCCAATATCGCTTTGCCCCAGAAGAGAATCTCGTGTTGAGAGATCCAGAAAAGCCATGCTACGAGAAAAAGCTGATTTGGAATTGAGAAATTTGACACTTGAGTACGAATACGACAAAATTCCTATGTCTTTATATTGGTTTGCACAAAACAATTCTACGTCTCCAATCTTCATGTATTTTGCTTTGTACCAAGTTTTAGAATACTATTATCCTATATATTCGGCAATTCAAGTAAAATCAAAAGTTCAAAACATAATCAAAGATCCAGCATTTAACGTCAATAAAGATGCCGATGTGATTAGGTTACTTGCGGTTATGAAAACAAATAAAGCTGGAGATTTCGGGGACGAAAGAGAGCAATTAAGTACGACCTTGAGGCACATTGTGTCGGGTGAAGATGTCATAAATTATATAAAAGAGCGAGATTATCTCAATAATTATTACCAAAACAAGGAAGCTCAAAAGCTTTCTGACAAAAAATTAAGGTTGAATGATAATTTGGGAATTTTAGATGATCTATCAGAAAGAATTTATGATATTAGGTGTAGAATTGTACATAACAAAGCATCAGAAATAACTAGTAAAATATTGCCTATGACAAAAAATGTATCACTTCTTGGTAATGATGTTGAGTTGTTAAAATTTTTAGCCAGAAAGGCAATTATAGCAAACAGTCGTCCGTTTACAATGTGATAATATTGCAAATGGTCTATACATAAAAACAAGGGAAAGGCACGCACCTTTCCCTTGTTCGTTTATTGTTTGATTGTTTCCTTCACCGTATAATCACTCATGACGTTCACATATATCTCTATTTTATCAGGATATATCAGAATTTTACTGATATACTGATCGATTACCAAACGGCGGTTCGCCAATGTGCCATTCCTCAATTGTTGTTCGGCAATATGGAATAACTTACAAATCTGTTCTTCGGAAAAATTCTCCTGCTTCAATGCCGCCTCGGCTTCGTTCAAATCAAACAGCAGTTTTTCTTTGGACTGTTCCAATTCGTTAAGCTTATCCTTGAAGGCGGCAGAACCGGTTTCTACCATGAGATTTACCGTATTGCTAATCTTGCGCTCCACGTTACGAAGTTCTGTCTGCAATGCGAGCATTCGCTCTTTGGCACTTCCCGTTTTTTCCGCTATGTATTCGTTATATTGCTTTACAAGTTGGGGAATTACATTTGGATTAAATAATACACACGACAATCGTTCCAGCACCAATCGTTCCAACTTATCCCGATTAATTTCTGGATTACTGCATTTTGTATCGCGCTGATTTCGACGTGTACATTTATAAGAGATATACAGTGGGTGATCTGGGCGGGGCTTACGGGAATTGCCCGCATAGGGGCTTCCACACTCACCACAGTAGATCTTGCCGCTCAATAAATACTCCTGCTTTGCAGAGAATTTGGCGGCTTTGTGCTGACGCTCTTTCATCTTGGCTTGAACTCGATGAAAATCGTCCTCACTGATAATAGCAGGAATCCCACCGGGAATTCGAATGACCGCATCGGGATCGTATTCTCCGTGTCGGACATATTTACCCTTGGGATTCTTTGTTGAATCCTTCACGTAAATATATACGCCTGTGTACCGTTCATTTCGCAGAATGGCATACAAGGAGTTCTTCGCAAATGGAATCCCTCTCCGTGTGCGGTATCCTTTATTGTTTAAGGTATTAATGATATCGGTGTAAGAATAACCGTCAAGGTACATACGGAAGATCAGCCTTACTGCCTCCGCTTCGTATTCGTTGATGATATACTTCTGAGTGCTTCGGTCAACTGAATATCCAAGTGCGGGAGGACCGCCCGTAACCTTGCATTCCAAGGCATTTTCCTGTAATCCCTTACGGACTTCCCGTGAGAGGTTGAGTGAATAATATTCGTTCATACCCTCAATCACAGATTCCAGAATTACGCTTTCGGGATTGTCCTGCAAGTTTTCAAGAACAGATATAAGTCTAACGTTATTTTTCTTTAAAATATTTTTGTAAAATGCGGAATCATATCTGTTTCTTGCAAATCGGTCAAGCTTATGTACGATAACCGCATCGAACTGTTTGTTTGCGGAATCCTTAATCATCCTTTGAAACTCGGGGCGTTTATCGGACGTTCCGCTTATACCCCTATCGGCATAAACAGTGAGCAGGACAAAATCGTGCTCATTACAGTACGCTTGTATCGCTCTCAACTGTGCTTCGATAGACTCTTCTCTCTGTAGGTCAGAAGAAAAACGCGCATATGCAACTGCTCTTTTCATCCTGCTCACCTCCTTCTTTTTTACGGATTTTTATGCTACAATATTTTCGTGGTTTATTTCAGGCATTTCTTTGCTTTCGTTTTGCCCTGCTGCTTCAAGCGCTCGGCAGAGCAAAAGCAGATATTCTGCAAAGGAAATAACTGTTTCTGTAGATATAAATTTTGCAGTTCGTTCGGCTGATTTCATTTGGCATGCGTCTCCTTGGAATCAGAATTACAAACGAAAATAAGACGCCACTCGCCTTGTTTATTTTGAATTTCATAAGGCAGATTCATCTCTTTGAGGCGGTTATTGAGCGCGCCGTGTTTTAATATGTCCGCGCGTGACGGTTGTCTATCACTTTTGCCGAACCGCTTATATGCTTTCACAATTAGTTTTCGCAAGCTTTCTACCGCATTGTCATCGAGAATTTCATTTTTATGAAGTTCATAAAAACCGTCGATTTCTGCATTTGCATTGAGCGGAGGTTTTCCAAACCATTTCAGAACCTCATCAATGAAAGTAGTTTCTCCGTTAGATAGTTTTTCATAAAAATTGAGTAAACGGTGAATATATACGAATGCACTCTTATTTTTTGTAATCACGCGATACGGCATTACAAACAAAATACGTTCTATGTCGTCGTCGCTGTACCATAATTGGGTTGCAAATCTTTGCTTGTCTTTCTCGCAAATAAGCGAATCAAATTCAAGTTCAAGTTGAACGAAATGCTCCAGCCTCTTTTTTCGATTGGCAAGTTTCTGTTTTGACGGTTCCTGTACCCAAACATTGATTCGCTCGCCCTCTTGACAACGTTTTCGCCCCGCCATTTGCATCATTGCAACGCGATTGTCGCTCATAATCACTATGTTTTTCAAAGTGGGATCGATAAGATTGATTCCGCAATCAATCACCGATGTCGCCAAGAGTATCTTTGCTTCAAACTTCTCGTCAGAAATCAGCTTTTGCCATTCCTCAAGCGATTTGCTTTCTGCATCAATGTACAAGGTAGGCACTTTGAATTTACTTTTTAGGCTTTGAGCCTTTTCTTTGTTGTCAATAAACACCAGCCATCGTTCATCGTTACCGGCGTGAATCAACGGTATGATTTCGGAGAAATCTTCAAAAAAATTCAAATCAACATTTGAAAAATCACTGTCGAAACTGTAGAAATGCATATACCTTTTGTCAAGATACAATCGATTTCTTGCGTCAACGAAAGTACGGCGATAATCGAGGAAGTGATTTTCTTCGGCTTCACAAATGCGGTGTACGGTATCCCAAGGTGTTGCCGTCATATAAATCCGAACTGCGAAATATAATTTCTTTACAATCAGTTTTAAGAGTGAGTCGCATTGCCCGTTGAACATTGCATCGCTTGTGAAAAAATGGCATTCATCGCAAATTACATATCCAATGTTTTCTATCCATTTTTGGTTTTCCGGATTGCTCAAAAAACTTGGCAATCGGTGATATGTAAGAACGCTTGCGTATCCGAAAACATCCTGTTCTCTAACGCCCTTATCAGTTAATAAATCCCGAAGCGGGCAGTTAAGGATTTCCATAATCTTTTTCTTCTGCTGTTCGCATATAGAGACACGGTTGCTTAGCAATAACACGTTCTTTCCTTTTTCTTTTGCTTTTGAAAGGATATCCCGATAGGCAAGAGTAGATTTTCCCGATCCTGTTGCCGCAGAAACAAACACGGGAAAAGCAGATTCCCATTCGTCGATATGCTCACGCAGAGTATCCGCGACGTTTTGATTTTGAAAGTGATGCGGATAGCAAAACGGAGGAGCAATTTTGTAATCGTCATACTGCTGATGAATTTTTACAGTCAATAAATTTTTTTGCGTTGTTTTTTTCATTGCTTTTTCTCCTTTAATCGTTGCGACAAAACTGACAAGTTTTTTGTCTGTAATTATTATATCAATTCTTGAACCAGAAAAATAGGATGAAAAACCGGAAAAATAAAAGAAGCACCTATTACGGTACTTCTTTGAATTGAGATTTTATATTTTTTGTATCAATCAATGCTGATGCTATTTTTCTTATTTGTTTGATTTTGGGTTTATTAAGTTTATTTGATATATATAGATCTGAGTCATTATGTTGTTCAATTATCGGATAATCATCAACACAGAATCTAAAAATCTCATCTATTGCAAAAATATTCCCATTTAAAAAAGAATCGAAAGCATCATAATAATATTTTCTAAAAAAACTAACCGTTTGTGTTTCAATGCGCCGCAAATTATAATTTAATATCACTATATCCGATATATTCCAAACGGACTCTGCCGAAAACAGCAGTTCAATATTATTGTAATTTGTAAGTATTTGATAGGCGTAAAAATTGAGATTATTATATGAATATCCTCCAAATATACCTAATAAATCATCATAGTTCCACTTGCGTTCTTGCGTATGTTTCGACTTAAGTATCGCCTGTGCTATTTGTGGAATTATAGATAGTTGATACTCGGTCTCTAAACGATGAAAATTCACCCATCTGAAAATGTATTTCTCTTTGTCTTTTAATTCTTCTGATTTGGAAAGTTCTTTTGCCTTTCTGTACGCAGCATCAAATGCCGTATATGCTTCCGCAACAGTATTATCGGATGCTTTTTTTGAATCACAAATTCTATCATCAAAAACCAATTTCAACAAATCATACGTTGAATCACAGCCATTTTCACTAATAAAAAACAGACTTGCCATATCCAATGACCGACCGCCTCTGTTGTTCATCATTTCGATTACGTGATTTTCCCTCTTTTCTTCTAGGATGTGTTTGATTTTGTTTTCTCTTGCATTCAAATATTTTTTGATTCGTCTATGTAGTAAGCCTAACGTGTCATCTCTATTGTCATAATACTTTGTATTATATGAATTGATGTTGTCAAAAGCAAACTTTTTTTCTTTATCTACAAACGATGTTAATAAATCATCATTATCCACACCCATTTCTCCGTATTCTAATTGCTTGTTCTTATCAATAATCGGTCTTTTTACATCAAATGAAAGAACAAAAAGCCTCGCTATTATTTCCGTAGTTATGTGTTGCTTTTGTATTTGTGGATTACTGTGCAGTTCCGCCTTTAAATATGTTTCAATATATTCGTAAATTGCATTACGCAATGCTTCTAAAGTCATAACGATTCCTTTCTGTGCCGCGGTGTATATCTTAATTATATCATAAAAATATTAAGATATAAAGTATCAATAGCAAAAATATCACAGCACAGAAACGAAATCGCTTTTTCATTACTTATTTCTATTCTTAAGCGGATTCTTAACGCCGCGGCTTACGAGATAGACCGAGGCGGCGAGAATAGCTCCCTCGGCAAAGGCGGCAAGCGGCGTTCCTACAAGTGCAAATATAATGGGCATACCGTCACCTCAAAAATCCTGCATTTTTTGTGCTTGCGTTCTCCATAATACAAAGCACCGCGAGCGAAATAATAAATCCTGCCAAAGTCCACCGCATCATAATTCTGTAACCTCCTTGACCTTTCTGTAAAATGTGCTTGGCTTCATATTCAGACGTTTCATAGCCTCCACAGCGGTTATATCTCCGCATCTCCATATAGAGACTACCTCCGTCAGCTTCGGGTGTTCTATGGGCTTTCTGCCCTTGTAAACACCGTTTTCTTTTGCTATCGCGATCCCCTCCTTTTGTCGCTGTAATATGTATTCACGCTCAAGCTCGGCTACCGCGCCGAAGACGGTGAGCATAAAGCGACCTGTTGGAGTTGTGGTGTCGATAGCTTCTTTTTTCGATATAAACTCAACCTGTTTCGCGGTAAGCTGCTCCACAAGCTCCAACAAGTCTTTTGTATTACGTGCAAAACGGCTTATGGATTCCACTATTACCACGTCACCGCAACGCACGAAATTCATCATTCTTTTAAGCTCGGGACGATCTGTGTTCTTGCCGCTCATACGGTCGATATACACCTGATCCACTCCGAGCTCGCGCATAAGCACCTCTTGTCTTGCGGTGCTTTGGTCTGTCGTACTGATTCGTATGTAACCGATATTCAATTTTCTTCTCCTTTCGCTAAAAGATTTTTGAGCCTTGCGAATCACCGTCTGATTTTTGTTTCCACTTATTCCTTATTAGTGATTTGCTAAATGTGCGCTTCGCGCACACTTAGCTGATGTGGAAACAAAAATCATCCGTCTCCGCAAAGCTCAAAAATCATAATTCTCATTAGGGTCAGTTTCTCCGGTGGCATATTCCAAAATGCAGAAACCGACTCTATTGGTACAGAGTGCCAGTGTGTCAATAGAGTGTACCCCATCGGCATACTAATACTGACCGCAGTACAGATACTCTTCAATATCATCGGTGGTAAATCCCTCGGCAAGCAGAAGGTCTATATCCTCGGAAGATACACCGAAGCTCGTTGCAACTGCTTTAAGCTCACGGACATATTCCTTGTCACGCGGCTTTTTACGGTAGGAAAAATCGTCCCACAGCGAATATGGCGCATAGTACCGCATCGGATATGTAAACTTAAAGTCCGCTTTGCTTTGTCTGCCCTTGTTGTCGATTTTAAGAATCGTGCCGCTTTCTGCATTTACCTTTTCATACTGTCCGAGATTGTACGGGAATCTGTATAATGCCGCTCTCAATATTTCCTCGGTGGAGGCGTAAACGTATACGCCGATCTCCTTGAAATGATAAATGCACATCGGGTTATCGCCCTTGACAAAATACAGATTGTTATCTCTGTCCATTACCGTCAGCACAAACGAGCCCTCCAAAAGCTCAGCCGTATATTTCAATGCCTTGAAATCAAGCTCACCGTATTTCTCAATCAACTGCACCGCCACGTAGCTGTCCGTTTCGATCTTCGTCTCGGGCAGTTTTTCCGTTCGTTGCAGTTCATCGTCGTTGTATAAAACTCCGTTGTGCGCGAGAGCAAAATCGACGTTTCCCACACGCCCGACAAAAGGGTGATTGTTGTAATTCTTCTTTTCATTGCCTTGTGTTGTCATACGAGTATGCCCCATAACGTAGTGAACACCGCTCGGTATACGGAAGTACATCTTATGGGCAGGGAGAGGTCTTTTGTATACGCAGAGGCGATCACCGTAATTAAAGGAGATTCCCGTGGCATCCGTTCCTCTTGCCTCACATTCAACGGACAGTATTGATATCATACTGTTCATTTGCTTTCGGCTCAATGCTTCGCCGTAATCAAGTATTCCGAAAAGACAGCACATTATATATCCTCCTCACATTCCACAGGCTCGTTGATATAGAGTCTGCGTTCTTTAAGATACTGCACAAGCTCGGCTGCTGTACAACTCGAAACAAAGGTCGTCCACGACAGCCTTTTCACCTCATCATCCGACAAACAAAGAGCCACGTCGCAAACTCGGTCAACGAGCTGTAACGTGGCTATAACTGTATTCAGTTTAAGTGTGCCTCTGAACATACGGAACTCAATGGTGTCGGTGTTTTCAAGATTGACACAGGTGTATCTACCGTTGTGAGTACCTTTCTTTACGTGGTCTAATACGTCTCTCGGTGATTCCTTGTATCCGTATCTTGCCGCCCAACGTTCAAGCTGTCGGTGTGTACGGCGGGAGAACTTCAAAAGCTCGTCCCAAAACTTTTCAAAGAGATACAGAATACGGGCAATGGTCGCCTCACGCTCTGCATCGGTCTCACCGAGGGAGGTTCGGTTAACGTGGATATGCAAACCGCACGTTCCCGCCTGATGCGAAGAATACCCCATAGCTTTGAGTTTTTCAAGAAGCCTGTCCCACGGCATTTCATTTGTATGATAATCAAGCGTCATAGGGTACGTAACAACCTCAAAGCCTTCTTCAAGTGAACCGTCGTGCTTGCAGTAGATTCGCCTTTCTCCGCCCGTATTTACGGCGTATACGGCGCTGTCGGCGTTCTCGTCGTATTCTCCCGCGCCGTCCACTTCAAGCTCTACGCCGAAATACCGCTTTCCGTCACCGTAGAATACAGGCGTAGGCTTGTAGTAATAGTCGTGAATGGAACGGTCTTCACGTTGGGCGTGGCATTCACGGCAATATGGGTCATCGTCCTCGTAGTTGTCGTAATAGGCATCCTCGGTACGGATTAGCCTCCCGCAGGACGTGCAGGAGGTGTAATAGTCCTCATAGCATCTTTCACATAAGGGTACGCTGTCAGAGCCGCTGTTGTCGTTGTTCCATATCCTCTCACCGCAGCGGGTACAGATAACGGTCTCATTTCCGAGGCAGCTTGAACAATAGTAGTCTCCTTCAAATTCGATAAGCTGATCGAGAGGGTAAGGCTCGCGACAGCTTGCACAGGTGGGTTCTCTCATTATGTATTCCTCCAAAATAAAATTCCCGAAGCAGCAACGCTTCGGGTTCTCATTTTGATAATATACAGTTGAAAGATTTTGTTAATTCGTAAAACAAAATCCAATCGAAAAATGCGAAAATGCTTGAATTATTCACAAATTTGTGGTACAATAATACTGCTACACAATTTAATCAACATCTTTCTCGAGGGAACGCCCTATTTTTATAGGGGGGACTATACCCATTTCCTAATTTACCTTTTAGAATTTCGTTAAAAACGCAAATTCCTCTTGGTAAATGTAGGATGTTTCCTCTTTTGTTGAGAATTGTGTAGCGACAATCGGAGTTTGCGTTTTTTGTGCGCTAACTTCGGTTGGCGCACTTTTTTATTTTACGATAAATACACTCACTTATCGCTGTACAAACAAATGTACAGCCACCCAAGTATAATTATCTTTAAAAGGGGGAGAGGGATATGCTGACTGAAAGAGCCATTACAATATGCTTGCTGGAAGTATTGCGCGAATATTCGGATTTTAATCACATTCTCTCTATGAGTGAGATAATCGGAAAGATAAAGAATATTTACGGTCTTACGCCGGACAGAAGAACCGTTTACAGCGCACTTGATACTCTGGTGGAGCTCGGCTACGATATATCGTTTTATAAGGAAAACGGCAAGGGTTATTATCTCCGTGACAGACTGCTTGAGCCGTCGGAGGCTCATCTGCTTTCGGATGCCGTATGCACGTTTCCATTCATATCGGAAAAGCAGACGGCGCAGCTTATGAAAAAGATTCATTCGCTTGTCAGCACCTACGAACGCAAGCAGATAAAGAATCTGAACGTTATCCGCGCCGACCAGAAGACCGCTAACAAGAACGTCTTTTACAACATTGAAATACTTGACGAGGCGATAGAGCGTAAGCGCAAGGTCACGTTTGATTACTACGATTACGGAACGGACAAGCAGTTACATAAACGCCGCGAAAAGAAATACAAAGTCAATCCTTACGGGATGGTTTATGCCAACGAGCACTACTATTTGGTGTGCATAATGTCCCGTCAGCAGAACGTGTCGATGTACCGCATCGACCGTATTCAGAATATAGAGATAACCGACATTGCGCTTGACGAAAACAATATAGATCCGCACAGCATCGTCCGTAACGCCGTGTACGCTTACACCGGCGAAGTGGTGGACGTTGAGATGCTTATTGAACCAAAGGTGCTCAGCGACGTTATAGATCGCTTCGGCGCAAACCTTATTCTTTCCGAAACGGATGACGGACGTATAAAAGTACGCATCAAAGCCACCGCAATGGGTATGAAATATTGGGCGCTCCAATATCTCGCCTCGGTAGAGGTGGTCGAGCCGAAAGAGTTGCGGGACGAGATAACGGGGATGCTGAAGGATAATTGGTATTGTAAAGAGGGGTAATGGTATGGATGAATTTCTTTTACGCAGAATGAAAAGCCAAGCTGAGAATTCTCAAAAAATGCTTGATGCAAAAAAAGCGCACAACGATTCTATGGCAAAAACAGAAATAGGCTTGGAAGAACTCAAACGAAAGCACGAACAAGCGCAAAGAGTTTTCGAGGATCCAAACGTAATTGCCAAAATACATACTCAATTCAAAGACGAAACAAAACTGAATGAAAAAGATATAGCCTTTCTTTTGGGAGCAACTGCGTTACAGATGCTTCGTTGGGTTTTACTTCCGAAATTAGAGTTTGATTTTAAAAAAATCCCTCAAGAAAAGCGAATGGATGCGAAGGTAGGCGGTAAAATCGAAGAGAATGAAGTTAAAAAATTTTTATCAAAAAAAGGAATTAGTTCCACAAAAATCGAACATCATATTCAAAAATACACTTGGGATAAACTTCTTATTGCTCCTGTTCCATACGATGCAATGATTGGAAGTGAAAAAATAGTAATTGAAGGCGTGACTGATTTTGGAAAAAATATTGCAGGCAAAAACCATCACTCAGCAACTTGGGGGCACGACCCCGTTGTTGGGTGGGTATTCGGGCCTATGAATATTACTTCTCGAATGATTACTTTTAGAAATTTTGAAACATATTATGTGGCGCAAATTGATGCTTCCAAAAGGCAACGCATAACCCGAAGGACCTCAATGGGAAATATGATACAAAAATCCATGAAAACTTGGGGCGATGACTTAAAAACGCTTGGAACATCTCTTATTAAGCAGCGTCTTCATTTAGAATCTGATAAGTATACAAAATATGGATTGCCAATACCATTTGTATCCCCAGAAAAAGCTCAAAGGCTCTTACTTGACGGATGGAATAGTAATGAAGTAGAACGCCTGTTTTCTAAGGTAGCTAAAGATCTTGCTGTAGTCGGCGCTCAGTTGGGACTCGCTGTATTGATAGATCAACTTGTAAAAGCATTACATCTTATGTGTTATGACGAAACAGAAGATGGTTCTATCGGAACGTACCAAGTAAAATCACAAAAAATATTATGTTATTCTACTGGTATGGCTGAGATTGCAAATGGAATTTACGTTGCTTCAACAGGTGATATTGGTAAAATAGACATTGGCGGATATATTAATTTCGCAAAAAATTTGATTACAGCAGCAAAAATCAAGTCACAAATTGAAACTGAATTTCTTGAAAAAGAATTGTCAAGAAAAATTTACGGAGAGGAATATTATTGGGAGGTATAAAATGGTCACGGAAAAAACTGCACAAAAAAGAGAACAAGCGGTCTTAAATGCTACAAAAGTATATTTTGATAAAATAGGTTCTGGAATTGAGTTTCTGAAACGGACACAAGAGGCGGAAGCTAAAAGAGCCGAGGCACGAGCGGCAGCTATGGAACAGGCTATGGAGGATAATTACGAATTTGAAGCCGAAGAATATATGCATCGGAGGGCTATAGAACAAACACTTGCATCTCAACTCGATTCAGTAAGACGCAAAACCGAAACAAATACCGGCGGGGTAGAACTGATAATGAGTGAAATGAATATACGATGTGAAAACTGCGGAGCTTTTATGTCGCCCGTGCAAATTGTCTGCCATAATTGCGGAGCGTTTTCTCACATATTTCCTTATAATGTTGAAGACGCAGAGCGTATCAGCCATATGGCAGCGCAAGACATATTTCCGCTATCTGAAAAGCTAAAAGTTGTATCTTCTAATAATGCGCCATACAATGAAGTACAAAAACATTTTGACGCAATGGCAAAAATTGAAGCTGTGGCAAATTTGTATGGCCAATATGGCAGTTCGGAAACTCATAAAATATCTTATAAAAAAATAGCAACAGAAGCAAAGAGGTTTCTTATAAATGCTCAAAACAAAGCGGTTGAAATAGCTGTTGTGGGCAATGTTAAAGCTGGAAAATCTATGTTAATAAACGCATTGCTTGGTGATAGAATGGCAAGCGTTGATGCTACTCCTGAAACTTCTGTATTAGTTAAGTATAGAACGACGAAAAATAAATACTATACCAAGGTATCTTTTTATACAGAAGAACAATGGGATGCGTTGTTTAATTCAGCAAAAGCAGAAGGACGAAAAACGGCTTTCGTTGAAAGTTATGAAATGCTAAAAGCTGATTCTATTAAGAACCTTTATTTGAATAAATCAACCGCATACGAAGAATACGAAACTAAGCAGGATTTGAAAAGCGCTATTACAAAGTGGACTTCTTCCACTACCCCAGAGCATTTTTTTGTCAGCGAAGTGGAACTCGGTTTCGTCAGCAATGATTTACCTCACGATGTTATGCTTGTTGATACTCCCGGTTTGCAAGATCCCGTTGAATTTCGGTCAAATATAACCCGTAAATATATCAATAAAGCACATTGGGTTTTAGCTTGTATATCTAATGAGAATCTAAATAGCAAGAATGAACTTGATTTTCTAAGCCAAGTATGTGCTAATTTACAACACGATATTCGACGCCTTTTTATTGTCGCTACAAAAGCGGATATAGTTGAAGAAGATGATAGGAAGAAAAAACAAAAATTATTTTTAAAAGACATAGCACCGCTGTATGGAGATGAAATTGGTATCATTAAGGACTGTTTTATCTCTGTTGCAGCACAAGCTCATTTACTTTCTAAAGAAAAATGGGTGGGAATTCCTTTGTCTAAAGGAGATAATAAATCGCTAAAAAAAGCTACGTATGAATTTGACATTGATTTTGATGATCCGGAAATAAGCAAAGATGAAATTTTGTCAAAATTCAAAATTAACGCCTTGCTTAAGCGCCTTGAATCAAAAGTAATAAAAAAACGGCGTAATGAAATAATTGCTATGATTAGCGAAGATTATAAGAAAGCGAACTTAACAATCGCAACAGAAGTCAAAGTGCTTTCTTTGTTGTCAAGTGAACAGTTGTTAAGTCTTCACGATGAATCGGAAGCATTTTTTGAGGAAAACGAAAATCTTGAACGTGAATATAATGAAAAGAAAAACGAACTCTCAGATTTGAAAGAATTGTTGGAAAGCTATCAAATTAATGTATCAAAAGGAGAAGAATGATGGGATTTTGGAATTTTGTTAAAAAAGCTATTACATTACCTCAAAAGCTTCATTCTGAAGTTGTTCGTAAGGTAGGAGAAGTTCTTCAAAAGTCCAATTCTCCGTTGATATTTACAACTGGATTTAAGTTGGAAGAAATAGCTGATAAGATTGAACCAAAATGTTATAAGGCAAGTGTTGCGTCCAATGTAGAAACCGTAGATTTTGAAAAGCGTTGCTCGGAGTATTACAATATCGCCACAGGGGAGATTAATCCTAAAATTGATAACTTTATCCTTGATGCAAAAGCTGAGTTGTTAGACAAAAAAAGAGTATTTCAATACTTCGTTACCGAAGATTTCTTTGAACAAATCAAGAAGATATGCGAAACTGCTTCATTCGAATCAGAAAGAGACAAAATTCTATCATCTGTTGGACAAGCTTTTTCAAATGATAATAAAGAATTTTTGCGCATCGTTGAGATTAAAGAAGACAAGGAACGCCAAGAAGAATTTAAAAAATTTGTGGAAACGAAAATCAAAGAAATTTGCACTGATTTTGAAGATTTAGTTATCCAAAAGAAAGATGAATACATTACCTCGATGATAAAAATAGTTAGAGAGTATTATGAACAACAAGAAACTATTTTGGATGAAATAAAACGCCATTATGAGGAAATGATAAAAGAAAAAAACAATCCCGATTTTGTCAGCATTCGTTTTTCAAAAAATGCAGTTGATATTGCATATTCCAGATGCATTTTGAGCCTTTTATATCAAAATAGTTAACTGCCTCTGTACAAACATCCGTACACCCTAATATGATATAATCTCCTTGCAAGCAAAACAGCGAGGAGATTATTTTTTATGCGAACACAACCGCCTATCGTTGCCGCCGCAAAGAAGCACGGCATTGACAGCTTCCGTGAACTTATAGACAAAGGACTTTATACCGTAACTGTACTGCCGAAGCAGTCCGTTAATGAAATCAGAAAAATGCTTGAAGAATCCGATAAACTTAAAGCGCACGAAAGGCAGAACATATGACTTTTGTAGATGAGTTAAAAGCGAAGGAGCGCGAGCCTTACAATCCCGTTCCCGCGCCAACTAAAGAAGAGCTTGAGCATCAAAAACGACACGAATATATTATGTCCGGCGATTTTGCACGGGACATTATTGACAAGCTGAAACGATATTTACTTGACGAATTGGAAGCCTCTCGCATATTCGGTTCTCCTATGGAGCGGTATCATACAGTACGCTGTATTTATGAGGAACGCGAATATCGCAAAAAAGAGCGTGAGTATCACAAGAAATGCTACTGCTCCGAGGGACAGGGCGTGGACAAAAAAGAACGCAAACGAGAATTACTAAAATACCATCTGCCACACCGTGTCTTTGATAAAGACGAGGCAGACTGCTTGAAAAGGCAACTGCAAAAATCGCTTGTTGCCGATGACTTCAATGTGTCTTTCGATATAAAAGAGTTTAAATATAAGATTTGCAGTGGTTTAGGCTTAGGCGTAGAAAAGAAAAGCTATGGATATACAATGAGCTTTACCGTTCATTGGAAATAAAATTTTGGAGGTCAACTATTATGAAAATTATGAATACGGTCAAATTAGTCGATAATCTTTACGGAAGAGGTTTATCTGCACTTCTTGATGATAAACCGGAGAGTAAAGCAACAACGGAAACCGAGAACGAAATCAAGAAAAAAATCAAGTCATTGAAAGATGAACGCAACACCCATAATCAGCGGATAGCGGCAATTGATGCTGAGGTTTCAAAGCTTGAAGCCGAATTATCGATTATTGCTGAACAAAACAAAGCCGACAAAATAACCGATCTTGAAAACGAATATTCACAACACGAGCAACGGATGGCATCGATCAAAAGTCAGCTCGAACAGTTAAAAGCAACTCCCGTGACAACCTAAAACTGCTTGGTCGGAATGATTTTCTCCTTTAAGTCATTCCTTCTATGCTCAAAGTCTCACATACTCCTTTGAGCAGTCCCCCTTGGATGATTGTGGCATTCAAGGGGGACATTTTTTGTTGTGCATTTGAGATACAATGCTCCTTCTCCGCCAAAGAAGAACCGTAATTTTGATACAAAGTTACGGTTCTTTTTCTATGCTCAAAAAGCCTTAAATAGAGAGATTTCTCAAAAAAGAAAAGTTCCGTTGTGATTTTATGTGCGTTTATTTGAGCTAAAATTAGACATCTTACACATTTTCTTAATTCACGATGAAACTTATCTCTGAAAATAAATGCACCGCTTTTGACTTTAAATTTCGTCAAAGCGGTGCATTATTAGTTGATTCCAATATAGCTCTGTTATTTAAGTTTGTCTAATTCCTTCTGTGCTACGACAACATCGCAAACTCTATAATCCCAATCAAAACCGTTTCCATCAATCAATGTCGCTTTGCTTCCTGATGAATGTGTGAATTTTTCAGTCCATTCTCCGTGGCTCCAATTGATAGTAACGCCTGTTGCAAAATCTCCTGTGTATAAATTGAAAAAAGAATCATTTTATCGTAATCAATATATCGTTAGATACGCCAAAGGCACTCCGAATGGAGTGCCCTTGTTAGTTCATTTACTGTTTATTGGTTTAAGCTATTCAATTATTTCACAATATACGCTTCGCATTTCGGTACAAGGTTTGCCATATCCTACCACAGCATAATTATATCACCGCTGAATTGTAATCCGATAAGGTGCTATGAATTAAAATCTCTTTCTCTTAGTTTACCCCGTACCAAAATTTGATACAGTCTTAATGCTTCATCATATTGATTTTACTTGTAGTTCAATTTTCTTTATAACCTCAACAAAACAATCGTCTGTTTGCCCTGTGGGATCGGGCAAATTCCAATTATCATCAAAGGCTTTACCAATAAAAGGACAGCCCACATCACACCCCATAGAGATAGCAATATCCGGCATTGGAATTTTATCTATGGTCTTTGAATACTGTTCTTTTTCCATATCTATTCCGTAAAGCTCCTTCATTAGCCTTACGGCATCCTTATTGATTTGCGGTTTGGTTTCTGTTCCTGCTGAATAAAAATCATATTTATCGCTCATAAAGTGTTTACCGAGAGCTTCTGCTATTTGACTTCGGCAGGAATTATGTACGCATATAAATGCTATTTTCTTTTTCATTATCATTTTTCCTTATTCTTTATTTTGCAAATTGTCTGTGTCATACATCCCATCGGGCAGAAAACGCACCACGTTCTCGGCTTAAAGAGTACCATTACGATAA
>CAJGCD010000020.1 GCA_904501715.1 uncultured Clostridia bacterium
AGGATAGAATATGTAAAAGAAATATTTCATTTTTCTCTTTCCTCGTTTTCCCGAATAAAGAAGCAAAAGCGGCACAGTCAAAAGCGCGTGAAGTCTTACTCCTCCATAAACCACATACAAGAGTACAGCTCCCACAGCAATACCTATCACGCTCCACTGCCCGTTCCCTATCTCTGTGTACCACTCGGGAGCATTTTGGGATGGGGGATAGAAAACACTTACGAATACAGGCGTCATGCATCCTATAAAACCGTAATCAACCCTAAATTCGTGATTGAACCAAAAGCAAAAAATAATGCTTGCAATGAAAACAATACCCCACAACAGTTTAGATACAACCTTTGCTTGTTTGTCAAAAACAGCACACTTAAATTTGTCAAGAGCAAATACCATGGCTATAGAAAAAGCAAAAGTTATCAAAATACAGAAGTATAGCATTCTGCTATACGCATAAAACACAATAGTATATCCGAGTCCCATCAAAAAAACAAGGAGGAAATATTTCACTCTGTTTTTAGTGTACCTGCCCCCCTCGGCTATCATAAAAGCAAATATCGGAAACGCGAGTCTTCCTATTACCCTCAGAAACGTAGCGTCAGGATACAGCGTTACCCCCACGTGATCTATAAACATAGCTATCGCGGCTATTATTTTAAGCATATTACCGCTGAGAACACAAAATCGCGGTCTGCTTTGGGTCATTATCTCCACCCCCGTTCAAAACAATTTCTCTGCAAAGCTAATTATACAACAAATCAAGGCTTTTTGCAACAAATTTATAAGAAATTCGAAAGAAAATATTAAAATTCTATTGCAAAAGAAGAATATATATGATATAATTATTAAGTTGAATATTAAATGCGTTGATAAAGTCGGCGTTATCTTAGATATCTTGCTTCAGAGAAGACCGCCTTGGGCTGTGAGCGGTCGCAAGAAAAGATATATGCCTTTCGCTTTGGAGCACTCTCCGTGAAAGCTTTTGCAGTTGTGTAGCGGCGAGCGGTTGGTCACCGTTATATGACGAGAGTGCCTGCCGCAAGGCAGGAATTTAGGTGGTACCGCGGTATATTTCCGTCCTATTATTTCATAGGACGGTTTTTTTATTTTGTTTTTAATTTTTTGATATATAACGAAAGGACAGAAAATGAAAGAAAAGCTTAATCAGATCAGAGAAGCTGCTCTTGCAGCTATCGCCGCAGATGATGCCGATATCGAACAGATAAGAATTCAGTATCTTGGCAAAAAAGGCGAGCTCACCTCCGTTCTTCGCGGAATGGGAGCACTTTCAAGCGAAGAAAGACCCATCGTAGGTCAGATCGCCAACGAGGTTCGCGCAGAGGTTGAGGCAGCGCTCAGCGCAAAGGCACAGGCTCTCAAGGAGCAGGCACTTGAAAAGCAGCTCAAGGACGAAAAAATAGACGTAACTATGCCTTCTACCGCACTCGCGGTGGGTCATCTCCACCCCCTCACGCAGATACAGCGTAGAATAGAGGAGATATTTATCGGCATGGGATTTTCCATTGCCGAGGGTCCCGAGGTAGAGTTTGATTACTATAACTTCCAGGCTCTCAATATTCCCGAAAATCACCCTGCAAGAGACACACAGGACACATTCTATATAACCGACAATATTCTTCTTCGTTCGCAAACCTCTCCCGTTCAAGTAAGAACTATGGAAAAGCAGAAGCCTCCGATAAGAATAATCTCCCCCGGACGAGTATTCCGTTCTGATGCCGTTGACGCAACTCACTCTCCCCTTTTCCATCAGGTTGAGGGACTTGTAGTTGACAAGGGTATCACAATGGGAGATCTCAAGGGAATGCTTGAGACCTTCGCAAAGACACTTTTCGGCGAAGATACAAGACTTCGTTTCCGTCCTCACCACTTCCCGTTCACCGAGCCGTCGGCTGAGGTAGACGTTTCCTGCTTCGTATGTGGCGGTAAAGGCTGCAGAGTCTGCAAGAACGAGGGTTGGATCGAGATACTCGGTGCAGGTATGGTACACCCCTTTGTACTTGAAAATTGCGGAATAGACCCCAAGGTTTACAGCGGATTTGCTTTTGGTATGGGTGTTGAAAGAATTGCTATGAAGCATTATGGAATTGACGATATGAGATTGCTCTATGAAAACGACACTCGTTTCCTTGAACAGTTTTGATTGAGTGGAGGTAAACTGAAATGAATTTATCTAAAAATTGGTTATCCGATTTCGTGGACGTTTCTGACGTTCACGTAAAGGATTATTGCGATAGAATGACTGATACCGGCTCAAAGGTTGAGGGTTATGAAATTTTGGGCGAGGATATAGAAAACGTTGTGGTTGCCCGTATCCTCTCCATAGCTCCCCACGAAAACAGCGACCACCTCCAGATATGTCAGGTCGACATAGGAGGAAAAGTAGAACAGATAGTTACAGGTGCTCAGAATATTTTTGAGGGCGCTATCGTTCCCGCTGCAATTCCCGTAGCAAATCTTCCGGGAAACGTAGTTATAAAGCCAGGAAAGCTTCGCGGCGTTGAATCCAACGGTATGCTTTGTTCTATGGGTGAGCTTAATCTGACTGAGCACGATATGCCCGGAAAAGACCCCAACGGAATTCTTATACTTGACGAAAGCTATGCCGATAAGCTTGGAATGGATATCAAGGAGGCTCTTTTACTCAACGATACTGTTGTTGAATTTGAGATAACCTCTAACCGTCCCGATTGCCTATCTGTAATTGGACTCGCTCGTGAAAGCGCGGTATCCTTTGATAAGGAATTTAAGCCTCACACACCTGTTGTAAAATGTGTTAACGACGGTGATAAGATAGCAAACTATCTTTCGGTATCTATTTCGGCTCCCGACCTCTGCCAGAGATATATGGCAAGAGTTGTAAAAAATGTAAAGATAGAGCCTTCGCCTCTTTGGCTGCGTATGCGCCTGCGCGCAAGCGGAGTTCGCCCCATAAATAATATCGTTGATATTACCAACTACGTTATGCTTGAATACGGTCAGCCTATGCACGCTTTTGATTACTCTTGCCTTAACGGCTCGGCAATCGAGGTGCGCAGAGCGCGTGATGGCGAGCTTTTCAAGTCACTTGACGATCAAGAGCATACCCTTGATTCCTCTATGCTGGTAATTTCCGACGCCGAGAGAGCTGTTGCCCTTGCAGGTGTAATGGGTGGCGCTAACAGCGAAATAAATGATAACACTACTACCGTTGTATTTGAATCCGCTTGCTTCCTCGGCACATCTGTACGAGTTACCGCAAAGAAAAACGGCATGAGAACCGAAAGCTCCTCCAGATTTGAAAAGGGACTTGATCCCGAAAATTGCTTTGGTGGTCTTGAAAGAGCTTGTGAGCTAGTAGAGCTTCTTGGCGCAGGTGAGGTAGTAAATGAGCTTATAGATGTTTATCCTACTAAAGCACAGCCCACAGTTCTTCCCCTTGACACAAAGGTTATCAATACCTTCCTTGGAATAAACATCTCCGAGGATGAGATGAAGAAGATACTGACTACCCTCGAATTCAAGATAGACGGAAACAAGATAACGCCGCCCTCCTTCCGTGCCGATATCGGTTGTATGAACGACGTTGCCGAGGAAATAGCAAGAATATACGGATATAACAAGATACAGTCCAGCCTTATGAAAGGCGAAACCACCCAAGGCGGATATACAAAGAAGCAGAAGTTTGAAATAAACGTTGAGAACGCTATGTGCGGTATGGGCATCAATCAGATACAGACCTTCTCGTTTATAAGCCCTAAGTTCTATGATAAGGTAAGACTTCCCGCTGACAGCGCTCTCCGCAATTCGGTAGTTATTTCCAATCCTCTGGGTGAGGATACCAGCGTTATGAGAACTGTTGCTCTTCCCTCTATTATGGAGGTAATAGCAAGAAACTGCAATTTTAACAATGAAAATGTCCGTTTGTTTGAGATAGCTACAGTATATATTCCAACAGGAACGAACACTCTTCCCGAGGAAAAGAAGGTAATTTGCTCCGCTATGTACGGCGATTGTGATTTCTATACTATAAAGGGCGTCTGTGAGAATATTCTTAAGCTTGCAGACATAAAGAGCTTCACCGTAACTGCTATATCGTCTAACCCCTCTTATCATCCCGGCAGATGCGCGGAAATTGTTGTAGGCGGAAAATCAATAGGTATCATTGGACAGATACATCCTCTTACGGCTCAGAACTACGGAATTGATATTCCTGTTTATGCCTGCGAGCTTGATTTTGAGGCTATTTTCGAGATGATGAGCGACACAAAGCTTTATACACCTCTGCCTAAGTTCCCTGCTTCTACACGTGACTTCTCCTTTGTTTGCGATGAATCCCTTGAGGTTGGAACTATCAAGGCTGAAATGGCTAAGGCTGGCGGAAAGCTTGTTGAGGACATTGCTCTCTTTGATATCTATCGCGGACCTCAGATTGGTGAAAACAAGAAGTCTGTTTCTCTGCGCGTTACCCTGAGAGCTGCCGACAGAACGCTTACCGTTGAAGAAGCGGAAAAGGTATCCGCTAAGATACTGGCGGGACTTGAGCGAAATCTCGGAATTTCTATTAGAGCATAAGGTGTTACAATGGAAAAAGCAAAGCTTGACAGAATAAACGAGCTGGCAAAAAAGAAAAAGGAAGGAACTCTCACGCCCGAAGAAGCTGAGGAACGCAAGGCTCTTCACGATGAATATATTGCGGAGTTCAGACTTTCCTTTGGCGCAATGCTCGATAACACGGTAATTCAATATCCTGACGGAACTAAAAAGTCCTTAAAGAAGGACAAATAATAAAAGAGCCTATTGCTATGGCAATAGGCTCTTTTTCTATACTCTTGAATACAATTCGTTTATTGAATAAAAATATTTTCTGTTTACGTTGTTTAATTGATCTTGCGTAATTCTATATGCCCAGTTATTTTTAGCTGTGCCCGGGGTATTCATCCTTGTATCCGCACCAAAAACAAAGATATCTTGAATGGGAATTATAACGGTTGCTGCGTGACTTGCAAGCATAGTATTGATTATCTTTTTGCAGCCTATGCTCCAATCCTCCTCATATCCTCCGCAGTATGCTAAAGCACGCTTACGCGTGGCTTCATCCAATTCCCAGATGTATCCAAGCAAGGTATTGTTATCATGTGTTCCCGTATATGCAATACAGTTATCTATGTAATTATGCGGAAGGTGAGGTGAGTCCTTATCACCGAGGAAAGCAAACTGAAATACTCGCATTCCCGGAAATTTGCTATATTCAAGCAAAGCGGACACTTCCGGGGTTATATCTCCAAGGTCCTCGGCAATTATGAGACGCTCTCCCGCAATCTCTCTTATTTTGTTTATAAGCGACCTTCCCGGTCCCTTTATCCATTTTCCTTCTTTGGCTGTCAGCGCGCCCTTAGGAATACTCCAATATGATTCGAATCCTCTGAAATGGTCTATTCTTACGCCGTCAAACAGAGTAAGCATATACCTGATACGCTCGCTCCACCATGCGTATCCGTCCTTTTTCATAGCCTTCCAATCGTATATGGGATTTCCCCACATCTGCCCGTCCTCCGAAAAATAATCGGGTGGACAGCCCGCAACGCAT
The DNA here is from genome assembly GCA_904501715.1 of uncultured Clostridia bacterium. Classification (GTDB taxonomy): domain Bacteria; phylum Bacillota; class Clostridia; order Oscillospirales; family CAG-272; genus HGM12713. The sequence goes on from CAJGCD010000020.1 coordinate 5,585, forward strand.
TTAGGCTGACCGTCTTTGTCAAGTAAGAACTGCGAAGGATCTGCCCATACGTCAGCGCTGTCGAGCGCAACGTATATCGGTATATCACCAATAATCTTTATTCCCTTTTCGTTGGCGTAGCCCTTAAGGTCTGCCCACTGAATAAAAAACTCATACTGTACGAATTGCCAAAAGAAAAGTATTTGAGGCTCGGAAACCTTTACAGTCCATTCCTGCCAAGGCATTCCGTTGTTGGCATCACGAAGCGCCAAAAACTCTGCCGCTTTTGAAAGACTTGGATATTTAAGAAGAAATTTCCTTACCTTTTCCTTATCTGTGAATCTTTCGGCAGCTTTTCTCAAAAGCGTAATTCGCTCTTCGTTCAGTCTGTCATATTCACAAAGATAAGGGCTATTCTGCCTTGCGTCATCCAGCTCCTCTTCACTTAAAAGACCTTTTTCTTTTAATATTTCCAAATCTATAAAATATGGATTCCCTCCGAAGGATGAATAAGATTTATAGGGCGAATTGCAATCGTCAGGCATACAGAACGGGAGCACCTGCCAATACGAAAAGCCGCAATCGCACAGAAAATCAACAAATGCTCTTGCTTCCTTACCGAATGAACCTACGGAATATTCGCCCGGAAGAGATGAGATATGCATTAAAACGCCCGAAGCTCTTTTAGACATTATATAATCTCCTATTTTAAGTTTTAATTAATTTTATCACAAATCCAAATAAAAATCAATGGGGACTTTTAAAGTCCCCATCGAGTTTACTTAAAATATTTAACTGCGGATTCAAATATCTTCATATCGTAGTTTCCTTCGACATTTTGATACAGACCTTTATTATATCTTTCGGTGTGTCCCATCTTTCCAAGCACGTGTCCGTCGGGAGAAGTAATTCCCTCGATAGCGAAGCAGGAGTTGTTGGGATTGTAGAGAATATCCGCGGTAGGCTTTCCTTCAAGATCAACGTACTGGGTGGCTATCTGTCCGTTCTCGGCAAGCTTCATAATAAGCTCGTGGGACGCGAAGAATCTACCCTCACCGTGAGATATCGGAACGGAATATACGTCACCAACGTTGACCTCGGAGAACCAAGGAGACTTGTTGGAGGCAATTCTCGTGCGTACTATTCTCGACTGATGGCGTCCAATGCTGTTGAATGTAAGAGTAGGACAGCTTTCGTCTGTGTCTATTATTTCACCGTAAGGAACAAGACCAAGCTTTATAAGTGCCTGGAAACCGTTACAGATACCGCACATAAGACCGTCGCGGTTCTTAAGAAGCTCGTTAACCTCGTTCTTTATAGCTCCGTTACGGAAGAACGCAGTTATGAACTTACCTGAGCCATCGGGCTCGTCACCGCCTGAAAATCCACCGGGAACGAAGATTATCTGAGAATCCTTTATCTTCTTTACAAAAGCGTCAACAGAGTCGGAAACCTTCTGCGCGGAGAGGTTGTTGATAACGAATATTTCTGTTTCTGCGCCTGCTCTCATAAATGCCTTTGCGGAGTCATACTCACAGTTTGTACCTGGGAATACAGGTATAAGAACCTTGGGCTTTGCGCACTTGAGAACCGCGGGAGCAGCCTTTTCACCGTTATATGCGAATGCGGGAATATCCATCTTGGTTTCATAAGCGTTGGTGGGATAAACTCCCTCGAGTACGTTCTCGTAATCGGCATAGAGCTTGTTAAGCTCTACAACATCATTTCCGTAAACTATTTCTCCCTTACCCGTAGTGGTACCAAGGAAGGTTCCGTCAACCTCTGTGCCATCAGCAAGCTCGAGCACGAAGGAGCCGTAGGAATAACCGAATATCTCCTCAAGAGATACCTTATCCGAGAACTTAAATCCAAGTCCGTTACCAAAGCACATCTTCATCACAGCTTCAGCTACACCGCCGTATGTAGGGGTATATACAGCAAGAAGCTTACCCTCTGCCGTAAGTGCAGAAACCTTATCAAAGAGCTTGAGCAAGGACTCAGCCTTAGGCAAACCGTCAGCATCATATTCGGGTCTGAGCCATACTACACGGCTGCAAGGAACCTTAAATTCGGCACTGGTTACGGTTTGGGTCTTGCCCGTGGTTACCGCAAAGGATACCAGTGTGGGAGGAACGTCTATATCCTCAAAGCTTCCGCTCATAGAGTCCTTTCCTCCAATAGCGGCGATACCCAAGTCGGTCTGTGCTTTGAAAGCTCCAAGAAGCGCCGAGAATGGCTTGCCCCAACGCTTAGCCTCTTTTCTGGGCTTTTCAAAGTATTCCTGGAAGGTCAGATAAGTATCCTCAAAGTTAGCGCCGCCCGCAATCAGCTTGGATGCAGACTCAACTACTGCAAGATAAGCTCCGTGGTAGGGGCTCTTTTCGGAAATGAAGGGGTTGTATCCCCAAGCCATAAAGGAGCAGGTATCGGTATCCTTCTTTTCAACAGATACCTTGTTTACCATTACCTGAGTAGGTGTACTCTGGTTCTTTCCTCCAAAAGGCATAAGAACGCTTCCTGCGCCGATGGTGGAGTCAAATCTCTCGCTAAGACCTCTCTTAGAGCATACGTTAAGATCCTTTGCGAGATCTGTGAGCATATCCCCAAAGCTTCCCTCTACCTTCTTAGCAAAGCTTTCTGGCTTAGCGGCAGTAATATCGATATGCTTTTCAGCGCCGTTAGAGTTAAGGAACTCACGGGAAATATCAACTATAACCTTATCGTTCCACTTCATTACGAGTCTGGGAAGCTCGGTAACACGAGCAACTACAGTTGCCTCAAGGTTTTCGGACTCAGCAAGCTTCTTGAACTGCTCAACGTCCTTTGCTTCAACAACAACAGCCATTCTCTCCTGAGATTCACTTATTGCAAGTTCTGTACCATCAAGTCCCTCATATTTCTTAGGTACTGCATTAAGATTTATCTCGATTCCGTCTGCAAGCTCGCCGATAGCAACAGATACACCGCCTGCTCCAAAGTCGTTACAACGCTTTATAAGTCTTGTAGCCTCTCCGTTGCGGAAAAGTCTTTGAAGCTTACGCTCCTCGGGAGCATTACCCTTCTGTACCTCAGCTCCGCAGGTCTGGAGAGAGTCGAGGGTGTGGGATTTGGAAGAACCGGTAGCTCCGCCGCATCCGTCACGTCCTGTTCTACCGCCAAGAAGAACTATAATATCTCCGTCTGCGGGAACCTCGCGTCTTACGTTTTCTGCGGGAGCAGCTGCTATAACAGCACCGATCTCCATACGCTTTGCTACGTATCCGTCGTGATAAAGCTCGTCAACGATTCCGGTTGCAAGTCCTATCTGGTTACCGTAGGAAGAATATCCTGCGGCAGCGGTAGAAACTATCTTTCTCTGGGGAAGCTTACCGGGTATGGTTTCGCTGATAGGCTTTCTGGGGTCAGCCGCACCTGTTACACGCATTGCACCGTAAACGTAAGAACGTCCCGAGAGCGGGTCTCTGATAGCTCCGCCGATACATGTAGCCGCACCACCGAAGGGCTCTATCTCGGTAGGATGGTTATGGGTCTCGTTCTTAAAGAGAAGCAACCAATCCTCTTCCTTACCATCTATATTAACCTTTATCTTTACTGTACAAGCGTTTATCTCCTCGGACTCGTCAAGCTTGTCAAGCTTACCCTGCTTCTTAAGATATTTAGCGGCAAGAGTGCCGATATCCATAAGATTTATGGGCTTTGTTCTTCCAAGCTCCTTTCTTGCGGCGAGATAATCGTTATATGCCGCCTCAATCTGCTCGTCCTCAAACTTAACACTGTCAACAGTTGTCAAGAAAGTGGTGTGACGGCAGTGATCCGACCAATACGTATCTATCATACGGATCTCAGTAATTGTGGGGTCACGCTGCTCTGTTCTAAAATAGTCGCGGCAGAAGCGAATATCGTCAAGGTCCATAGCAAGACCGAGGTCGCTCACCATCTTTGCCAGCGCATCATCCTCAAAGGTTATAAATCCGCTCAAAACGTCAACCGTGGTAGGTATATCATACTCTGCTACAAGCGTATCAAATTCTGCAAGAGAAGCTTCGCGGCTCTCCACGGGATTGATAACGTATTTCTTTATAGCAGCAATATCCTCTGCCGTAAGCTTTCCGTAGAGGTAATATACTCTTGCGGTACGAACAAGCGGACGCTCCTTTTGTGATATAAGCTGTATACACTGTGCCGCAGAATCGGCTCTCTGGTCAAACTGACCAGGGAGATATTCAACCGCAAAAATAGTGCAATCATCATTTGTAAGCTCATAGGTCACATTATCCAGCTGAGGCTCGGAAAAGACAGTGTTGACAGAATAGTCAAACAGCTCTTTTTCTATATTCTCAACGTCGTATCTGTTAAGAAGTCTTACCTTTTCAAGAGAAGTGATATTGAGCATTTCTCTAAGCTCGCGATAAAGAGAATTTGCCTCGTTTTCAAGTCCCTTTTTCTTTTCTACGTATACTCTGTAAACCATGTTGCCTCCAAATTAATTTTCACTAAAAACTGCCATTGCTTTTTGTCCAATATCCTTACGGAAGAAAGCATTGTCAAAGTGTACCTTCTGTACGTTTGCGTACGCCTTGTCGATAGCCTTACCAAGATTATCTCCAATAGCAACGACGCCAAGAACTCTTCCGCCTGCGGTAAGAAGCTTACCGTCAGCAAGCTTAGCGCCCGCTACGTAAACCTCACCGTCAATACCCGTGTCGCGGGTTATCTCAAAGCCACCGCTATATTTACCGGGGTATCCGTCGGATGCCATAATAACACAGCACGCAGCCTGACTCTTGAATTTTACATCCATATCAGCGAGAGTACCATTGGTACAAGCCTGCATTATTTCAAGCAGATCTCCGTCAAGCAAAGGAAGGACTACCTGTGTTTCGGGGTCACCGAAGCGGCAGTTATACTCAATTACCTTAGGTCCGTTTGCGGTAAGCATAAGACCGAAATACAGACATCCCTTAAAGGTTCTTCCCTCTGCGTTCATTGCGTTTATTGTGGGAAGGAAAATCTCCCTCATACAAACATCCGCAATCGCATCGGTATAGTAAGGATTGGGAGCAATAGTTCCCATTCCACCCGTATTAAGTCCCTTATCGCCGTCAAGGGCGCGCTTATGGTCCATAGAGGATACCATAGGAACTACGGTCTTTCCGTCTGTAAAGGACAGAACAGACACCTCGGGACCTGTAAGAAATTCCTCGATAACTATTTTGCTTCCGCTATCGCCGAACACCTTGTCCTCCATCATGGATTTTACAGCGTCGATTGCCTCTTCTCTGGTCATCGCGATAACAACTCCCTTTCCGAGAGCAAGTCCGTCCGCCTTTATAACGGTGGGGATAGGCGCATCCTCAAGATACTTGAGTGCGGCTTCCTTTTCGGTAAACACCTCGTACTGTGCCGTGGGAATACCGTATTTTTTCATAAGGTTTTTAGAGAATATCTTGCTTCCCTCAATTATAGCCGCGTTTGCGCGGGGACCGAAGCAAGGAATTCCCGCCTCGTTCAAGGCATCAACCGCGCCAAGCACCAACGGGTCGTCGGGAGCGACTATGGCATAATCTATCTTTTTGGATACGGCAAAATCAACTATCTTGTCAATTTCCTTTGCACCGATAGCTACACACTCTGCGTCCTCAGCAATACCGCCGTTACCCGGAAGCGCATATATCTTGTCAGCCAATGGGCTTTCTTTTATTTTTTTTATGATGGCGTGCTCTCTTCCGCCACCGCCTACAACCATTATTTTCATCTGCTCTACTCCCATGCAATCAATGGTGGAACAATCTCATTCCCGTAAAGCTCATGACCATACCGTAATCGTCACAAGCCTTGATAACAACGTCATCACGGATAGATCCACCCGGCTCCGCGATATAAGAAACACCGCTTCTGCGTGCTCTGTCTATATTATCGCTGAATGGGAAGAAAGCATCACTGCCAACAGATACACCTGTTATGGAATCGAGATATTCTCTCTTTTCCTTCGCGGTAAACTCCTCGGGCTGTACCTTGAAGTATTTCTGCCAGTTACCCTCTGCAAGCACGTCCTCGCTCTGGTCGGAGATATAAACGTCGATAGTATTATCTCTGTCGGGGCGTCCCAGTGTATCAAGGAAAGGAAGCGCCAATACCTTGGGATGCTGACGAAGATGCCAGATATCAGCCTTATTACCCGCAAGTCTTGTGCAGTGGATTCTAGACTGCTGACCTGCTCCAACACCTATTGCCTGTCCGTTATATGCATAACAAACCGAATTGGACTGAGTATATTTGAGAGTGATAAGAGCAATCATAAGGTCGCGAACCGCCTCCTCGGGAAGCTCTTTCTTTGCGGTAACTATATTGGAAAGGAGCGCGGGATTGATCTCAAAATTGTTTCTTCCCTGCTCAAAGGTAATTCCGTAAACCTGCTTGCGCTCTATTTCGTCGGGAACGTAATTGGGGTCTATCTTTACGATATTGTAATTACCCTTTCTCTTAGATTTAAGTATTTCAAGAGCTTCGTCGGTGTAACCGGGCGCGATTATACCGTCGGATACCTCACGCTTCACGAGAAGCGCTGTGGTAACATCACAAACGTCGCTGAGCGCTATCCAGTCACCGAAGGAAGACATTCTGTCAGTTCCTCTCGCTCTTGCGTAAGCACAAGCCAAGGGAGAATCGTCAAGTCCCTCTATATCGTCAACGAAGCAAGCCTTCTTGAGTGTTTCAGAAAGAGGAAGACCAACTGCCGCAGAGGTAGGGCTAACGTGCTTGAAGGATGTTGCGCAAGGCATTCCCGTAGCCTCCTTAAGCTCCTTTACAAGCTGCCAGCTGTTGAAAGCATCAAGGAAGTTTATGTAACCGGGTCTTCCGCTGAGTATCTCAATGGGAAGCTCTTTGTCGCCCTCCATAAATATTTTAGCGGGCTTCTGATTGGGATTACAGCCGTATTTCAGTTCAAATTCTTTCATCTCGATACTCCTTTAAACGTTTTTGTTTATTATTACTTCGGTAGGCTCGCTTCCATCAAGAGGTACGCAACGAACGAAAAGCGATACCTTGTTGTCCTCATTCAGGTTTGTCCAAACAAGCTCAGCAAGCTCCTCAGCTGTATTGGGAAGCGTTACTACCTCGGGCTCTCCGTAGAAGGAAGGAATGGGGTTTCCGTCACATTCATAAGTATGGATAAAATGTCCTATTCCTTTCATTGGCGCATAGCTGTAGAAGTATCGGTTGCAGACCTCAGGGTTCCCGTCAGCGCTCTTTAAAATGGAAAGCTGATAATGGAAAGCCTTGCCCTCAAAGGAATAATGAAGAATACCTGAAATTCTGGGCGTAAAGTTAGGAGCATCGGGCTCAAACTCACGGGTATGAAGTGCCTTTACAAACGCAAATCCATCTTCTCCGTTTTCGGTAATATAATCGTATATGGTATCGGTCTGATCTCCGTTTGTCACGATATCAACCGTTCCCCTCTCAAGGAAGGGATTGTAAATAATAAGACTGGGGTCAACGAGCTTGGACTCATCAAAAGCCTTGGTTCTCATTCCGCCCTCGTAGCGTTCAAAAATACGGTTGCGGCTATTCTCGCTTCTTCCCATTATGAAGTAAGCAATCATAGCGTTCTTGCCGTCGGCACTCTGTCCTATTACAATTCCTCTGCCGGGATAAGTATTTGATGAAAGCAAATCTTTTATAGAATTCAATCCTTTAACGCTCATTTCAGTTACCTTTCTTTAATGAATTTATTTCTTTTGATACCAATTCCACAGCCTTGGGAAGTATTATCCACTCGGCTTGACGCATAACTCTCTGCTGGAGTATTTCGGGTGTATCATGCTTTCTTATTGCAACACTTTTTTGCAATATTATCCGTCCGCCATCGGGTATTTCATTTACGAAATGGACCGTCGCACCCGTTACCTTTACTCCGTATTCGAGGGCTGCCTCGTGCACACGGAGTCCGTAAAAGCCTTTTCCGCAGAAGGAAGGAATAAGCGAGGGGTGAACGTTAATTATGCGTTCGGGATAGTCCTTAGTGAAATTTGCACTGAGTATGTTCATAAATCCCGCGAGAACTATAAGCTCAATATCATATTCACGCAGAGTTTCCTTGAGCTTTTCCTCGAATGCCTCCTGAGAGCCACACGCCTTTTTGCTAACAACAGCTACGGGAATACCTGCGCTCTCGGCACGCTTGATAGCATAAGCATCGGGATTGTTTGAGATAACAAGCTCTATTCTTCCCGATTTTATAATACCCTTATCTGCCGCGTCTATCAAAGCCTGAAGATTGGTTCCTCCGCCCGATACGAATACGGCAATTCTCGTTGTAGCGTTTTTCATCAGCAGAATACCACTCCGTCGTTACCCTTGATTATCTCGCCAATAACGTACGCATCCTCGCCCTGCTCTCTAAGGATCGCAAGTGCGGTTTCAACCTCTGCCGCGGGAACGACTATGCTCATACCAACGCCCATATTAAAGGTATTGTACATATCTCTCTCGGGCACGTTTCCAACCTTTGCTATCATATCAAAGATAGGAAGAACCTTTATAGCCGACTTGGTTATCTTAGCCGTAAGTCCGTCGGGAATGGATCTCGGAATATTCTCGTAGAAGCCGCCGCCTGTAATATGGCTTATTCCCTTTACGTTTACCTTTTCAAGCAACGCGAGAACAGGCTTTACGTAAATCCTTGTGGGAGTGAGAAGAACCTCAGCTACGCTCTTTCCGCCAAGCTCTGCACAGGGCTTTGTAAGCTCGGTATTATTCTCAACGTCAAACACCTTACGTACAAGAGAAAATCCGTTAGAGTGAACTCCGCTGGACGCGAGAGCGATAACCACGTCTCCCTCTGCCATCTTGGTGTTGTCGATTATCTTCTTTTTGTCAACCACACCTACGCTGAATCCTGCGATATCGTAATCGTTCTCAGGCATCATACCGGGATGCTCCGCAGTTTCTCCGCCTATAAGCGCGCTACCCGAGCGAACACACCCTTCCGCAACGCCCGAAACGATAGCTGCTATCTTCTCGGGGTAATTCTTTCCGCAAGCAATATAGTCAAGGAAGAACAATGGTCTTGCACCGCAACAGATAATATCGTTTACGCACATAGCTACCGCATCTATACCGATGGTATCGTGCTTGTCCAACAGCATAGCAAAACGAAGCTTAGTTCCTACGCCGTCTGTTCCCGAAACAAGCACGGGCTCCTCTATTCCGCCAAGATCAAGACCAAAGCAACCGCCAAAGCCGCCTACGTCATCAAGACATCCTGCGTTTTTTGTACGTGCAATGTGCTTTTTCATAAGCTCTACGGATTTGTAGCCCGCAGTAATATCTACCCCTGCTGCCTTATAGCTCTCACTGTAACTGTTGTTTGACATTTTTTTATTTCCTTTCAAAATGTAATCAAATTTTTATTATTCTTTTCCGTTCCAACAATAGGTGCAAAGCTTGCACTCATCAATTCCGATAGCCTCAATTATTCCCTCAAGTGACTGGAATTCAAGAGAATCAAAGTGGAATTTATCCGCGATAGCCTTGCGCAGCTTCTTGCCTCTTTCGGTTTTTGAGTCAATATATTCATTTATATACTCAAGTCCCTTCTCACCCTCAAGCTCAACTATGGTTCTTCTTGCAATAAGCTCCATAGGACTGGTAGCCCGTGAGAAGTTCAGATATTTACAGCTGTACATTATAGGAGGACACGCGGAACGCATATGAACCGCTTTTGCTCCGTTTTCATAGAGAAATTCAACCGTTTCCTTAAGCTGCGTTCCTCTTACGATAGAATCATCAACAAACAAGAGGTTTTTGTCGCGTATAAGCTCGGTAACGGGTATCTGCTTCATCTTTGCTATTTTATTACGCTCAGCCTGCTTTGAAGGAGTAAAGCTTCTGGGCCAAGTAGGCGTATATTTGATAAAAGGTCTTGCAAAATCCTTCTTGCTTTCATTAGCGTATCCGATAGCGTGTGGTGTTCCCGAATCAGGCACACCGCATACGTAATCCACGTTCTCGGCGAGTCCCTCTTCTTTATCGTTTCTCGCAAGGATGTGTCCGTTCTTATATCGCATTAGCTCTACGTTAACACCCTCGTAGGTAGAGTTTGAATATCCGTAGTAGGACCAAAGGAATGAGCATATCCTCATCTGCTCTTTTGGCTGCGCAAGCTGCTTAATGGAATTGTGAGAAAACTCTACGATTTCTCCAGGACCAAGCTCACGCTCCTTTTTATATCCAAGCTTTTCAAAGGCAAAGGATTCAAAGGAAACGCAGTAGCCACTTGAACTCTTACCGATAATTACGGGAAGTCTTCCGTACTTATCTCTTCCCGCGATTATTGTTCCGTCATCCTTAAGAATAAGAACCGTCATTGAACCGTCAATAACATCCTGTGCAAACTTAATTCCCTCACAATAGTTGCTCTTGTGATTTATCAGAGAAGCTACCAGCTCGACCGAATTGACCTTACCTCCCGTCATAACTCCGAAATGACCTCCGTTTGTCAGGAGATATTTATTTATAAGCTCCTCGGAATTATTTATAAGTCCCACAAAAGAGATAGCGTAAGTACCTATGGTAGATTTTATCAGCAAGGGCTGCGGGTCTGTATCGCTTATGCAGCCTATGGCAGAATTGCCCTTCATATCATCAAAAATCTTGTCAAATTTCGTTCTGAAAGGTGAGTTTTCGATATTGTGTATATCTCTTTGAAGACCTATTTCTTTATCGTACGCCGCCATTCCTCCTCTTTTTGGTCCGAGATGAGAATGGTAATCGGTTCCGAAAAACACGTCGGATATCGCGTCATGCTTGCTCGCAACGCCAAAAAATCCTCCCATTTGTTTCCTCCTGTATCTTTTTGCGTTTTAAGCTAAGTTGTTGAATTTAGCCTCTATATCGGCATTCTTAGCAAGAACCTTATCCGCTCCCGCCTTTCTTGCCGCGTCAAGCCTTGCGGCAAGGTCCGCATCCTCTATGGCAAGCATCTGTATAGCCAATATAGCTGCGTTAGCAGCACCGTCTATTGCAACGGTAGCAACGGGAATACCGGTAGGCATCTGAACCGTGGACAGAAGAGCGTCCATTCCACCCAAATTCTTTGACTGAACAGGGATTCCGATAACGGGCAAGGTAGTGTTTGCCGCAACCGCACCCGCAAGATGCGCTGCCATTCCCGCAGCCGCGATAATAGCTCCAAAGCCATTCTTACGTGCGTTAGCGGAAAAATCCTTAGCCTCAACAGGTGTTCTGTGGGCGGAATAAACGTGCACCTCAAAAGGAACTCCGTATTCCTTTAATGTGTCGATCGCTTTGCTTACGATAGGCAGATCGCTGTCACTGCCCATAACAATACCAACTTTTTTCATTCTGTTCCTCCTCAAAAATAAATATGGGCAGTCCTATCCCAAAAGATTGACAGGGCTGCCCAGGCGGTCGGCTTATTACTTCTTGCTTCCCCATGGTTTTTTCCATAAATCCGCCGGTCACAAAAAGCCCGAAAAATACTAAAAAACTGACAAATTTATTATACCATATTACCTTGAGAAAGTCAACAGAAAATGTTTGTTTCCAAATAAAATTTTTACTTTTTTTAAGACTTGATTTTGTAATCTTTTACAAAAGGATTTATTATCAAACAAAAGAGTCGCGGATGCTTTCTATTTCCTTGTTTTTCATATATACTCTGGGAACTCTTGCGGACACCTCGCACATAGTCTCATAGGGTATCTTTTTGTTCTTTTTTGAAAACTCCATGATATCCACGCTGCTTCCGCTTCCATAAATAACGGCTACGTCGCCAAGCTTGATGTCCTTAACCTTGCTCACATCGATCATTGTCTGGTCCATGCACACTCTTCCAGTTATGGGGCAAAGAACGCCGTTGACCGATACAAGCGAGCCATTTGTGAAATTCTCACGTCTGAAGCCATCGTCATAGCCTACGGGCAGTGTAGCCACTACTATATCTCTATCGGCTACATATTCACTACCATAGCTAATGGTATCTCCCTTTTTCACCTGCTTGACATTAGAAACAATGCTTTTAAGTGACAACGTATTTTTAAGAGCTACGCCTCGTATATCATCCGACGGCAATGCGCCGTAAAGTGCCACACCGTATCTTACCATATCCAGACTGAATTCGGGATACTTTATCGCCGCGGCGCTGTTACTGCAATGCTTTATCTCAAAGTGTATTCCCTTGGCTTCCAATTTATCCGCCGCGCCGCAAAACATACGGTATTGTCTGAGTGTAACGTCTTTATCTCCGCTACCCTCTCCCGCCATAGGAAAATGAGCAAATATTCCCTCTGTAACAAAGCAATCGTTACGGCATATTTCAAGTATATCCTCAATAACCGCATCATCGTTATCGTGTATTACAAAGCCTATCCTTCCCATTCCCACGTCAAGCTTTACGTGTATATGAACCCTTACACCAGCCTCAATTGCCGCCTCTGCCAATGCCTTGCCGTAATCGTAAGAATACACGCACTGGGATATGCGGTGCTTCGCAAGCAGCTCCGCGCAGGATGGATCGGTATACCCCAATATCAATATCGGCAGCTTTATTCCCGCGTCACGCAAAATAATAGCTTCCTTGATATTTGATACCGCAAGATAATCGGCTCCTATATCCTCGTACAGCTTTGCAACTCTTACCGAGCCGTGACCGTACGCGTCAGCCTTTACCGTGCAACACATTTTTGCGGTGCTCGGTGTCAGCGTCCTTAGCAATTTGTAATTGTATTCCAACGCGTCAAGGTCTATTTCAGCCCACGTCCTTTTTTGCATACAATTAAGTTCCATTAAAAACCTCATATAAATCAAACTAAAAAAATTATAGCAGAATTCACAAATTATGTCAACAAAAATTCACTATTTTAATCCAGATTAAAAAATTTAAAAAATTTTCTAAAAAAATATATACAAAAAACAATTTTTATGCTAAAATATTTATGTTATAAATCCTAATCTTTGATTTTAAGGAGTTAAGTTATGAAAAAGATCTATGAAGGCAAAACAAAAGACGTATTCTCTCTTGACAACGGCAACGTAATGCTCAAGTTTAAGGATGACTGCACCGGCAAGGACGGCGTATTCGATCCCGGCGAGAATACTGTTGGTCTCACAATTGAAGGAATCGGCAAGGCTAATCTTCAGACCTCTGTTTACTATTTTGAGCTTCTCAAGGAAGCAGGCATCAAGACCCATTACGTAAGCGCAAACGTTGATGACGCTACTATGGAAGTACTTCCCGGAAAGGTATTCGGTCACGGACTTGAGGTTATTTGCCGTCTTGTTGCTACCGGCAGCTTTATCCGCAGATACGGCGAGTACATTGCAGACGGAACCGTTCTTCCCGGTGGATACGTAGAGTGCACTTTTAAGAACGACGCAAAGGGCGATCCTCTGGTAACAGGCGAAGGACTCGTTGCTCTCGGTGTTATGACCGAGGAGATGTTTGAAAGCCTCAAGGCTCAGACGCTTGCTATCACCAAGATAGTTGCCGATGACCTCAAGACTATCGGTCTTGACCTTTGGGACATCAAGTTTGAGTTTGGATACAACGGAGATGAGGTAATCCTCATTGATGAAATCGCATCCGGTAACATGCGTGTTTACAAGGATGGCGTTATCGTTAACCCCGTAGAGCTTACAAAGCTCATTCTTAACAGATAAGATTATTCATACCAAGGGAGCTGATTTCAGCTCCCTTTTTTATGTAACGACTGCCCTCTGAAAAACATATATTATCAATAACTGTCATTGTAATTGTTCTTTGGAGGTGCTTTGATGTATTTAAAGATATTTTTTGGAATAATGCTTCCATTCATAGGAACTACTTTAGGAGCAGCCTGCGTTTTCTTTATGAACAAAGGGCTGAAAAGCAGCTTGAAGCAGGCTATAAGCGGATTTGCCGCGGGGGTTATGATAGCGGCATCCGTATGGAGCTTACTTATACCCGCAATGGAATACGAAAGTTCGGTACGAATGGGGGTATTATCTTTTATACCCGCCTTAAGCGGTCTATGGTTCGGGGTACTGTTTTTACTTTTGATGGACAAAATATTACCCGAGCCAAGTCTTGCCTCTGAGGTAGGCCAATTAAACGAAAACCGTATGCTGGTTACATCCGTATCCTTGCACAATCTGCCCGAGGGAATGGCTGTGGGTGTGGTTTACGCCGCAATGCTTTCTCAGGGTAACCTTGATATAAGCGGAGCGTTAGCCTTATCACTGGGGATAGCGGTACAGAATTTTCCCGAAGGCGCAATAGTTTCTATGCCCTTGGCGAGCAGCGGTATGAAAAAATCAAAGGCTTTTTTCTACGGCTTCTTATCGGGAGTAATAGAGCCTGTGGGGGCATTCTTCACGCTTCTCGCACTGTCCTTGGTTCTGCCCTTGCTTCCCTACCTTCTGGGCTTTGCGGCAGGCGCTATGATATATGCCGTGATAAAGGAGCTAAGTCCTATAATCACTAAAAACGAAGGCTCTAACATTGGGGTAATCTGTTTCTCCGCAGGCTTTTCCTTTATGATGATTTTGGACGTTGTTTTAGGCTGAGCCTTATATTATAAATATGCTTTAATATACAGAAAATGCCAAGAGAGACCTCTTGGCATTTTGATTGTTTAGAACATTGAAAGCTGGTCGGTTTCGTTGAGGTTATCGAGGGCGTGGTTTTGTCTTAACACTTCGATAACGCTCTTAGTAAGCTTAGCGCGCTTTTGCAGGTCTTCTACCGAGAAGAATTTTTCCTCTTCCCTTGCCGCAAGTATGTTTGCCGCTGCATTTTCGCCAAGTCCTCCAAGCGCTGAGAAAGGCATTCTTATAGCTCCGTTTTCAGGCACAAAGGCATACGAATGAGATTTCTCAATATCCACGGGCAAGAATTTTATACGTCTTGCCATACACTCATTTGCCAACTGCAATGAGGGGATGGAGGCTATCTCCTTGGGCGATGCTTCCTTTCCGCGTTTCTCGATATCCTTGATAGTAGAAACAACGTTAGCTCTTCCCTTGCCGACTATTGCGGCATCAAAGCCACCGGGGGCAACCGTGAACATAGCGCAATAAAAGGCTATAGGTATATGTACCTTGTACCATCCAAGACGTATAGCCGACATAACGTATGCCGCCGCGTGAGCCTTCGGGAACATGTATTTTATCTTCTTGCAGGAGTCGATGTACCACTCGGGAACATTGTGGTCACGCATTGCCTGCTCCCAATCGGGGGTAAGTCCTTTACCCTTTCTGACGCTCTCCATTATTTTAAATGACATAGCGTTCTCAACGCCGTAACGGATAAGGTCGTTCATTATGTTATCACGACATCCGATAACCTTTGAAATATCGCATATTCCCGCCTTTATAAGCTCGTCAGCATTTCCAAGCCACACTCCCGTACCGTGAGTAAGTCCCGAAATCTGAAGCAGGTCGGCAAAGTTTTTGGGCTTTGCGTCAACAAGCACCTGTTGCAGGAAGTGAGTACCGAATTCGGGGAGTCCGAAGGTACCTATGGGCGCGTCTATATCCTCGGCTTTTATACCTAAGGGCTCGGTTGAATGGAAAAGCTCATATACAGCGGGGTCGTTCATAGGAACGTCCATAACGCTTGTATCGGAGAATTTCTCAAGCCACTTGTATTTGGTTGGAATATCATGTCCCAGCTCGTCAAGCTTAAGTATGGTGTCGTGAAGATATGAAAACGCAAAGTGAGTGGTTACTATATCCGAGTTGGGGTCGTCAGCGGGATGCTGAACGGGCGTAAAGTCATAGACCTCATACTCTCTTGGTACAACGATTATACCGCCCGGGTGCTGTCCCGTGGTGCGCTTAACACCCACACAATTCTGGATTATGCGCTCCATTTCGGCCTTTCCTATGCTTACACCCTTGCCCTCAAAGTATTTCGCCACAAATCCGTATGCGGTCTTATCTGCAAGAGTTCCAAGCGTTCCCGCTCTGAACACGTTTTCCGCTCCGAAAAGCTCCTCGGTATATTTATGCACTCTGCCTTGAACGTCACCCGAGAAATTAAGGTCAATATCGGGAGATTTATCGCCGTAAAATCCAAGGAAGGTCTCAAAGGGTATGTCGTGTCCGTCCGCGTTAAGCTTGGTCTTGCAGTTGGGGCAATATTCATCGGGAAGGTCAAAGCCCGAGCCAACGCTTCCGTCGGTAAAGAAATGCGAATACTGACATTTGGGGCAATAATAGTGAGGCGGCAGAGGATTTACCTCCGATATACCCGCCATAGTTGCAACGAAGGACGAGCCCACAGAGCCTTGCGAGCCCACAAGGTAGCCCTGACTTTCGCTGTACCACACAAGCCTTTGCGCTATCATATAAAGCACCGCAAAGCCGTTTTTGATAAT
>CAJGCD010000021.1 GCA_904501715.1 uncultured Clostridia bacterium
AGGTGTACGGTGCTGAGGTGGCTGAGACTGTTACCGTTCAGTACGGCGGCTCTATGAACGACGCAAATGCTGCTGAGCTTCTTGCAAAGCCCAACGTTGACGGCGGTCTTATAGGCGGCGCTTCTCTGGTTGCAAAGAAGTTTACTGCAATAGTTGACGCAGCACAGTAAATGAATAAAAAGAGAAAAGCAGTCTTGACGGTTCAAGGCTGCTTTTTTTGCTGTTCTGTGCCACACAACATATCTATTATATCACAGACAAAAGGGCTTGTCAATACTTTATCAATAAATTAACAGTCATAATCACCAATTTCCATACAATAAACAAAAAATATTTATAAACTTTGTACAAAATACCATCTTGCAAAAGCAAAAAAAGTATGCTATAATAAAGCCAGAAAGGATGGTACGGGCCAATGGGAAATTAAGTTGACCACTCAAAAACGAAGTAGGCAAGGAAATCAACCTGAAGTGTTAAAAGAAGAACAGGACGGTACACTCCAATGAAAAAGTGAATACGAAACTTCGAGGCAGGTGTAAATAAAACACGAAAAAGCGTTCCGTATATCGGTGATGATGTGAGTGAGGAGTTTAACATAGATGTAGCTCTCTTAGGTTACTAAAAAGCTTAGGACGGCGAATTTAAATCGGGACGAAAAAGTGACGCGGCAGAGAAGTTGGAAATATCGCCTTTTACAGCAGAAGCATACAAGAAAAACAAAGGGTATTCTCCTTAGAGAATTGGATTTTGAGTGTTTGAGGGATGTAGTAGACGTAGTAAAGGGTAGACGAGGAAAGCGAGGATTAAGAAAGATGTTAGATATCAAGAGTGAACAGAAGTGACCCTTGATTGCAGTGTGAAGAAATTGCAGTCAAGGGTCATTTCTCTATTTGTGCATTTAACAGCCGAGGGCTGTTTTTTTATTGCTAAAATTAAAAATAATATTGAAATCTTATATTAAAGGTGATATAATAAAAACAGAGGATGTATGTCTTTAAAAAATATATAAAAAGGAGATAAGCTATGAAAAAGTTTAGATGTAAGGTATGTAAAGCTGTTTTTGAGGTAGAAAACGGCGCGGAGCCTGTATGCCCTATTTGTAAGGTAAAGGGAGATAAGTTTGAGGAGATAATAGAAGCACCCGCAAATAAATACGCGGGAACACAGACCGAAAAGAATCTTGAGGCTGCCTTTGCGGGTGAATCACAGGCGAGAAATAAATATACATATTTCGCGTCGGTAGCAAAGAAGGAAGGATATGAGCAGATATCTGCGCTCTTCCTCAAGACTGCCGATAATGAAAAGGAGCACGCAAAAATGTGGTTTAAGGAGCTGAACGGTATAGGAAATACCGCAGATAACCTTGGACACGCCGCAGACGGAGAAAATTATGAGTGGACCGATATGTACGAGGGCTTTGCAAAGACCGCAGAAGAAGAGGGCTTTGTTGAGCTTGCTAAGAAGTTCCGTCTGGTAGCTGCTATTGAGAAGCACCATGAAGAGAGGTACCGTGCGCTTCTCAAGAACGTTGAAACGGCGGCTGTTTTTGAAAAGAGCGAGGTAAAGGTATGGGAGTGCCGAAACTGCGGTCATATCGTTGTTGGTACAAAGGCTCCCGAGCTTTGTCCTACCTGCGCGCATCCTCAGAGCTATTTTGAGGTTCACGCGGAAAATTATTGATTATACAAGGAAGCCTCTCATAATGGGAGGCTTCTTGTGTTAAAATAAAACGAAAGACGTAAGATAGGAGGATAATAAAATGTCAGTTGTTTTGGTAAATAAAAATAATTTTGAAGAAGAGGTTATAAAAAGCGACCGCCCCGTGCTTCTTGATTTTTTCGCAAGCTGGTGCGGACCCTGCCGTATGCTGTCGCCTATCGTGGAAAAGATAGGTGAGGAGCATTCCGAGTATAAGGTGTGTAAGGTAAACGTGGATGAGGAGCCCGAGCTTGCCGAAAGATTTGAGGTAATGAGCATTCCGTCTCTTTTTGTTGTAAAGGACGGCGAGGTAGTGAATGCATCGGTAGGTGCGCTTCCCGAAGCACAGATACTTGCTATGCTTAAATAAAGATGGATAACAGAGTATTTGACACCGTAATTATCGGAGGAGGTCCTGCGGGCTATACGGCGGCGCTTTACGCCGCAAGAGCGGGACTTGACACCCTTGTGCTCGAAAAGTTCAGCGCGGGCGGTCAGATGACCGAGACGCAAATTATTGAAAATTATCCCGGCATTGACGAGGGAATAGACGGGTTCTCCTTGGGAGAAAAAATGAAGAAGGGCGCTGAAAGATTTGGGGCAATTACCCGACAGACCGAGGTGCTTTCGGTAGAGCTTACCGCCTGCCCGAAAAGGATAAATACAGATAGCGGAGAAGTTCTGGCGAAAACAGTTATCATTGCTACCGGAGCAACCCATAAGCACTTGGGTATAGAGCACGAGAATGAGCTTATAGGCAGAGGAGTAGGCTACTGTGCCGCTTGCGACGGAATGATGTTTCGAGGCAAGACGGTCGCGGTGGTGGGCGGAGGAAACTCTGCGGCTGCTGACGCAATGATACTTTCCCGTCTTTGCAAAAAGGTATATCTTATACACCGCAGAGATACGCTCAGGGCTACCAAGATATATCACGAGCCGCTTATGAAGGCGGAAAACGTGGAGTTTCTCTGGAACAGCCGTGTAAGTGAGCTTCTGTTTGACAGAAAGCTAAGCGGCATTGCAATAGAGGACGTAAAGAATGGCAACCGCTCAGAGCTGTCTGTGGACGGATTGTTTATCAGTATAGGTCGCTCACCCGCATCGGATATGTTCGAGGGGCAGCTTGACCTTGATGAAAACCGATATATCGTGGCTGACGAAACCACAAAAACCAAAATTGAAGGAGTTTTTGCCGTTGGTGACGTGAGAACAAAGAATGTCAGACAGATAGTTACAGCGGCTTCCGACGGCGCCGTAGCGGTACATTTTGCCGAGGAATATTTGGCAGAGAAGAGAAGTTAGAATTAAAGCAAAACAGAAAATCCTGTGTAATACTGATTTATCCCCTTAGTGTGGTCCTGAGAAAATTCGGGTGTCTATGCATCGGGTTCTAAAAGACAGTAAAATAGCCGATATAGATTTATTTCTGTATCGGCTATTTTCTGTTGCACAGCCACTTTGGGTGGTGAGTAAGTGCGATAGCTTTTAGTGATATGCTATCTTCGATAGCGTGATATTTTGCTTTGCAAAAGTGATATTTCAAGGCGTTGCCTTGAAGTGATATTCTATTCGCCGCCTGAAACTGGCGTAGCGAATATCACTCGGCGTGAGCCGAATATCACTGCGTAGCAATATCACTCGCCAAAGGCGAATAGAACTGGAGTTGTGTCCTCAGGAACACAGCTCCTACTCTAAGGGGATAATATTTTTATAAAACATAAGAAAAATAATGATTAACAAAACGCAAACAATTTATAAAAAAATCAAAAAACCTTGTTATAATAAAACCAGAAAATCACAACCAGCGAGGTAATATATGAACAAGAACGATCAACAGTTTATGGCGCAAAGGACTCGCACACAGTATATGGAAAAGCAGCCCTCAGAACTTGATGCACTTCGTGGGCTTGATGCCAAGGTGAAGCGCCCGCAAACGTGTTTGCGTACGTATTTGGCAGCATAAGCGCAATCATTATGGGATGCGGTATGGGTTTGGTAATGACCGATGTCGCAGCTCTGGCATTTGGACGTTGAGTATGACCCCGAAACCTATCCGCTTATGCTCGATATGGTGGATTATCTTAATGAAAAGCTGTCAAGCAAAATTAAAAATAAGATAGCTAACATTGCAGGTGCTAACGCAGACAGAAATCATACGCTTCCACGACCTACGGCAGACATTCGCTACGATGGCGTTAGAGAACTGCATGGATATTAAAACGCTCTCCGCTATGATAGGTCAGATACGCTCGGAGACCACGCTGAACATCTACAGCCATATCGCCGGCACCATGCAACGGCAAACGCATATCCAAGAATGTATACGCAAAGACACGAGAGGAATGCGAGGAAAAGCTCGCGTAGCTGATAAAGCAAATGAAAAAAGAAATCGCCGTGATAAAAAAGAGGGCGAATGCGTAACGTATAAGGGCTGACAACAGAAAATTGTCAGCCCTTATAGCTTTGAACGGTTGAAATATTCACAAAAATGTGATATAATAAACTCACCGATAAATAAGAATTTGTTTGTATTAAGTAACAAATGACTAATATGAATGCGAAATTGGAGAAAATACTATGATTTTCGAAAAACAAGTTGTGAATATGTATAAGGGCATGATGCACACAAGATGTGATGATGTTGAAACTGTCTTTTACTTCTGTTCGGAAGATTATCCCGATTTGAAGGTTGAAGCAAAACGCTTTAAGGCATCAGCAGGTCACACGCTTTGCGGTTGGTTCTATGAATATGACAATGCCATTTCCGACAGACTCATCGTATTTGACCACGGCTTTGGAGGCGGTCACCTTGCCTATATGAAGGAGATCGAAAAGCTCTGTAAACACGGATACAAGGTATTTGCCTACGATCATACGGGCTGTATGAACTCAGGCGGTAAATCCCCTAATGGACTTGCTCAGTCTCTCTGTGACCTGAACGATTGCATAACGATGTTAAAAGCCGACGAGCGTTTTGCATCCTACGATATTTCTGTTATGGGGCATAGCTGGGGCGCATTCTCCACCTTGAATATTACAGCTCTTCACCCCGAGATTTCGCATATCGTTGCAATGTGCGGCTTTGTTTCGGTAGAGGAAATGATCAGCACTTTCTTTTCGGGCATCATGAAGGGATATCGCAAGGCGATCCTTGCGCTTGAAAAAGAGTCGAATCCAAGATTTGTTGAGTTCAATGCAATAGAAACCTTGAAGAACTCCAAAACGAAAGCACTCTTGATCTATTCGGAGAACGATCAGATGTGCCGCCGTAATCACTACGATATTCTAAAATCAGGACTTGAAGGCAGAGAGAACGTGGATTTCCTTTTTGTTAAAAACAAAGGGCACAATCCTAACTATACAGAGGACGCTGTAAAGTATCTTGGTGAATTCAGTGAAGCGAGAGCCAAATTCGCGCGTAAAAAGAATGTGTCGAGGGAAGAAAAGGCACAGTTCGTAGCTTCATATGATTGGGAAAGAATGACTGCTCAAGATGATGCTGTATGGCAGAAGATTTTTGAGCATTTGGATAATTAAGCGTAATGCCAAAGGAGAAAGACAATGAAAGGAAGCAAATTTAATCAAGAATCAATCAAAAAGCTGGCTCTCGTAGGTCTTTTGACCGCGCTTGCAACAGCATTAAGCTTTATCAAAATTCCGATTCTCGGAGCATCTATAACGCTTGTCCTCCCGGTTGTAATTATTGGCGGTGCATTATGCGGTCCCCTCGTAGGCGCGTGGCTGACAGTCATACCGAATATTTTGGCATTTTCGGAGGCAGGTATTTTTTTAGCATATAGTCCTGTAGGATGTGTAGCGACACTACTCGTAAAAGGTCTTGTTGCGGGATTTGTAGCCGGAATAGTTTATAAAGTATTGTCTGGGAAACATCCCATAGGCGCGGTTACTTGCTCAGCCGTTGTTGCTCCCGTGCTCAATAGTGGAATATTCGTGCTTGGATGCTATTTATTCATTTGGGATGAGTTGGTTAGTTTAGCTGGGGAGAATGGCGTTGGTATTGGAATGCTGATCTTCGGCTTGGCAGATCTGAATTTTATTATTGAGCTTGTTCTCAATATTATACTGTGTCCCTCCATTCTTCGTATCATACAGATCGCAACAAAAAAGAAACTTGCGTAAAGTAGCTACATAAACAAAGTCCAATTTATCGTGGAGAACAATACACACAAGGGGCTGGCGAAAGCAATCGTCAGCCCTTCAAAATTGTATCGCAGTAAGCAAAGAAAAGGAATTTTCAAAAAATACTCCCAAGACGCCCGTAATAAATGCGCAAAACCGGTGTCTTGTGCTGAAACATAGCGTTTGGGCAAAAAATTGTGGTCTTTTGGCGAGGGAATGGGTTGGAGATAATAAACAAAAAATCAGTCCTAATCTTGCGAAAAGGACTGATTTTTGGTGCATAAAGCACAATTTTTGGTCGGAGTGACAGGGTAACTTCGCTTCGCTCCGTGATACCCGCGCCTTACGCCTGACAAGCGAGCTTGTCGATCTTCAGGCGAGGTATGCGAACCTGCATTTTGCTCCGCAAAATAGGTTCAAATCGACACATCAAGCAAAAAAATCACAGACGAGGGCAAGCCTCATCTGTGATTTTTGGTCGGAGTGACAGGATTCGAACCTGCGGCATCGACGTCCCAAACGTCGCGCGCTACCAACTGCGCCACACCCCGAAATGATGAAATTATTCAATTTTTCACGGTTTTTCCGTAAGTGGTCAAACATGTGGTCAAACCGCTTTTCACAGCGATTTTGAAAGAGAGTATAGTGCCGAAAAAGTCAGTGTTTGTAAGGCTTTTTGGCGTTTTTCGGGATTTCATAATGAGGGGGCGGTGTCTTGCTCCCAAACGTCGCGCGCTACCAACTGCGCCACACCCCGAAATATTCAATAAACTCACAGCACCTAAGTATTATAGCAGATTTATTGAGATATGTCAAGTGAATTTTACTCTATATAACATAAAAAGCCGAGAAATTTCTCGGCTTTTATTCTTAAATTCAGTTACGCTTATTTTTGTTATAAGCCATCAATGACAATTTTTCGCAAAGGGTATCGTAATCTATGCCTACGGCAGCCGCTTCCTGGGGCATAAGACTGGTAGGGGTCATACCGGGGAGAGTGTTCGCCTCAAGACACCAGAAGTTACCGTCCTTGTCGAGTATGTAATCTATTCTGGCATAGTCCCCAAGACATAGCGCTGTGAAGCAGGCTTCTGTTATGCTGTCCAGCTTTGTTCTTATATTTTCTTTAAGGGAAGCGGGGCATATTTCCTCGGTAGCGTTTGCCACATATTTGTTCGCATAATCGTAAAATCCGCATCTTGGAATTATCTCAACGGGAGGGAGCGCCTTGCCGTCTATAAACGCCTGAGTAAGCTCCCGACCGAATATTCTTTTTTCCACAAGCACCTCTGCTTCATAATCCGCGGCAGCCTTTAACGCCTGAGTAAGCTCTGTGATATTATCTGCCATTGATACTCCCACGCTGGAGCCGCAGGAG
The DNA here is from genome assembly GCA_904501715.1 of uncultured Clostridia bacterium. Taxonomy (GTDB): domain Bacteria; phylum Bacillota; class Clostridia; order Oscillospirales; family CAG-272; genus HGM12713. Next base: position 7,217 of record CAJGCD010000021.1, read on the forward strand.
CAGGGCTTGACTATGCAGGGAAATCCTATTTTATCGGCGATTTCATTTATGCTGTAATCCTTGTCAGAGGTATCTACCTTTACCCAATCGGGAGTCATGACACCGCTCTGCCTCATAAGCTTTTTGGCTATATCCTTATTCATGGCAAGCAAGCTTCCGATGTATCCGCTTCCCGTGTATTTTATGCCGAAAACGTCAAGTGTTGCCTGAAGCTGACCGTTTTCTCCCATATCTCCGTGGAGTGCGAGAAAGACCACGTCGGCGAGCTTACAAAGAGTAAGCACGTTTGGACCGATAAGCTCGCATCTGTTTTTGTTAGCTCGGCGTATTTTTTCAAGCTCATCAGCCGATGGCGCGGTTGAACCTACGCACCTCGTATCCTCTCCCACATTAGTGAATAGCGACAGGGGAGAATCACCTATATTTTCTATTCCTTCATAAACGTCTATCATAAGCACGCTGTGTCCTTTTCTTCGGAGAGCTGCCGAAATCAGACTTCCCGACGAAAGAGACACGTTGCGTTCAGGCGAGAGCCCGCCTGCGAGAACAACAATATTCAAAACAGTTATCTCCTTTGCAATCCAAATGTAAGATAATTATATTCCTATGCTCGTCGCAATATCCTTGGAGGGATTACCATCTGCCTTAGAGGGGCAAAATTTAAGATAGGCAACGCGGTCATTTCCACCGTAATCCTTGAATATCTCACAGCGCATTCCAGCGCTTGCGGCAATTGCGGCTACCGACTTCGCTTGGTCGCATCCTATTTCGAGAAGCATTATTCCGTCCTTGCTCAGGTACGCACCGTATTGAGAGATTATCACGCGATAAAAATCCAGACCGTCATCTCCGCCGTCAAGAGCCGCCTCGGGCTCGAAGGAAAGCTCCTCGTCAAGAAGAGGTATTTGGTGAGTTTCTATGTAAGGCGGATTTGACAGTATGCAATCAAAGGTTCCAAGACCATTCATAAATTCGGGAGAAAGCACGTCCTGCTCAAGGAAGCCCATTCTATCTCCCACGCCGTTAAGCTCGGCGTTTTCTCGGGCGACCTCAAGAGTCGCGGGGAAAAGGTCAACCGCCACGGCGCGGCAGTCCTTGCGTGCGGCAAGGGTGGAGATGGCAACGCATCCGCTGCCTGTGCACAAATCTATTATCCTCGCGTTGTCGGGGATAAGCCTTATTGCAAGCTCTACAAGCTTTTCGGTGTCCTGACGGGGAATAAGAGTATTTTCGTTTACCCTGTAAGTCTCGTTGCAGAAATCCCAATATCCGAGAATATACTGGAGAGGATAGTGCTCACAGCGTTTTTTTACCGCGGCTTCAAGCTCGGGACTTTGAAAATCCTCATCATGCTTCAGCAGAAGGTCGGCTTTATTTATATTGCAAAAGCGGCATATAAGCATAGATGCCTCGCCGCGGTTATTTTCAATTTCAGCGCCCGCAAGAGCGTTACATATCTCGTTATATGTCATATTGCCTCCGAAAAAGATATTACCCAATATATTATAACAGATTTTTTGTTTTTATGAAAGTACTATACGAAAAAAATTTCACTTTTTTTACTTGCTTGCGGATTTACTCTCCGCTTTTTCGACAATAAATTTGACTTGCAAAAAATAAATATGAATAAATTGAAAAAAATAAAAAATTTTATTGCATTTTTTCAAAAATATGATATACTATACTTAAGAAGTGTATTCTTTGCGAAGATAAAGAAAACTCATAAGTAAATATAAAAGGGAGGAACGAATATGTTTAGCTTTTTCAAGAAAAAGAAGACCAATTACGGTAAGATCATTGCTATAACAGTTGCTGTTGTTGCTGCTGCAAGCGCAATCGCTTTTGTTGTTTACAAGCTGATCAAGAAGTACACTGAGGATCTCGTATACGATTGCGACGATCTTCTTGACGAGTGCGACGATTGCGACCTCGTTATCGATGACGGTGAGGACGCTGAAGAGCTTGAGGCTGCTGTTGAGGCTGCTGAGTAATCTCGTATGCAAAAAGGCTATCGCGTCTGCGGTAGCCTTTTAATTTTTCTATGAAGGTGACGCTATGAATTTGTTAGACACGATTGCTGCCGTTTCCACTCCTTACGGTAAGGGCGGAGTTGCTATGATACGTATATCGGGAGCGGACGCGATAAATATATCGGACAGAGTTTTTCGCCCTGCTTCTAAGAAAAGACTGTCCGAGCTTTCTCACGGGAAAATGGTGTACGGAGAGATATTTATGCCCGATGGGGAAGATAACAGCGTGGATGACGGAATGGCAGTGGTATTCCGAGCCCCCCATTCATTTACAGGGGAGGATACGGTAGAAATAACCTGCCACGGGGGAATACTCGTTACCCGAAGGGTGCTGTCGGCTGTTCTTCTGGCGGGCGCGCGTGCGGCTGAGGCGGGAGAATTTACCCGCAGGGCTTTTGTGCACGGCAAGATGAAGCTTACGGAGGCAGAGGCACTTGGTTCATTGCTTGAAGCAAAAAGCGAGAGTCAGCTTACACTTGCCCGAAGCGGAATGAGAGGCAGACTTTCAGATAAGATGGACGAGCTTTACGGTGCGCTTCTGCGAGTTCTCAGTAGCATATACGCGGTGATAGATTTTCCCGAGGAGGACCTATCGGATATGAGCCGCGATGAGATGATTGGAGAATTGCAAGGCGTACTTATTGAGATAAACAAGCTTTCGGCGACCTACGGAACGGGAAGAGCGGTGAACGAGGGAATACCTACTGTTATCTGTGGAAGAACAAACGCGGGAAAAAGCTCGGTATACAATCGCATACTCGGATACGACGCGGCGATTGTTACGGATATAGAGGGAACTACCCGCGACGTGCTTCGTGAGGCGGCGGTTATGGGAAAGGCAACGCTTTTGCTTTGCGATACCGCGGGCTTACGTGAAACCGAAGACAAGGTGGAAAGCATAGGAATAGAGCGTTCATTGCGCGAAATCAGCGAGGCTGGCTTGATACTTGCGGTGTTTGACGGCTCAAGAGAGCCGCTTCCAGAGGATTTCGCTCTCGCGGACAGGATAAAGCAGATGGATGTTCCCTGTATAGCCTTGATAAACAAATCGGATGTGGGTGTGAGTGATATGTCAGCCTTGTGTGAGGGATTTCACCGTGTAATACAGGTCTCAGCGCTGACGGGAGAGGGCTTTGACGCTCTCCAAGAAGCCGTAGAGGAAATGTTTATCGACGGAGAGATAGATATGGCAAACGATGCTGTGGTTACAGGTGCAAGACAGTATGCATCATTAAGGTCGGCGAGTGACATTTTAGAGCGTACTATCCGTGATATGAATATGGGTATGTCGCTTGATGCCTGCTGTGTAGGAGTGGAGTGCGCTATGTCAGCCCTCGGTGAGGTGGACGGAAGAGAAATAGGCGAAGAAATAGTTTCCGAGATATTTTCAAGATTTTGTGTGGGTAAATAAAAACAGAGCTGCCGCGCTTATAGCGCGGCAGCTCTGTTTTTCCATGTCAATTATCAGGCGTATATTCTATAATATCGCACAGTTCACAGTGCAGGGCGTTACATATTCTATCCAATACGTAGCTGTCATAGCGAACAACTTTGTTTTTGTAGTAGTTATCTATGATAGGAAAAGTAATTCCGGATTTTTTTGACAGCTCATATCTTGTTATGTTGTTTTCGTTTAAATAACGGTCAAGTGTTAATTTTATCAACGATATCACCTCTTTCCAATATATATTCTAATATTTATATAGCCTATTGACAATTCTATTGATTAAGTATATGATTATATAAATATATAAAAAGAGGTACGAATAATGAAGCTTTTAATAGTTGGGTCGAGAAGTATAACCGATTTTGATTTGTCACCGTATATCCCGCAAGATACCGAGCTTATAATTTCGGGCGGGGCAGGGGGAATTGATACGATTGCTGAAAAATATGCTGATGAGCACAGAATGTCAAAGCTGATACTTCGCGCTCAGTACGGACTTTATAAAAGGGGCGCGCCCCTGAAGCGTAACGACAAAATGGTGGATATTGCCGACAAGGTGTTGGTAGTGTGGGACGGGATATCTAAAGGGACTAAGCATACCATAGAATACGCCAGAAAGAATAACAAGGAAACTGTTGTAGTAATAGTATAAAGAGAAGCTGTTGCAAAAAATCTGCAACAGCCTTTTCTTATAAAAACTTCTTAAGTCTTTCTATACTTTCTTCTTCGTATCTTACGGTCTCTCGAGCGAGAGCGAGAGCTTCCTCGGAGCAAGCTGTGTTCTCATACTCGCGGATAAGCTTTGTGGTGTCGGTGACGCCCATAGTAGCACCCTGTATCATCATATCCGCTATATGACTGGTGGTCGAATCCATCATTGTGTTCATCTCTATTCCCATTTTGGTCATAGCCTTTGCCATAAAGCTTTCTTCCTTGGGCTCGTCACCCGCCTTGAAGAGAATATCACGTATGCTCGTGGCAAATTTTTCATATCGCTCCAGCTCCGCTGTCATTTCCTCACGCATACCCTTGTCCTTGACCTTGGGCATAAGGTCTATGATGGAATCGGCTCCCATCTTTACGTTTTTGTATAGAGAATCAAGAAATTTTTTGGTTACCGTTTTTGAATTTTGCTCGGACATAATAGCTCCTTACTTATATTTCTTTTTTTAAAGTTTGCCCCAAAGGAACAGGACTATTCAAAAAAGGTTGAAAAAAGTTTTGAAATGTGGTATAATCAAAGTCACGCTCAAGAGCGTAGTGTGAAGAATACAGCTAAGACTATTAATTTGAGTTTTTTGGGAAATGCTAAGTGTGAGTATTTGTGACCTGAATAAATATATGGAAAATGTAAATAAGGAGTAAAAAATGACACAGAACGAAATAGCCGAGATACGCAGAAGATACCGCGCAGACAGAAGCAATATAAGCCGAGTGTGCGGCTGCTTTGTTAACGAGCAAAAGGAGATTATATCCGAATTTGACCAAAGTCTCGGAACAATGACTCAGGATGATGCCCAGGGAATGCTCACGGTTCTGAAAAAGGTGCTTTCGGGAAATATGGGAAGAAATCTTCTTGATATAGAATTTACAACCGCTCAGATAAACGAGAGTGAAGAATACAGACTTATATCAGAGCTTCGGGGAAGCGAACTAAAAAATGAGACTTTGAGGCAGGAGCTTTACAAAAAAATAATAGATAATCTTGAGATGGAAGGCAATTACCTGATACTTATGGCGCACGACAAGCATGATGTGTTTGATTACGGCTCGGACGGTGAGAAGGAAAGCGAGTCGGTATCGGTATTTTCATACATTATATGCGCCGTATGCCCTATAAAAGAGGGCAAGCCTACTATGAGCTATTACATACCAGGCAAATGCTTCAGAAGTATATGCTCCGATACGGTATTGGGAAGAGCGGAGCTGGGCTTTATGTTCCCTTGCTTTGAGGATAAAAAGACCAATATATATAAGGCTCTGTATTATACAAGGAGTCTTGAGGACAGCCATCAGGAGCTGGTGGATGCTCTGTTCTGCAACGAGCTGCCAATGCCCGCAAAGGAGCAGAAGGATACCTTTGGAGATATTCTTAAGGAGACTGTGGCAGAGGAGTGCAGTCTGAGAGTTGTTCGCTCGGTCAACAGTCAGCTTAACCATAAGATATCCGAGCACAAAAGCGAAAAGCTTGAGGAGCCACTCGTAATAGATAAGAGCGAGGCGGGCGATATGCTCCGCTACTGCGGTGTCACAGAGGAAAAGATAGAGGCATTTGAAGAAAAGTTTGACGAGAGATTTGGCGCGGACGCTACCATACCTCCTTCAAATATAAGCTCTCCAAGGCAGATAACGGTAAGCACTCCCGAGGTAACCGTTAAGGTGAATGCGGACAGCGCGGATATGGTTGAAGCGAGAATTATTGACGGAGCAAAGTATATTCTTATAAGAGCGGATAACGGTGTTACCGTGAACGGAGTGGAGATAGAGATATAGCCTCCATACGTTCAAGAGCGCAAGTTTGTTATAAATACTTGACAAAAGGTAAAATAAATGGTACAATTAAAGTAATATGTTGTTATCTGTCGAATTTGTTAGGTGATAAATAGTAAGATTAAAGAATAGCTTTGACTTTCGGCAACTGCTAAGACCACCAAAAGGAGAATTGATAAAGATGATGTTTTTTAAGTCGAGAAAGGTTTTGCTTTTCTTATTTGATATACTTTGCTTCCTGTTTGTAAATATGCTTTACGTATTGGGAGTTAAGCTTGACAATACGCTGAATCTCGATAATCTTCCTGAGTTTTTGAAGAATTTTATCATTTTGTTCATATTGGTATTCTCATTTAGGTGTGTGTTTAATTTCTACAGAAACGTCTGGCGCTACACCTATACCAAGGCATATCTTACGGCAATACTTTCAGATGCCTTTGCAGGAATTGTGGCAATAGCTATCTTCGCTATCGTAAGACAGGATATAAAGATTTGGTATTACATTATCGTAGTGTCGCTTTTCTGCTTGCTGACGCTTCTCTCAAGATACGCTTACCGTTTGCTGTATAAATACAGAAACAAATTATCGGATGAGCCCAACAGCCACAAGATAAATGTAGCTATCGTTGGAGCGGGTCAGATAGGAGCGCTTCTTGCGGATGAGCTTATCGCAAGTAAGACCTCCAGCTACAATCCTATCGCTTTTATAGATAAGGATGCGTCAAAGAAGGGAAGCTATATAAGCGGCATCAGGGTTTATCACGAGGATAAGGATATCGTAAAGACTATCCGTTCTATGCCTATACAGGAAATATTCGTAGCGATGCCCGGGCTTGACAGTGAGGCTATCAAGCACATCCATCATCTTTACAGCAAGACAGGATGTAAGATAAAGCTCTACGATTCTCCCGTACGTGATATGGACGAGGATGAAAGCAAGGGAAGAAGAGTTCTTCGTGAATTCAGAATAGAGGACCTTCTTTTCCGCAAGCCTATGAGCATAAACAACCGCCGTTCCTTGCAGTATTACAAGGACAAGGTGGTTCTCGTTACAGGCGGCGGCGGTTCTATCGGAAGCGAGCTTTGCAGGCAGATAGCGAGATGTAAGCCTAGGAAGCTTATAATACTTGATATTTATGAGAACAATGCCTACGATATACAGCAGGAGCTGAGACTTGAATACGGCTCGCGTCTTGACCTTGAGGTGTTCATTGCCTCGGTCAGAGACCCCGAAAGACTCAACGCTATATTCAGTCGGTGCAGACCCAATGTGGTATTCCACGCGGCGGCGCATAAGCACGTTCCGCTTATGGAGCATGATGCCTGCGAAACGGTTAAAAATAATGTTATCGGAACCTACAATACGGCAAACGCGGCTGAGCGCTACGGCGTTGAGAAGTTTATTATGATCTCTACCGATAAGGCTGTAAATCCCACTAATATAATGGGTGCATCTAAGCGTATGTGTGAGATGATAGTACAAAGCCGTACCGACGGAGATACTTGCTTTGCGGCTGTAAGATTTGGAAACGTGCTCGGCTCAAACGGCTCTGTTATTCCTTTGTTCAGACGCCAGATAGCTAAGGGCGGTCCTATAACCCTTACGGATAAGCGCATAATACGTTACTTTATGACCATCCCCGAGGCGGCACAGCTGGTTATTCAGGCAGGCTCTATGGCTCAGAAGGGACAGCTCTTTGTTCTTGATATGGGCAAGCCTGTTAAGATATATGACCTTGCTGTCAATATGATCAAGCTCAGCGGTCTTGTTCCCGAGGAGGATATCAAGATCGAGGAGATAGGACTCAGACCCGGAGAAAAGCTCTATGAGGAACTGCTTATAAAGACCGAAACACTTGAAAAAACCGATAATGATATGATATTTATCGAGACGGACGCTCCCTATACGAGAGAAGAGGTAGACCAAAAGATAGCTACTTTGGTAGAAGCTGTTCAGGCTACTAAGGACGGTCTTGACCACACCTTGGTGATAGAGGCAATGAAGAAGGTGGTCCCCACCTATCACGACCCCGAGGAAGTGAATCAGAATGCCGAACGCTCCGAGGAGATGAAAGAGGCAGAATAATAAATGAAAGCACTTGTTTTTATACAGGTGCTTTTCATTTTTGCATAATCCTATCTTTTATTACTAAATGGAAAATGTGACAAAAAGGTTGACTAATCAACAAAAATGTTGTATAATGATGTGTGTAATGATATTTGTGTATCGAAAGGAGTTTTTTATGGAAAATTTGGACCCTAAATATCAAGCGCTGTTTACGCCTTGGAAGATACGTGATGTAGAGATAAAGAATCGCATCGTAATGTGTCCCATGGGTGGAACATCACTGTTTGGTTGGTTCGAGCTTGGCGGATGTCACTTTGATAAGGAGGCGGCAAAGCTGTTTATCGAAAGAGCCAATAACAACGTAGGACTTATTATCCCCGGCATTGCGCCTCTGCGTGATACCTTCTGGGGCAAGTGGCTTTGGCAGAACCCTAAAATGTTTGAAGAGCTTAAGGTCTTTATGGATGAGATACATAAGACGGGAGCAAAGCTGTTCATTCAGCTCACCGCGGGAATGGGACGCTCTTGGGCTATAACCGAGCTTGTTGCGCCCTTACATAAGAATAAATTTACCAGAGCTATCGTTAAGCCTATTATAGATACCTCTCACGAGCTCGCTTGTCCCTCCCCTCAGCCTGCGCGTTGGGCGCCTGATATCGAATGCCCCGAAATGACCGTAGAGCAGATTCACGAAATTATCGAAGCGTTTGCAAAGACTGCAAAGCTCTGCAAAGACGCAGGTGTTGACGGAGTAGAGGTTCACGCTGTTCACGAGGGATATCTTCTCGACCAGTTTGCCATAGAATTCTTTAATAAGCGTACCGACGATTACGGCGGAAGCTTTGAGAACAGATACCGCTTCGCAGCGGAGGTAGTAAAGGCTATTAAGGAGGAGTGCGGAGAGGATTATCCCGTTTCACTGCGCTATTCCGTAGAGTCCAAGATGAAGGGCTTCTGCGAGGGTGCTATGCCCGGTGAGAAATATACCGAGGTGGGCAGAAATATGGAGGAATCCGAAAGAGCGGCTAAATATCTTCAGGATGCGGGATACGATATGCTTAATGCCGATAACGGCACCTACGACTCCTGGTACTGGGCACATCCCCCGATGTATATGCCTCAGAACTGTAACCTTGAGGATGTTGCGCATATAAAGAAATTTGTTGATATCCCCGTAGTATGCGCGGGAAGAATGGAGCCCGACGTAGGCGCCAAGGCGGTAGAGGGCGGACTTATAGACGGAGTGGGTATCGCTCGTCAGTTCCTTGTTGACCCTGAATGGATCACAAAGCTTATTGAGGACAGACTTGAGGATATCAAGCCTTGTATCTGCTGCCATGCTGGATGCTTTAATTTCTCGTCCTCAAAGGGACACGCGAATACTCAGGACCTGACCGATACCATGGGTCTTTCCCGCTGCGCTCTCAATCCCGAAACGATGCAGTCTAAGAAGTATTACGTAGAGCCTGCCAAGAAGGTAAAGAATATCGCGGTCATAGGCGGCGGTATTGGCGGTATGGAGGCTGCTATCCTTTGCGCTAAGCGCGGTCATAAGGTGACTCTTTATGAAAAGACCGACAAGCTCGGCGGCGTATTCATAGCCGCGGCGGCTCCTTCCTTTAAGGAAAAGGACAGAGAGCTTATCGCGTGGTACATAAGAGAGCTTAAGAAGCATCCTGTTGAAGTTAAGATGAATACCGAGATTACCGACGTAAAAGCACTTGACGCTGACGAGATAATCGTCGCTACGGGCGCGGTAGCAAAGAAAATACCCGTCAAGGGCGCGGATAGAGCGGTTGAGGCAATCGACTTCCTGCTCGGTAACGCCGAGGTCGGTGAAAACGTAGCGGTTATCGGCGGCGGACTTACGGGATGCGAGATAGCCTATGAGCTGTATCTCCAAGGCAAGAAGCCTACTATCGTCGAGATGCAGGACGACCTTATTACCACCAAGGGTATATGCCTTGCTAACACAAGCTATCTCCGTGACTTCTTTAAGACTAACAAGGTGCCCGTGCATCTTGAAACGTCCTTGTGCGAGGTTACCGAGGACGGTGTTGTAGTCAAGGATAAGGAGGGCAAGGAATTCAAGATAGACGCAGACTCTGTAATTATGTCTGTCGGATATAATCCTGCGCCTGTGGCTAAAAAGAAAAAGAATATCCACGTTATAGGTGACGCGGCGGCGGTAGGCAATCTCCGTACGGTCATCTGGGGCGCTTGGGATGTGGCAATGAAGCTTTAAGAAAGGAATTTGTAAAGATGAATCTTACACAAGAACAGCAAGCCATACTTAACGGTGAGCGTGGTGAAGTGATGGCTAAGGTTATGAAGACTCTCGTTATGTACGGAGATGCCTTCGGCGCGGAGCGTATGGTTCCCGTTACCTCGGAATACAACCATCTCGTTACGTCCTTTGGACTTAAGATGATGACACCTGTGTTTGAGCTTATGCAGCAGCTTATAGATGCGGGAGTGGTATCGAGCCAGAAATTTTCTGTTGACCCCAGACCTGTGGACAAAAACGTTCCCGCAAACTTTTTACAGAAGCTGATATTCAATAAGTTTATGTACTCCACTCAGGAGTTTTACGAGGGTCAGCTTAAGGAGCTGGGTCTTAAGAGTGACGATGCATTCACTTGTACCTGCTATATGGATGAGGTGGGCAACAAGCCCAAGAAGGGCGACGTGCTTTCTTGGGCAGAGTCCTCGGCGGTAGTGTATGCTAACTCAGTGCTTGGTGCTCGCTGTAACAGAAACTCGGGTATTATTGATATTATGGGCTCTATTGCGGGTTACGTTCCCGAGTTTGGGCTTCTCACAGACGAGGGAAGAAAGGCTACGTGGATAGTTGAGATAAAGACCACCAAGAAGCCCGAGGCACAGCTTCTCGGCTCCGCTATCGGTATGAAGGTAATGGAGGCGGTGCCTTATATAAAGGGGCTTGACAAGTGGCTTGGGAATACTCTTGACGATGCGGCTTGTACGTATCTTAAGGATTTTGGCGCGGCTACCGCGTCTAACGGTGCAGTCGGTCTGTACCACATCGAAAATCTGACCCCCGAGGCAGTAGAGCAGGGAGAGAAGCTTATATCCGAGGGTGCGCAGGTTTACGTTGTTGACGACGCTGAGCTCGAGAGAGTTTACAAGAATTACCCCGTAATCTGGAAGGATCCCGATGCACAGCCCAAGCTTTGCTTTATGGGATGTCCTCATATGAGCCTTGAACAGCTCAAATCATGGACGGACAAGGTAGAGAGCGCTTTGGCAGAGGCAGGTAATAAGAAGGTCGTTATTCCTACCGTATTTACAGCTTCTCCCGCGGTGCTTCGCGAGTTTGAAAAGACCGAGTATGCGGCAAGACTTAAGGCTACGGGGGTTATAACCTCTTACATATGCCCACTTATGTATATGAACAATCCGCTTTGCGCTAAGATGCCCGTTATAACCTCGTCCAATAAGCTTCGTACTTATACTACGTCCAGATACTATACCGATGACGAGATATTGATGCAGATTACGAAAGGAGGAGCCAACTGATGAAACAATTTCAAGGAAGAGTAGTTACACCGGGAACTGTAAGCGCAGAGGCGCTGGTATCTCACGGTGGACTTAATACACTGGCTTCTTTCCAGAAGGCGCTTCAGTTCGGAGATAAAAAGGCGACCTGCGGCGACCAGAATAACCCCGATCTTTACGGTAAGGAGATGCTTGGAAAGGCACTTTGCCTGCCGATGACCATAGGCTCCACAACAGGTGGCTTGGTTCTTTATTGCGCTTGCGCAATGAAGCGTCAGCCTGCGTGCATGCTCTTTTCTGAGCATATCGACTCTCTCGCGGCGGCAGGAGCTATACTCGCCGACGTTTGGGTAGATGATGTAAGTATGCCCGTGGTAGACTGCCTCGGACAGGAATTTCTTGATTACGTCAAGGACGGAATGACTATTACCATAAAAGAAAACGGTGTGGTAGAGGTCGAATAAATCAAATAAAAAGCAAAGAGCGGTCACTATGATGTGGCCGCTCTTTTGACTGATAAGAAGCGAGCCTTTAACAGTTAGAAAATATCTGTAAAAATGTTGGAATTTCAAGCACTTTAAGGATATTTTTTGAAAAAATGCAATAATGTCACAAGCCCCTCGTTTTTCAAAAAAGCATTGACAAGAATGGTATTGTATGATATAATAGATGAGTAATATTGGGTCTTATGCGCCTTTTGAAATATCAAAGGGCAGAAACGCAAAAAGAAAAAGCTTAAAGAGAGGTACGGTACTATGAATATTCCTTTTTCTCCTCCCGATATAAGTGAGCTTGAAATCCAAGATGTGGCTGAAGCGCTACGCTCGGGATGGATAACGACCGGTCCAAGAACTAAAAAGCTCGAGTCGTTGATTGCTGAGTGGGTAGGCACTGAAAGGTGCGTTTGTCTGAACTCCCAGACCGCTTGCGCCGAAATGGCTTTGAGAGTGCTCGGTGTAGGTGAAGGAGACGAAGTCATAACCTCGGCATATACATACACGGCTTCCGCATCCATAATAGAGCACGTAGGCGCAAAAATAGTTTTGGTAGATACGCAAAAGGATAGCTTGGAGATGGATTACGATGCTCTGGAGGCTGCTATAAATGAAAAAACAAAGGCTATTATCCCTGTGGATATCGGAGGAGTGCCTTGTGATTACGATAGACTATTTGCTATTGTGGAAGGAAAGAAGCACTTTTTCAAGGCTAACGGAGCTATCCAGAAGGCGCTTGGACGCGTGGCTGTAATGGCGGATGCTGCTCATTCCTTCGGCGCTGAGTACCACGGCAAAAAGATAGGTAGTGTGGCAGACTTTTCGTCATTTTCGTTCCATGCTGTAAAGAACTTTACTACTGCAGAGGGCGGGGCACTTACTTGGAGAAATATCCCCGGAATTGATAACGCCGACATATATAAGCAGCTTCAGCTGTTTTCTTTACACGGGCAGAGTAAGGATGCTCTTGCCAAGACTCAGCTCGGCGCTTGGGAATACGACATAGTTGGCACGTGGTACAAGTGCAATATGACCGATGTGGCAGCCGCTATTGGATTGAAGCAGTTTGAAAGATACCCCCAGATGCTTAAAAGAAGAAGAGAGATTATCGAAAGATACGATAAAGCCTTTGAAGCGCTTGGAATAGGAACGCTGCCGCATTATACCGACGAGAGCGTTTCCTCAGGGCATCTGTATATAAGCCGTGTTCCCGGAATAGATGCGGTACAGCGTGGGGAGATTATAATAAAAATGGCAGAGCAGGGTATAGCCTGCAATGTGCACTATAAGCCATTGCCTATGCATACGGCGTATAAGCGCTTGGGATTTGATATAAAGGACTACCCAAATGCTTACGCAAACTTTGCAAACGAAATAACCTTGCCTCTTCATACCTGTCTTACAGATGAGGAGATAGACTATATCATAGAAAATTATATAAAGATCGTGAGAGAGTATGTAAAATGATGTTGCGAAAGTGGGATGAGCTTCCGGACGAAATGCGTACAGATGAGGTGCGCAGATACTATGATATCCTGAGAAAAAAAGGATTTAGCCTTTTTATGAAGCGGATCTTTGATATAGTGGTATCTCTGTTCCTGCTGCTCTTGCTGTCGCCCTTGTTTCTTATATTGGCTATTGCCATAAAGGTCGAGTCTAAGGGACCGGTATTTTACAGGCAGGTGAGGGTTACGCGTTACTGTAAGCCATTCAGAATATTCAAATTCAGATCTATGGTGCAAGATGCAGATAAGGGCTCTCAAGTTACCGTAGGTAACGACAGCAGAATCACCCGCGTTGGAAAGCTGGTCAGGAAATGCAGACTTGATGAAATCAGTCAGCTGATAGACGTGCTCAGAGGAACGATGACATTTGTGGGAACCCGTCCTGAGGTGCCCAAATACGTTGAGCAGTAT
>CAJGCD010000022.1 GCA_904501715.1 uncultured Clostridia bacterium
CGCTTTGTATGCCTCGGCATAACCTGCGTTAGCCTTTGCTACGCAGTTCTTATCATAATTGTTATCGTGGTCGGTTCCCGAGTACGGATAGCTTAAGAGTCTGCGTATAGGAGTGATACCTATTATGGGAACGTTGGGATAGACCTGCTCGATCTTATCGAGGAACGCGTCCATCCTGTTCTTGAAATATTCAACGCTTCTCGAACTATTGCGGGAGTAGTCGTTAGTTCCCATAGCCACTATGATAACGTCGGGCTGATAAAGCTCCGCCATAGCGGGGTCTATCATGTCTGTCCAGAGCTGCGAGGAGCCGTACCCCTGAACTATTGCGTCGGCGTTAAGAGAGGTGTACGTATAGAAGGTATAGTTTGTTGCGGGACGTCCGGCTTCACTGTATGCCTCGGTGATAGAGTCGCCGATGAAGAGCATATTAAGGTCGGTCTTGTGCTTTTCTATTTTACAGCCGCCGTCAATTTCAAGCTCCTGAATACCCCATTCGTGGGTATTTCTCATATTGGACATTAAAATGGTGATGCGGTTGGTCTTTCCGCGCTCCTCCGCGGGAACTGTCCAATATCCGCCCGCCCATTCGTTCTTGGCAAGCTCGTTATTCAGAAGCAGAGTCAAGGAGTTAGTTGATTTTGAAAGCTTAAGATATACGTAAGAGGAATCGGTTTCAAAGTCAAGGCGTATGCCTGTTGCGGAGCGGGCGTTTTCGTAGGTCCAGTTGTTGTAGCCCTCCTTCGTATGCTCGTGCCAAGCATCCACCTGCGCCTCGGTCGACCTGTAAACGTGAAGCCCGTCGTCCTTTGTTTCGGTTCTTATGGCGCCCATAAGGAGAGCCTCTATTTCCTCAAGCTCAAGGGAATTGTTGGTAAAGCCCTCGGTTATATTGCACCCGTTATTGGCAAAGGCTCTTTGCATAGCGTTGAGAGCCGAAACGCTTCCGAAGCTGTGATTGAATCTTACGGCTATTTTTCCGTCCTTTAACACAGCCTTGTAATCTCTTGTGCCGTCAAATTCGCCGTTTGCCTCAGCACTCTCGGGGCGGTTGGTGCTGCCAACGATAATCTCGTTTGCTGCTGCAGCTGTGGAATCGTCAACCACGGCTATTTCATTGCCCGTTATCGTCTTTACCCACTCGGCGAGATTGCTTGCGAAGTATTCGTCAGCGCTTTCGGGCTCGGCGGAAACAACTATAACGTAATTTGAAATATCCACGCCGTTGATAGCCAACTTTCCGTCCTTGAAGGGGTCAACCTCCTCGGATTCGTTGTTTTCGGGCTGATTGTTCTCGGGGTTATTGTTTTCGTTGTTCTCGTTGTTTCCCGAATTGTTGTTTCCATTGTTGGTGCTTTGGGAACCGGTAGTGGTCTGAGACTGCGATGTGGTGCCCTGTGTAGGCTCCTCCTCCTTGTTACACGCAATCGCAAAGGGCATAACAAAGGTCAGTGTCAAAATCAAGGCTAATATCTTTTTTGCCATTTTTTTGTCCTCCGAAAATTATTTTTAGATCTGGAACTTAAGAAAAACCTCTTATAATCGCCAAGTGATAAACTTACTTTTCTATTTTACAATGTTTTTCTTGATTTGTCAAGTGTCTTTCGTGATTTAGTCGTTTTTATCTGCATTTTACCATCAAATAGCAATACGTAAGCGAAAGCGTGTGTGCATTATTCGTCCTACGTGGGGTGGAGAATGATATCCTTACTTACTGAAAATGAGGATATTCGTGGATGTCAAACTATTATATATCCCTGCTTCCTTGCGATTTGGACGGCATATAGGCCGCCGAAGGGGAAATTCCGAAATGCTGTTTGAAATGTCTTGAAAAATACAGCGGGTCGTTATATCCCACCGCGTAGGAGACCTCTTGAATACTGTTAAATTCTCCGCTCTCGATAATTGTTTTTGCCTTTGTCAATCGGCAACGGATTATGTATTTTTTAGGGGATTCTCCCATTTGCGCCTCGAACAGCTTTCTGAATGTGACCGTGGATATTCCGCATAGCTCTGCAAGTGCCGATACCGATAGGTCATGAGAGCAGAAATTTTTATCCAAGTATTGCAGGGCGGGGGAAAGCTTCATTCTCTGAGCGGTGGTATGATAGGTTCTGTCCTGATCTTGGTACAGAATAGAGAGAAGCTCGTAAAAAAGAGAGAGAATCTTGTATCGGTTAGCTTGGCTGTGAAAAAGAGTCCAGCTTTGCTCCATACGGGAAAACAAGGCTTCTATATGCTTGGAGTGTGATGGAGAAAAGAGTTTCGGTTTTTCCATAGGCGCTTGCGCACAGTGGAAGTTTACCAGATGGTAAAGGCTCTCTCCCTCGGATATCTTTTCAAAGGAATAGCTCTCTCCCTCGGGTATATAAAGCACTGTGCCCGCGGAAAGCCGCAATCTTTCTCCCCGTACATAGTAAATACTTTCGCCGCTTATTTTATAAATTACCGTGTGTGAGGGGCGTTTTGTAATGCTTGCCCGTACTGTGCTGTTGCCTTTCAGTATACCCGTTATTTCTATATCGCCGTGTTTTTCACTCATATATCAACTCCTGTTTTGGCACAAATAAAATCGTCGCTATGATAATTATATCACTGTTTGCCATTTTGTCAATACTGTTTGAGCTTCGAAAAATCCATATTTTTCTTTTTTTATATTTACAAGAATGAGATTGCGTGATATACTGATTTACGATAAGTACAATTTGGGGGGAGATTACCGTAATGAAAAACAGGAAATGGATAGCCTTTATTTGCCTTTTGCTCGTTGGCGTAATATTCGCTACCGCCTGCAAGGAGGTACCCGAGGGTACGACGTCCACCACGGGAACGACTCAGGGAACTACGGCCGGAAAGTCCGATACGAATTCAAACGAGGGGCAGAACGGCAACCAGAATAACAACGATAACAGCATTGAGAATAACGAAAAGGCAGAGTGCAATGAGCACGATTACAAGGAGGTATCAAGAGTGGATGCAATGGCACTTAAGGATGGAGATATAAAGTATGAGTGCTCCAAGTGTCAGGATAACAAGACCGAGAAGATACCCGCCACAAAGTCGGTGAAGATACTTGCACTCGGTAACAGCTTTACGGATGACAGCACTGAGCATCTTTGGAATATTTGCAAGGATGGTGGCGCGGAAACCGTAATAGTCGGCAACCTATACGTAGGTAACTGTACCTTGGATAAGCACTGGACGTATATTTCGGGAAATCAGGCTAAATATATCTTCCGTAAGAACGTAAACGGAACCATAGTGAATACCAAGGAATACAAGATTATTGACGCACTTAAGGAGGAGGACTGGGACTATATAGTTCTTCATCAGACCAGCGGAAGCGCAGGTTTTGCCAATACCTTTACAAAGCTTGATAACATAATCAACTTTTTAAATCAGAATAAGACCAATCCCAACGCCAAGATAGTATGGCATATGCCTTGGGCATATCAAAGCGATAGCACGCACGCGGAATTTGCCAAGTATGATAGCAATCAATTAAAGATGTATCGGGAAATAGTTTCCCGTGTGAAGGAGATTATCCTTGCAAAAGATACCATCTCGGCTGTAATTCCCTCGGGTACTGCTATTCAGAATCTCCGTACCTCTTGGGTAGGAGATAAGGTGACTCGTGACGGCTACCATCTGAATTATGGGTTCGGCAGATACGCGGCAGCTCTTGCGTGGTATGCTACTATAACGGGCGGTGATGTTGATGTTGTTGATTGGATACCCACAAACTACCCAGAGGTGAAGGATTATCTGCCCGCTATCAAGGAAGCGGTCAAGGGAGCTATGAGCAGTAGCTATGACGTTACCATTTCTAAGCTTCTTACAAAGCCTGACACTGATTTGGAAAACGGCGGCTCTGAAATAGACCCTTCCGTAGTATTAAACCCCGCTGACTTTATAGAAGTAGATAAGACGCTGGCTGCTAAGAACGGGGTTGACCTTACCAAATACAAGCTTTTGGAGTGGGACTATGTTGAGAACGCCTATTGGCATTGTACTGAGAGAACCAATATTTATCATCCCGGTAGTAGCAAATCCACCTACAACCAGAATATTTGCACCGACAAAAAATTCTCGGTAGATAGTGAGCTGCCCGCGGGAAGTATATTTATCTGCGATGAGGGCTGGAGATTTCTTATTGATATATTCCCCAATGAGAACGAGATATACAAGGGAACTCGTCCAAGCGGTGTTACAGATGCTTTTTATATGATCACCGAGGAATTTCTTAATGGATGTAAGTACATTGCGTGGAACGTTTCATCCTACCCTAAGACCGACATATCAAGCAAATTTGCCGAGGCGGCAACTCATATCAGAGTTTACGTTCCCAAGCGGTAAAGTATAAGTATACAAAAAGGCTCTTGTTTTCACAAGAGCCTTTTTTGGGTATTATTCGGATACGCAGAAGTTCGTTATGCTTCGTATCAATGCCTTGGCGGCTTCAAGCTCCTCCTTTGAGGGGAGAGTTAGGGGCAGAGTATTTTCCATATCAAGAGCAGCGTACTTTGAGCCCGCGTAATTATGGTAGGGCAATACTCTGACCTTTGAAATATTCTTTAGTGACGCTAAGAAATGAGCTGTTTTTTCCATCTCGCCGTCGTTGTATTCGGGAACGAAGGGGATACGTATCTCCACGGTCTTGCCAATGGTATCCAAATATTTAAGATTTTCAAGGATAAGCTTGTTGGAGCATCCCGTGCATTTGATATGCACGTCCTCGTCGTACGCCTTAAGGTCATAGAGAAATACGTCGGTGTATGGGACTACCTTGTCAAGGGCAGCTCTTGGGGCAAACCCGCAGGTGTCAACGGCGGTGTGTATGCCCTCGCTCTTCAGCGCCTTCAGAAGCTCGGCGCAGAAATCGGCTTGCATCAGGCACTCTCCACCCGAGAGGGTAACGCCTCCGCCAGAGTTGGCATAAAACTCTTTATCCTCCAGCAAGACGGGGAGCAGCTCGTCGATAGTAACATCTCTTCCGTACTCGACTCGGGCATCTCCCAAGCACTCGGAGGTGAGAAAATCTTCTCTTTTGCACTCGCCGCAGCCTATGCATTTGTGAGCGTAGTACGCGGTCTGTGTCTTTTGGGAGATCCCCTCGGGATTGTGACACCATACGCAGCGCAGAGGACATCCCTTGAAAAAAACGGTTGTCCGTATGCCGTCACCGTCGTGGACGGCAAAGCGCTTTATCTCAAATATTCTCGCTTTCATTTTTTCTCCTCCAAGGACGGTTTTCTATGAGCAACGCGGCTATGAGAAGCAGGAACGCGGCAAGATAAGAGAGCCTGAATATGTTTTCATGCAAAATAATTCCCGAAAATAGCACGGCGAACAGGGGCTCCGTAAATTTGATGACCGAGAGCTTGGATATGTTTCCTGTTTTCAACAAACTGTTCCACAGGGTGTATGCTACGATAGACGCTCCGCAGATATATATCAGGGCAAGTACGGCAGAAAGATCGATATAAGCTATACTTCCTCCTAATGAAAGCCCCAGAATGAGAAGGAATACGCCGCCTATTAGCTGGCTATATCCGGTAAATGCCACGGGGGAGACCTTTTGGGTGGCTTTTTTTGTTACGAGGGTGCTTACAACCGAGCAGACCGAGGCAAGAAGCAACAGAAGGTCGCCGATAGCAAAATGCAGTCCCGTGCCGTCCGTCGCGGTTGCGATTATACCGCAAAATCCAAGTCCGCCTGCAATTACCTTATAGACAGAGAATTTGTCGTTCTTGTCAAAAAGAAAGGCAAAGCAGCTCAGAAACAGAAAGCCAACCTGCTTTATGATAGCGCTTTTAGAGCCTTCGCCTATGGCAAGGGCAACATATGTAAAGCTGTAATGGAGGATTATAGAGAAGAACCCTCCCCAAATAATATATGATAAGTGTGACCTTGCGGGTAGCTCAACGCGCTTGGCGCGTACAGAGCAAAATGCCAATAGGATAATACCGCAGAGAGTGAAGCGAAGTCCCGCGAAAAGGATAATGGTCGGGATGTCCGAGGAGGCTATCCGAAAGGTCGAATAGCCCACCTTTACCATGGGAAACAGGGAGCCCCACAGTGCCATTACAAGCAGAGCGGTAAGAAGTGTTTTTAAATTTGAAGTCTTTTTTTGTTCAAGCATATTACGTTGTCCTTTGCATAGGTTTTGTGATGTAAAAAATATTTTTAACCGAACAGGTACGGCTTTCTGCCCTTTACCTGTCTGTCGCAAATAAATGTATATCCCGCGTTTTTATCCTTTTGAATATCCGTGCCGAGAGTTGCGGTTACCACGACCAGCTTTTCCATATCTTCTCCCGCAAAACAGCAGCTTGCGGGTATGTCGGCGGGAACGGGTATATATTCTCTTATCTGCATATCGGCAGTATCAACGACCGCTATATGCCCCTCGCCCCAACAGGCGACGTAAAGAAAATCGTTTTGGTCAACGGTAAAGCCGTCAACTCCCCTGATTTTCACTTGTCTACCCGTAAATGAGATTTCTCCCTTTTCCTTGTCAAAGCTGTACTCTTTGATGGTGTGAGTGTCGCTATCAGTGTGATAAAAACGCTTTTCGTCCATAGACCAATCAAAGCCGTTGGAGAGGAGAAGACCGTCGAGCAAAATCTTAACCCTACCGTCCTTATCGATACTGTAAAGCTTGCCGTCTGCTTCGTCCCCCGTACCCCTTCTTTTACTGCTTTGTGTGCCCACGTAAAATCTTCCGTCAGGACCTACCTTTGCGTCGTTGCCGTACTTTATCTCGGTTGTGCTCATATCGTACAAGGGGGTGCGTGTGTTGTCGTCGTTTAAAATAAACGCTCCGTCACCGCAGGAAATAAGCATTTCTCCCCGCTTTGAAAAGGCGATAGCCGCCACACCGAAATCCAGCTCCCGAACAGTATTTTTCTTGCTCTCAAGGTCGATACAGCAAATCTCATTAACTCCGTAAGCGTTTACGTGGTAAAGCTTACTGTCAAATTCGCACCATATAGGTCCTTCGCCGATAACGCATCTTTTTTTAGATAATATCTTCATCTTCTGAATTTAAGGAGCGGTTATTATACCAAGGATTCCGCCTGACGGATAAATCCGTCCTGCTCTTCTTTGTTTATGTTGTTCCAAAGCACGTTCCATCCGCAGACTCTTATCTGAAGGTCGCTGTATTTTTCGGGATGAGCCTGAGCGTCACGAAGGGTATCAGCATCGAAGACGTTTATATGAATAGCGTGTCCCCCTCTTTTCATAAAGGTAGTAACAAGACCGTACATAGCGTCGAGTCCGTCCTCTCCCTTCACGGCAGAGGGAAGCAGTCCCAAGTCAAGAGCGGCATCGCCGGGGAAGGCGGTAGCGTCTATCTTGGTGGTTGAGAGTATAGCGGCGGTAGCGCCCTCGCGGTTCTGACCCATAGCAGCGGAAAGGTTCTTGGACAGCTCCTCGCCCAGCGATCTGCCATTTGCGCTGGCGGCTGTAAGCGCTCCCTGCGAATAGGACATTCTCGCCACGTGGAAGGCGGAGCACCATTCACCGCAACGCTCCTTTGCGTTAGGTCTGCCTGCTATGCACGAGTTTGCAAAGTCTGCAATATCGACGGCAATTTTATCGGGAAGATCCTTATTGTTTCCGTATTTATCGCGGTCGGCGCGAAGTCTTGCCTGCCATACCTCATTACCCTCAAAATTGGAGTCAAGCATAGCCGTAAGCTCACTGAGAGTAAGAAGCTTTTTATCATAGACGTATTTCTGTATCATAGTCAGAGAGTCTGCCACGTCTGCCATAAATCCAAAGCACACAGTGGAGGTGTTTGCAGCCGAACCTCCGCAGAGCGCGTCGCGTCCCTTTTCAAGGCAGGTGGGGAAGGTGGCGGAAAGCATAGACTGGGGATTGAAATAGGCAAGATAATCCTCAAAGCCGTTTACAGTTTCTACCGTGACATCTATGATCTGCTTCAGCTGTCGCTTATATTCGGAATAAAGCGAGTCAAAGCTTTCGTAGCTTTGAAGCTCAGGGCTTTCAAGACCTGAGAACGCGCCCGTTACTCCGTCATTTCCCTTATGGAGGGCATACTCCAAGGGCTTCATAAGATTGAGGTAATTCATACCGCAGCCCATGCCGCCGAGAATACCGTATTCATAGCAACCGGTAACGCTGCATGTGCGTGCCTGCTCGGACGTAAAGCCTGCTCTCATAAGAGCTTTTCTTATAGTTTCGTCGCAAACGAAAACGATAGAGTTATGTCCCCGACGTATCATATCCAAAGCTTTCATAAGAAAGTCCTTGGGTGTGCGCTCGTTAAGCTTTATTTGTATTTTGGGGTTATATATGCCCATTTTGTCGTAAACGTCAAGGAAAAGATAGGATAGCTCGTTGATTACGGTAGAGCCGTCTGCCTTGTCACCACCCAGATATACGGGCTGATTCCAGTAGTTGCCGATGGCGGTGAATTGCAAGAAGAGGTAGGCGAGGTCGGTGCGTATCTCCTCCTGGCTGACGCCATTCTCAAGGTCGTTAATATAAAAGGGGAGGAAGATTCTGTCAAAGTTACCAAGGGATCTTACCTGTAAGCCTTCAATATGCTCAGAGAGAATGAAGTAGATGTAGTCGGTGAGGAGTGCCTCGTAAAAGGTGGAAGGAGGGTTGTGTTGGATGTTACGCAACGCCTTTGCCATACGCTGGGAGCCTTCTGTCTGCTCTGCCAGCTCGGCGAGTCTTCCTATGAAGTCACAGATAGCCTTGTAGGTGACATTGATGCCCTCAAAGAATGCTTCCTGATTCTCAGTCAGGGCGCGCTCCTTGCGAGCCTTCTCGCTCTCACTCCGCAGGCCCTCAAAGCCCAGAGTAAACACTCTGTCCCATACGGGAACGCTGTGGTCGTAATCAGGCCATATAGTGACGATACCGTCGCGCTCGAGCTGTGCTCGGCGCTCCTCCACCTCGGGGATGATCTCCTTAAAGACCTCGTCCTTCCATTTTTGCACTACGGTAGAGTTGAGAGGTCTGTCCATAGAGTTGATGGCAGGGAAGCGGTCGCGGGAGTCGCAGGATATTCTTGTGTTTTTCAAAACGTATTCAAATGCTTTTGCCTTGCGCACGGGACGAGAAAGACCCTCAAGAGCTTCGTCTTGGGTGAGTATGCCCACCTTGAGAGCTTCTCCGTCCATACCTGTTTCAGAGGAGAAGATTTCGTCCTGACGGATAAATCTTTTGAGCGAGTCAAAGGGCTTTTTTGTGTCGTGGAATTTGTTTATGATGTAATCATAATCCTGTTGCTTAATATATTCCATATGGAAATCTCCTCTCTAATTGGATAATATATTGTAAAAACAGTATAGCACTTGGATTTTGCTTTGTAAATGAACAAAACAAAACACTTGACCAAATCGAAACTGTATGGTATAATATAAACGAGGTGATGAGAATGAATAAGCAGTGGGAAAGATTGATAATTACCGAGGTCAATTTTGCTATGTACGTAGCTCCTCATACGGGTAAAACAGCGCACCAGGACCGACCTTATCACGGACTTGTTCTGAACGACTCCGACAGTGTGAAGGATTACTGCTTCTCAGACGGAAGGGTTATGCGTACCGAGGGAGGATGTCTGTTTTATCTGCCTAAGGGGTCGTCCTATCAAATTAAGACGTACAGCTACGGCGGCTGCTATGCTATAAATTTTGACGCGGATATTGAGGACGAGCCATTTTCGGTGATTCTTAGAAATCCCGAGCGTGTAGCGCACGACTTTAAGCTGGCGGCATCAGCGTGTAAGAGCGGAGCTGATTTTAGGTATACTGCCACTATGCTGGCGCTCTACAACGCGGTATATCAAGCACAAAAGGAGGCACACCGAGAGTATCTTCCAACCAACCGCACCGGTCTTATAGAGCCCGCGTTGCGAAAGCTGAATAGCGATTTTACGGGCAACGACCTGACCGTGGCACAGCTTGCAGAGCTTTGCGGTATGAGCGAGGTGTATTTCAGGAAGCTGTTTTTGAATTCTCTGGGTGTCCCTCCGAAGGAATATATGATACAAAAGCGTATGGAATATGCTAAAACTCTCCTGTTATCGGGTAACTTCTCAGTAGCCGAAGCGGCTATTATGTGCGGATATGCCGAACCCTGTCACTTTTCACGGGAGTTTAAAAAGAGATTTGGCATTTCTCCCAAGAATTATAAATAAAAAAGGGCAATATCAAACCGATTTTTAGGGCGGAATGATATTGCCTTTTGCTTTTTAGGACCGTCGAGGACGCCGGTCCCTACGTTTTTGAAAAATCATATTAACCCTTTTTGAAAGTTTTTTGCCAAGCTTTTTTCAAAAAAGCGTAATAACCGCGTCCTTTACGCCGCTCTGGGCATCACGCTCTGCTGTCCCGCCGAGAGCATATTCTCAATGAAAATACCGTAGCCCGTTGTCGGGTCATTTATCAAAACGTGTGTGACCGCTCCGACAAGCTTGCCGTCCTGAATTATGGGGCTGCCGCTCATTCCTTGGACTATGCCTCCTGTTTTAGCCAGAAGGGCGGGGTCGGTGACCTTTACGGTAAAGCATTTTCCTTCCGTTGCGTTTCTGTCGATATTTGATATTTCTATCTCGTATTTTTGTGCGCCCGCTGAGTCAAGAGTGCACCAGATATATGCTTTGCCCTCCTTGAGTCCGTCGCGCAGACAGAGAGAAAGAGGCTCTGAGGGAAGACCCTTGGGAAGGTTTGCATAGACTCCGTAAACTCCGCAGCTTGTGTTTTTCAGAAGCGTTCCAGTTTTTCCTGCCTTGAAGGAGCCTTTTACCTCACCGGGTGTGCCTTTTTGACCCTTAATAGCCCCGTTGATAGTAACGTCCACAACAGAGCCTCGCTGTATGGGTACGAGGCTTCCGCTTTGGCCCTCACATATACCGTGACCGAGACCCGCGAAGGACAAAGTCTTAGGGTCGATATAGGTTACTGTGCCTATACCCGCTCCGTTATCCTTAACGTATATTCCCGTTTTATAGCATTTCTCGTTTTTGCAGTAGGCGGGAGTAAGGCTTGTGGTGTGTCTGCTTCCGTCACGCAGATATACTATGGAAAGAGCCTTGCCTTGGCTCTGCTCCACAGCCCTTGTCAGCTCCTCGGCGGATAGCAGCTCCTTGCCGTTTACAGATATTATTCGATCCCCCGTCCTGAGTCCCGCCTCTCCCGAGGGGTTTGTTTTTTTGTTTCCCGAGGAGATATCGCAAAAGCCTACCACCAGTATTCCCTCGGTCATAAATTTTACTCCGAAGGGTATTCCGCCGGGATAGAGCTTCATATTTTTCAGATCGGATGCCGAAAGCGATACTGGAGCGGTGTCAGCTTCGCTTATGCGGGGCTCACTCATTACCGCCGCGTAGTCAAATCCCCCGTCGTATTCCGAGAAGGCGGTGTCAGCCGTTACCGTCAGCGCACAGAGCGAGGGGGCGAGAACAAAAGAAAATATAAGAAGAAGGCTGAGGAAAGGCGCAAGCTTTTTGAATTTATTTTTCATCATAGCTTTTTCCTCTTTACAGATGAAAGTTTAGCGTCCGAATTTTCGTCCGCACATTTATTTTTTGCTTTGACGGTGTAAAAATTCATTGCAATATGTTTCAAAAAAGGATTTTTAATCTTTTTTGCGCCGCGAAGCCATATGCGCTGGGAGTATCTTCAATTATATGAATAAACAAACCTTAACGTATTGAAATTTTTGGGTTGTCGTGATATAATACACTTATAGCAAGGCGAAAAAATTAATTTTTTCGGAAAGGAAATTTTTATGAAAAGGCTTGTTTCAATTTTTTTAACTCTTTGTATGTGCTTTTCTGCGTGCGTGATACTTACGGCGTGTAACGGAGGCGAGGAAGCCTCGGAAAGCAGAAGCACGACTATCTGGATAGACGAACACTATTATACGGCAGAGTGGTCATACGATGCCACTCACCATTGGTACGTGTGCGATGACGAGGGCTGCACCGCGGTTTTCGACGAAGCTGAGCATAGCTGGAGCGAGGGCACTGTGACCGCGCAGCCTACGAAGGAAGCTGACGGCGTAAAGACCTTTACCTGCACCGTTTGCGGATATGCCAAGACAGAGCCTGTTTCCTACGTTATGGACAAAGCCGTAGCAAACCGCGTTTACAGCAGTATGGGTAACGAGGAGCTGGGAATTTTAGGCATTGACCTCAACAAGGACGGACTTTTTCTGTCAATGGCGACCCACGATATCGATCTCAGCGTTAACGAGAAAGAGAGCATAGCCAGATTTGAGTATGACGAAAGCGGAAAAATGACAAGCGTCATATTTTACCTGGACAAGGAGATATCCTGCCCTATTACCGAGTACGATGAAAAGGGCAGACCCACGAGGATAAAGGAATTTACCGTGTTTAGCTATACCCAGAACGGCGTGATATTTACGCTCGACGGAATCAATTTTATAACCCTTGACGAATACGGAAGATGCGTTAATTTTAAAAATTCTTACAATGAGTACGCTCTTTCCCTTGAGGGCAACGTAGGTAAATGGAACAGAGTGGATGAGAGCGAGGAGCAGTTTTACGTAGTTGAATATGAAAACAACACAGCTCTTGTAAGGCTTGAGGAATGGGATTCAGCCGATAATTATTCCTATGGCTGTGAGTACAAGTACAACGAAAAGGGCTTGCCCACGGAGTACAGATACGTGGAAGACCCCGCCGAGGGCGGATATATGGTACGCTACGAATATAACGGCGCGGAGCAGCTTGTCAAGGTCGGCGAATATGAAATTCTCGGCGACACGGAAACAAAGGAAAACGAGGACCTGTATATTTACGACAGCAACGGCAGACTCGCGGAGATCAAGTGGTTGGACGGTAACGGAGCACAGTACGGCGGAGAGCTCTACACATACGACGAAAAGGGTAATCTTATTAAGAAAGAAACCAATTATCATCCCGAGGCGGATACGGTCAAGCGCGTTTACGAGTACACCTATGACGATAATGGAAGAACAACGAGTCAGGTCACAACAGAAAAATATTCCGACGGAACCGAGAGAAAGAGCGAATACAAATACGAATACAACGAAAACGGAAGAAAGAACACCTATATAGAATATGACGCGGCGGGACATAAGCAAAGCGAGCGTATTACCGAGCTTTACAACGACGGTACTTGCAAGGAAACCGTCATAAGATACGAGAACGGTGTGGAAGTGTTCCGCGAGGAAATGAATTTTGACAAGAACGGAGATTTGGTTGAATAATATGCGGTACGATCTGTTCATGGAGAAGGGCGAATGAGGAGAATATTCGGTTATCTGAAGCCTTATGCCTTTTTGGCTATAATATCACCTCTGCTTATGATAGGAGAGGTCTTTGCCGACCTGCTTTTGCCTCAGCTTATGACCGTCATAGTTGACTGCGGTATAAACGCGTCGGGGGACGTGTCCTCCTCGCCCTTGGGCAGCACGGTAATGAGAATACTGTACGGAGCGGGCGAGTATACCTCGATGCAGGTCATACTGACATTTGGTATTCTTATGCTCCTTGTAGTGCTTATAGGCGGTACCTTCGGCGTGCTTTGCGCCTTTACGGCGGCAAAGGCATCTCAGGGGCTTGGAAACGACCTGCGCTGCGACGCGTACAAGCGGGTGATGTCCCTGTCTATCCAGCAGACCGACAAATTTACCACGGGCTCGCTGGTCACAAGAATGACCAACGATATCGCGATGATAGTGGAGTTCACCGAAATGATACTGCGTATGCTGGTGCGCCCGCCTATGTTCTTTATAGGCGGAACAATAATGCTTTGCGCCCTCGATATAAAATTCGGTCTTGTGCTTCTCTGCTCACTGCCCATAATGGCACTGACCCTGTTTTTGGTGCTCAGCCGCGCCGTGCCTATCTTCGGTACTATACAAAAGAAGCTTGACAGGGTGAACACAGTCGTTCAGGAAAACGTGACGGGTGCCCGTGTGGTAAAGGCGTACGTCCGCGAGGAGCACGAAAATCAGCGCTTTGAGCGGGCGAACCGCGACCTGCGCGATACCAATATACGCGTTCACAAGCTTATGGCGATAACTCATCCCGTGCTGATGGTAGTGATGAACGCCTCCATAATAGCTATAATCTATATGGGCGGATGGGAGATAGACAACGTAGCGGGAAGCGGAATGAGCGCGGGAAGTATAATGGCGGCGGTGACCTACGTGACTCAGGTGCTTATGTCTGTAATGATGGTCAGTATGCTCTTTAATTCCATTTCCCGAGCAATGGCTTGCATAAAGCGCGTTGAGGAGGTGCTCGACTCCGAGCCCGTGATAATTTCGGGCAACAGAACGGGAGAGGAGAGCGATATTGCCGTATCCTTCAGAAATGTGGGATTCAGATATCCGTCGGCGGCGGGTCGTCCCGTGCTTGAGGATATAAATATAGATATAAAGCGCGGTGAGACCTTTGCCATAATCGGCGCGACGGGAGCGGGAAAGACCTCCCTTGTCAATCTGATATTGCGCTTTTACGACGCCACCGAGGGAGAGGTGCTTGTGGACGGTGTTCCCGTAAAGGAATACGACCTTGGGGCGCTTCGCTCAAAGATATCCTACGTGATGCAGAAGAGTGAGCTCTTCTCGGGAACTATATCCGAGAACATCCGTTGGGGCAAGGAAAACGCTACCGACGAGGAGGTGGCGGATGCGGCAAGGATAGCTCAGGCACAGGAGTTTGTGGAGAGCTTTGGCGAGGGCTACGACAGCTATATCGCCGAGAAGGGCGCGTCGCTTTCGGGAGGACAGAAGCAAAGAATGTCCATAGCGAGAGCGCTGGTCAGAAAGCCCGAGATACTTATACTTGACGACTCCACCTCGGCTCTTGACCTTGCCACCGAGGCAAAGCTCCGCGCCTCTCTTAAGGAGGAGCTGGGAGATACTACAGTCATTATGATAGCTCAGCGCATCGCCAGTGTGAGGGATGCCGACAGAATAGCGGTAATAGAAAACGGTACCATAGTGGCTTGCGCGCCACACGATGAGCTTATGCGCACCAGTGCCACCTACAGAGATATATACAATTCCCAGACCAAGGAAGCAGGGGAGGTGAGGGTAAATGAATAATGAAAGAAGACCTCAGTCACCTCCACAAATGCCCTCCACCCGACCGAATGGACCTATGGGCGTGAGAATGAACAAGGAGAAGCCTAAAAATCTTCTTCGCACATTAGGAAGGCTGCTTAAATATATCGGAAAGAGTAAGCTGCTTGTCATAGCTCTTGTCTGTATAATGGCTTTCGTTACGGTTTCCGACCTTGCGGGCCCCGCTCTTCAGGGAGAGGCGATAAATACTATAAGGGTGGACTCACAGACGGGAAGGATAAGCGTTGACCTTGACGCTATGCTGTGGTATCTTGGCGCAATGGGTGTTCTGTTCTTTATAAGCGCATCCTTAGCACTGCTTCAGGGAATAATCGCGGCTAAGCTCTCGCAAAATACGGTATATATGATGCGAAACGACCTGTTCAGAAAAATATCCAAGCTTCCCATAAAATATACGGATACGCACAAGCACGGTGATATAATGTCGCGAATGACCAACGACGTTGAAAACGTGTCAAACGCCGTGTCGCAGTCCATAGCCTCGCTTATATCCAGCGTGCTGACTCTCATAGGCGCCTTTGCTATGATGGTCTATTACAGCTGGGTGATGGCGCTTATAGCTTGTGTCACCATTCCGCTTACTATAACCGTAACCACCAATCTGGCAAAATTTATGCGGAAATATTTCGTTAAGCGCCAAAAGCTTCTCGGTCAGATAAACGGTCAGGTGGAGGAGATGGTAACCTCCTATAAGACCGTGGTATCCTACGGCAAGGAGCGGCGCGCCATAGAGGAATTTACCGCCACCAGCGAGGAATTTAAGAACGCAAGCATAAAGGCGAGAGTCTGGGGCTCTATTATGGGACCCTGTATGAATTTCCTCGGAAATCTTCAATACGTGCTCATAGCGGCGTTCGGTGGATTTTTTATGCTTAATCCAAACAGCCTTGTTCCGAATCTGCGCCTTGGAAATATCCATTCAATGCTCCAGTATTCAAAGAAGTTTACCCGTCCCGTAAACGAGATAGCCAACCAATACGCGTCTATTCTCACAGCTCTTGCGGGAGCGGAGCGGATATTTGAGATAATGGACAGCTCCGACGAGATAGACGAGGGCAAAAAAGAAATGAGCGTAGAGGATATAGAGGGTAATATACGCTTTGAGAATATCGACTTTGCCTACGAGAAGGATGAGCCCGTGCTAAAGGGACTTGACCTTTGGCTCAAAAAGGGACAGAAGATAGCCATAGTCGGAGCCACGGGCTCGGGAAAGACCACGGTGGTAAATCTGCTGACTCGCTTTTACGAGATAGACTCGGGGCTTATCACTATTGACGGGGTAGATATAACCGAGATACCCAAGGACACGCTCAGACGCTCCATAGCCATAGTTCTTCAGGATACGGTCCTGTTTTCCGATACAATAAGAGCCAATATAAAGTATGGCAGACTTGATGCCTCCGACGAGGAAATGAAGGCGGCGGCAGCCTTTGCCAAGGCGGATGAATTTATAGAAAGACTCCCCGAGGGCTACGACACCATGCTTGCCGAGTCGGGAAGCAATCTGTCCGCAGGTCAGCGTCAGCTTCTTGCCATAGCGAGAGCCGTGCTTGCGGACCCCAAGATACTTATTCTTGACGAGGCTACCTCAAGCGTTGACACGCGCACGGAGATGCACATACAGCAGGCGATGGTGAACCTTATGAAAAACCGCACCTCGCTTATAATCGCTCACAGGCTTTCTACCATAAGAGATGCCGACAAGATAGTGGTCATCAAGGACGGCAGAGTTGCCGAGGCGGGAGATCACGAGGAGCTGCTGGCGGCAGAGGGAGAATATTATAAGCTCTACTCCAATCAGTTTGCGGGGATAGCAACGTGACGGGGGAGAAGGAGCTGTTTGCCCGTCTTTGCGCCGCCGAGAGCTACTCCGCGGCTATACCCTCGCAGGAGGGGATAGGGATATATAACGAAAAAAGGCTTCACCGAATACTTAAGCACACTCTCTGTGAGCGTGAGAGCTGCTTTGAGGTGAAGATAGGTAAATATATTGCCGATATATGCGAGGACGGGCGCATAACCGAGATACAGTGCGCTTCCTTGGCGCCGCTTCGGGCAAAGCTTGAATATTATCTTGAGAATACAGATTGCCACGTATGCGTGGTGCATCCCATAATAGTAAGAAAAAAGCTTATCAGAGCCGAGAGGGAGACGGGGGAGATATTGCGTATCAAGCAGTCGCCCAAAAGGGAAACGCTGTACAGCGCTCTCGCGGCGCTCTATCCCATAAGAGAGCTTTTGAGTGACGCGAGAATAAGCGTTAGGATAATGTCGGTAGAGGCGGAGGAATACAGATATTCCGAGCGTACCCGCTACCGCAGAGAGGGTAAGTACGACGCGGATACGTTTCCCACCGCTCTTGTTGATGCCTTAGAGCTTTCCCGCCCCGAGGATTACTCACGGTTTTTGCCCGCCGAGCTTGTGGGACGTGAATTTTGCGCCGCCGAGTACGCCCCTTATGCGAAATTGAGGGGAAGGGATATATATTCCGCGCTTAACGTCCTTGCGGCGGTAGGCATCCTCAGCCGCGAAAAGCTCGGGGCAAGGGTGGTGTATAGGGCTAAATAAAACAGAGCTGAGGTTAGCAAAGTGTAACCGCAGCCCTGTTTTTTTATTCGTGAGAGGAATCTGTTTTTATTGACTCAAGGTCGGTCTCGTCGAAGTACTCAAGAGGGTCCACCTCAAGGTCGCCCACGGTCATCTCAAAGTGGAGGTGAGGCTCGTTGCCTACCTCTACCATAGCGCTCTCGCCTACGGTGGCTATTATCTGTCCTGCGCGTACCGAAACACCCTCGGATATTCCCTCGGGAAGAACGTCGGCAAGGTTTTTATAAACGGTAACGCAGTTGCCCGAGTGGCTTATAGC
Organism: uncultured Clostridia bacterium; assembly: GCA_904501715.1. Taxonomy (GTDB): domain Bacteria; phylum Bacillota; class Clostridia; order Oscillospirales; family CAG-272; genus HGM12713. The sequence continues at coordinate 17,996 of CAJGCD010000022.1, forward strand.
CATACAGTAGCCCATCATAGGGTCTACCCATATTTTGGATATCTTTCCGTCTGCCGCCGAATATACGGGAGCGTTCTCCTTAGTTACAAGATCTATGCCGAGATGCACTCTGTAATCCTGCATCGTCTGGGAGAATACCTGAAGGTCGGGGTCGTGGTAGCTGGATATGGTTCCGCTTACGGGAAGCGAGAAGGAGGGAAGCTTATTTCCCGCCTCGGCAGAGCCTGAGGGCTTCTTCGTAGGCGTTTCCGTAGGTTCCTCTGAGGGCTCTTCGGAGGGCTTGGTATTCTCGGGGGTCTCTACGGGGGGTGTGTCGGGGAGCTTAGTGGGCTCCTTTGTTCTGTTTGCGATAACAGCCGCTGCTATAATCGTTATTAAGGCTATTGCCAGAGCCACGAGTGTCAGCACGGTGGAGCGGCTTATTTTTTTGTTTCCCGAATTATTCGGAAAGCCTTTATTGTTGTTATTAAAAGATGAAGGCATGTCTTTATACTCCTTTTTGTTATTTACTGTCCTTATTTTTTACCCATTTCTTTTCTTTTATTCAAGCTTTGATATTTAAATATTTTCGCATTTCTATTGTAAAGGGAATTTTTATGTGATAAAATAATATAGGAATAAGATTTATGCTTTCGAGCAAGATAAATAAAAACAAACGTTTGAAAGGAATAGAGATATGAGCGACCTTGAGCTTGCAAAGGAATACTTCGGTCAGGACAAATACGCCTCACAGCAAACGGGAATAGAAATACTTGCCGCAGAGGCGGGATACGCAAAATGTTCACTTAAAATAGATGACAGTCACAAAAATGCCCTGGGGCACGTTATGGGCGGAGTGTATTTTACTATGGCGGACTACGCCTTTGCCATTGCCTCCAATTTCAAGCAGCCCCCAACCGTTACCCAGACCTCCCAGATAGTTTATCTTTCCGCGCCCAAGGGGGAAATTCTTTATGCCGAGACCGAAAAAATAAGAGCAGGAAAAAAGACCTGCTTTTACAAGATAATGATAACCGATGACACGGGTGCGGATATTGCCTACGTTACCACCACGGGCTTTGTGGTGGGGTGATAAGCCAATGTATATAGAGGAAAGAGCAAGCTGCTTGTGCTTGCTCTTTCTTTGTAACCGAAAAATGTTGGAGCATCCAGTAGGGACAGGCGTCCTCGACTGTCCGCGAAAGACGACAAATAAAGTACAAGCTTGTGGCAAGAGGATAAAATTTATTTTAACACAGGGTAAGCGGAGTTCCGCGGTAATTCCTTTTGGCAAAAAATAGAGCTATATCCAAACGGACAGTCGAGGACGCCTGTCCCTACAAGCTATAATAAAATTCAAAGCGAGTACGTTTGTGGGGGTTGCGGTGTAACGAATACGGTTTTGCTATAAACGGTTGTGCTCGTCAGGCTCTCCCTATGGGAGAGCTTCCGCCATAGCGGGTGAGAGGGCATGTTCAACCCTCTCGGCTGCCACCTCTCCTAAAAGGAGAGGCTTTTTACAGTGTGCTTTGTTGTCTTTATTCAGCGCTATGTATAAAAAACGACCGAGCAGCAGTTCAAACGCTACTCGGTCAAATTTAGTCTATTTCAACGTCATTAATGGAGCTTTCAAGGATTATATTAATGATTTCGTTTCTTGAACGGTTGCTTTTTTGAGATAATTCATCTAATTTTTGTAAAGTTCCGTCCTTTATTCTTATAGAGATGACCTTATATCCGTCATCTCCTTTTTTATTTATTCTGATAATTTTATTTGCCATTATAATCCCCCCCTTTTTAAATACATTTTAATATTTTGCTATTCTTTTGTATATATTATATTTATATTCAAAATATATTATAAAAGTATTGACAAAATATATTTTGGTTGATATAATAAAAATGTCTTTTTCGACAAATAAATTTGTGAGGTGATTATTATGAAGTATTGTACCAAATGCGGACACGAGCTTGTTGATGAGGCGGTATTCTGCGTGGGTTGCGGATGTGCGGTGGAGGCTGTTGAAAAAGCTCCTGCCGATATATCCGGTATGAAGAAGGCTAGTAAGGTGCTTATGATCCTTGGAACGGTAGTGTCGGGATTGTACATAATTCCCTTGGCGTGGTGTATTCCGATGACCGTGGCGTATAATAAAAAATTAAAAAATGGCGAGCCTATAAGCACAGGCTTTAAGGTGTGCTCGTTGCTTTTTGTTAGCCTTATTGCAGGTATTCTTATGTTTTGTGACAATGACTAAATAAGGAGGTTTGTTATGAAATTTTGCAGCAAATGCGGACATCAGCTTGTTGACGAGGCAGTTATATGCACCAATTGCGGATGCGCGGTGGCGTTCCCCACGGTTAGAGGGAAGAGTGACAAGGAAAAGGAGATATCCAAGAACAAGGGTAGGGCAATAGTAGAAATATTTAATTTTGTTTTTGCTTTGACCATTATATTGTGCTTGCTTTTTGTTATATTATCATTTACTTTTGCATATGTTAACGTTTACATATATGAAACGTGGAACAATGATGGTTATTACGCATTGGAGGATTACTATCCTCAACCTTTACTGATGCTTTTGGCTATGATGACGACTTGTGTTACATTTGCATTGAGTGCCACGGGATTTATTATTACGCTTGCGAACAAATTAGGACGAGAGAGTGTGTTTTCGGCAATTACGCGGTTGTTTTTGAGCGTAGTATTGTTTATCGCAACGCTTATTTCTTTTTCGATTTTTTGGTAGAGCATTTAATATTAAAAGGTTGTTTACTGAAAGGAATACCACCTGCGCATAGCAGCAGGTGGTATTTCTTGTTGCAATGGGAAAATCCCGCCATTGTGACCGGGTTGAATAGAGGTTAACCCATGAGAAGAAAAATAATAAAAGATTAAGAAAAAAACAAAAAGGAGTGTTTGTAGGGACAGGCGTCCCCGACTGTCCGCGAAAGACG
>CAJGCD010000023.1 GCA_904501715.1 uncultured Clostridia bacterium
GTCGGAAAAACTCTTTCCTCAGACGCCGAAAATAATAAGACTACATTTCTCAGCTTTTTTGACGTAGAGGGTGTACGTGAATATGCAAAAGAGCTTACAGAGGAAGCGATACAGGATATAGAGGGATTGCCAAATTCGGAGATTTTAGTGTCTTTGGCACAGTATCTTTTAGATAGAAAAAAATAAGTGAGGTAAAAATGGACGTTCTGATAACCGGATTTAAGAGCCTATTTAGCAACTATATGCTTGTCAGCGCTATGCTGTCGTGGCTGGCTGCACAGATAATCAAAATATTTACAGGTCTATATCAAAGCAAGCAAATGTCAATAACCAATATTCTTTTCGGTACGGGAGGAATGCCAAGCTCTCACTCGGCAAGTGTGCTGGGACTTACTACGGCGGCAGCTATAAAATATGGACTGGGTTCTCCATATTTTGCTATATGCGCAATACTTTCTGTTGTCGTTATGATAGACGCGTCTGGCGTAAGATATGAAACGGGAAAGCAGGCGGTATTGCTTAATAAAATAACCAAGGAGATCTTCTCGGGGAAGCCCGAGCTTATGAACAGCGGTCTTAAGGAGCTGGTCGGTCACACTCCCTTTCAGGTAATTATGGGAGCGCTTTTAGGTCTTGCGGTGGGAATATCTCTCTCCTTCGTGATGTAATATGAGAGCAGACGTATATTTAAGCGCCGCGGGATATACCAAAAGCCGAAAAAAGGCACAAGATCTTATAGATGCGGGTGCGGTTAAAATAGACGGAGAGATAATAAAAAAATCCTCTGTGCTTGTTAACGAAACAGTGGAGCACGAGGTGGTTATAGAACAGGTTTTTCCGTATGTTAGCAGGGGCGGAATAAAGCTTCAGGCGGCGCTTGACGCCTTTGGCATAAATGTGAACCGCAAGAAGGCGGTTGATGTTGGCTCATCCACAGGAGGCTTTACAGATTGCCTCTTGCAAAGAGGGGCTTCGCGTGTGGTGGCGGTAGACTCGGGAATAGGTCAGCTTCACGAAAGTCTACTTGCTGATAAAAGGGTTTTATCGGTGGAGCATTTTAACGCCAGAGAATTAAACGTCGAGGTTACCGAGGGGCTCTGTGACGTTGCCGTAGCGGACGTATCGTTTATTTCGCAAACCTACATAATACCGCCAATAGCAGGTGTTCTTTGCGAGGGCGGTGTGTTTGTCAGCCTGATAAAGCCGCAATTCGAGGCGGGAAGAGCCGCACTTGGCAAAAACGGTATAGTTGCCAATTCCGCGTATAGATTTCTTGCGGCAAAAAGAGTTATAAGCTGTGCGGTGCAAAACGGCTTTGATTGCGTTGGATTTATAAAGTCACCAATTGAGGGCGGAGACGGAAACAAGGAATACCTTGCGTATTTTATAAAGAAAAACTGTCTTAAGCCTCAGATAGATGATAAGATAATAAAAAGGATAACGGCACTTTGATTTTGAAACGGAGATTAAAGAATGAGCATAAAGAATGTTGCCATAATTTCAAACTGTAATATCCCCGAAAAGCTTTCGGCGGCAATGGGTGTGGCAAAGAAAATAGAGAGTCGGGTAGAAAGCATATATATCCCCGAGGCATATCGTGACCGAATAATGAGAAGTCACAATCACCGCCCGAAATTCTCATACAAGACCACGGATGAAATATATTCGTCCTCCGACCTTGTAATTGCAATCGGCGGAGACGGAGTAATGCTGGAGGCGGCGCGCAGAGCTACGCCTACGGGAACTGCCATACTTGGAATAAATATGGGCAGAGTGGGATATATGACCGAGCTTGAGATGACCGAGCTTGACCTGCTTGATAAGATATTTGACGGAGAATATTATTTTGACGAAAGAGCAATGCTCAAGGTCGAGATAAAATCAAGCAAAGGGCAGAGCAGATTTTCGGCATACGCCCTTAATGAGGCTGTAATAGCAAAGGGCGCCACCGCGAGGATAATCGACCTGGAGCTTTCGGATAACGGAAGACTTGTAAGCGAGTATCGTGCGGATGGGCTTGTGGTAGCTACCCCCACGGGCTCAACGGCATATTCTCTGTCTGCGGGCGGTCCTATAATCGACCCCAAGCTTTCTTGCTTTTGCGTAACGCCCATTTGCCCGCATTCCTTGGTGGCAAGACCCCTTATCTTCCCAGACAGCGCAGTGCTTGAGGTGAAAAATATCTGTGTAAGAGAGAAGGTCCTCCACCTTACCGTAGACGGAAAGGCGACCTTTGACTTGTTTTATAACGATACCGTTGTGATAACTAAGTCGTCGGTGAAGACCAAGCTTTTGAGAATTAAAAACGACGATTTCTATTCTAAGATACGTATGAAAAAATTTGTTTGATAAAGAGAGTGGTATAAATGAAATCACAAAGACACGCAAGAATATTGGAGCTGGTATCCAAGTATGAGATAGAAACTCAGGAAGATATGATGAGCCGTCTCCAGAGCGAGGGCTTTAAGGTAACGCAGGCTACCGTTTCAAGAGATTTGAAGGAGCTTAAGCTGACCAAGACGCTTACAGCAAGGGGTACGTACAGGTATTCTGTAAACAGCTCACGCAGACACGGCGGAAGCGGAAAGCTCAATAACGCTATGGTGGACTCTATCACACAGGTTGATTATTCGCTTAATACGGTGGTGATAAAGACCTATCCGGGACTTGCGCAAGCGGTTGCCTCCGCAGTGGATGCGCTGAATATGCACAGCATACTTGGAAGCGTTGCGGGAGACGATACCATAATAGTGGTTACAAGAAGCGAGGACGACGCTAAGGAAATAAACGAAAAAATTACCGAGCTGATGAAAACGTTTTAAAGATAAAGGAAAGGAGATAGGCTGTGATAGAATTTCTGCATATTGAGAACGTAGCCGTTGTAAAAAGTCTTGATATAGAGTTTAAAAACGGAATGACCGCGCTTACTGGTGAAACAGGTGCGGGAAAGTCAATAATCATAGACAGCTTAAATCTTCTTTCGGGCTCAAGAGCGGATAAAGAGCTGTTACGTACGGGTGAGATCAGAGCAGAGGTGAGCGCGGTTTTCTCACAGCTGCGCCCCGAGGTAGTGCGGAGCATAGAAAATCTCGGATTTGACGTGCCCGAGGGGAGCGTTATGCTCTCACGTGTGCTTACCGCTAATGGCTCAAGCGCGAGGATAAACGGTAAGCCCGTCACTCTTTCTGTGCTTCGCGAGATATCCGCTATGCTTTTCGGCATTCACGGACAGAATGACAATATGCTCCTGCTGGAGCCGAAAAATCATATAAGAATACTTGACAGCTACGCCGATAATAACAGTGCTCTTGAGGAGTATTCAAGGCTTTACAGCCGCGTTTTACATCTGCGTATAGAGCTTCACTCTCTGAGTCAGGATGTGATGGAGCAGAACCGTATGAGGGAGATGCTCAAATATCAGATCGACGATATAGACGCGGTGAAGCTTCGCAATGGCGAGGAGGAAGAGCTTGAAGTAGAAGCGGTCAAGCTGAGAAGCGCGGAGAAGATAAGCAAATGCTGCGCTTTGGTTGATAAGGCGCTCAATGGCGGGAAGGGCTTTGGCGCTATCTATCTTACCGATAGAGCCGCAACTGCTATGGATTCTGTGGCAGAGGCTTTGCCCGATGCCGAAAGGCTCGCGCAAAGGCTATCCGACGTAAGATATGAGCTGGAGGATATAGCTCAGAGTCTGGGAGCGCTTTCGGACGTAGGCGAGAACCCAACTGCAAGGCTTGATAAAATAGAAGGGCGCCTTGACGCAATAGCAAAGCTGAAAAGAAAATACGGAAGCACCGTTGAGGAGATACTCGCCTTCAGAAAAGACGCGGCTGACAAGCTGGATTTCCTCGATAATGCCGAGGATAAAAAAATCGACCTTGAAAATGAGTTGGCTGAAGCCACAAGACAGGCAAAGGAAAAGGCAAAAGAGCTCAGTGAGGTAAGAAGACGTGCGGCAAAGGGGCTTGAAAGAAAGGTATGCGAGACCCTTGCTTTCCTTGATATGCCAAAGGTAAGCTTTGAGGTGGATATTCAAAGCACGGGAGAGCTTAACGCCTTTGGATGTGATAGCGTGGAATTCCTTATTTCCGCTAACGCGGGAGAGCCGCTTATGCCTATGGCGCGTATAGCCTCGGGAGGAGAGCTGGCGAGAATAATGCTCTCGCTTAAGAACGTAATAAATGAATCCGACGGAATAGATACAGTCATATTCGACGAGATAGATACGGGAATTTCGGGAAAGACCTCCCGAAAGGTGGGCATAAAGCTCAAGGAGATAGGCAAGGGCGCACAGGTGGTGTGCGTAACGCACTCGGCACAGATAGCGTCGCTGGCTACACAGCACCTCTACGTGTCAAAGCAAGAAAAGGACGGAAGGACCGAGAGCTCGCTCAAGGAGCTTTCGACCGATGAGCGGGTAAGCGAGATAGCAAGAATACTCGGCGGTATAAATATAACCGACGCTCAGATAGCCGCCGCCAAGGAAATGATATCCGATGGCGAAAATTACTGATAAAATTCGGGTATGTACTTGAAAAAACGGGATTTTTGTAGTATAATTATAAAGTTGTGAATTTACACAGAGGAGTTAATAAATGATAGCGATAAAAAGAAAGATCTCGGAGCAGATCGCGGACATTCTTATAAAGATCAACGCAGATAGCGGTATCAATGCCGATACAGTAGAAGCAATGCTTGAATATCCCCCCGACGAAAAGATGGGAGATCTTGCGCTTCCTTGCTTTAAGCTCAGCAAGGTATTGCGTATGGCACCCGTTAAGATAGCGGCAAGCATTGCAGAGAGCTTTTCTGTGGATTCCGTAGCTAAGGCGGAGGCAGTAAACGGATATTTCAATATTTATCTTGACGGCGAATATCTTGCCAACAAGGTAATAAGCGAGGTAAGAGCTAAGGGTGAGCGATACGGCGCTCCCGAGCTTGGAGAGGGCAAGACCGTAGTTCTTGACTACTCGTCGCCCAACGTGGCAAAGCCATTCCATATAGGACATCTGGGAACTACCGTTATCGGGCACTCGCTTAAGCGTCTGCACGAGTTTGCGGGATATAAGTGTGTAGGTATAAACTATCTCGGTGACTGGGGAACTCAGTTCGGAAAGCTTATAACCGCTTACCGCAAATGGGGTAACGCACAGCTTATCGAGGCAGGTGGCATAGATAAGCTTGTGGAGCTTTACGTTAAATTCCACGAGGAAGCAGAGAAGGATGCGGCACTTAATGACGAGGCAAGAGCGGAATTTCATAAGCTTGAGAGCGGTGATGAGGATAATATCAAGCTCTGGAGATGGTTTGTTGACATAAGCCTTGCTGAATATCAGAAAACCTATAAGCAGCTCGGCATAGAATTCGATAGCTATAAGGGTGAGTCCTTCTATACCGATAAGATGCCCGCTCAGGTGCAGAAGCTCCGTGATATGGGACTCCTTAAGATAGATGACGGCGCGTCAATAGTTGACCTTGAGCCTTACGGAATGACCCCCTGCCTTATACTTAAGCGCGACGGCTCAACGCTCTATCCCACAAGAGATATAGCGGCGGCAGTTTACCGCAAGAAGACCTATGACTTCGATAAGATGATATACGTTACCAGCGCGGGACAGAGCCTTCACTTTGCCCAGTGGTTCAAGGTAGTAGAGCTTATGGGCTATGAGTGGTTTGATAAGCTTATACACGTTCCTTACGGCACTGTAAGTATTAACGGTGAGAAGCTTGCCACAAGAACAGGTAACGTAATATTGCTCCGCGACCTTTTCACTCAGGCTATTGCTAAGGTGGAAAGCATTATGGAAGAAAAGAACCCCAATCTTCCCGATAAGGACAAGGTGTCCGAGGCGGTGGGAGTAGGAGCAATAGTATTCTATTATCTTTCCAACAACAGAATACGCGATATCAACTTTATGATGGAGGATGCCCTCAGCTTTGACGGTAACACAGGACCCTACGTTCAGTACACCTATGCGCGTACCTGCTCGGTGCTTTCAAAATCTGCCGATTGCGGCGAGTGTGCCCTTAAGATAACTGCTGACGAGGAAACATCGCTGCTTAAAACGCTTTCTCGCTTCGAGGAGGTCGTAAGAGAAGCAATAAACGCCTACGAGCCCTCCATAGTAACTAGATATATACTTGACGTAGCGGGAGCTTATAACAGATTTTATCACAATTGCTCTATCCTCGGAGCAGAGGACGAGAGCGTAAGAAATACGAGAATTGCGCTGACAAAGGCGGCAAACACGGTTCTCGGTAACGCATTTGGGCTTATCTGCCTTGCAAAAACAGAAAAAATATAATTAGTTTATATAAAGAGGTAAAAAATGTCAGGACACAGCAAATGGGCTAATATCAAGCACAAGAAGGAAAAAACAGACGCGCAGAAGGCGAAGGTATTTACTAAGATAGGCAAGGAGATAACCATAGCGGTCAAGGAGGGCGGCGGAGACCCCAATTCCAATTCCAAGCTTCGTGACCTTATCCTTAAGGCAAAATCCAACAACGTACCCAACGACAATATAGAAAGAACTATCAAGAAGGCTCTCGGCTCTACGGGCGAGAACTACGAGGAGGTAGTATATGAGGGCTACGGCCCTGCGGGAATTGCCGTTATAGTTGAGGCTACCACCGATAACCGCAACCGTACCGCGGGCAACGTAAGGTCTTATTTCTCCAAGTATCACGGAAATATGGGACAGACGGGCTGTGTTTCCTATCTCTTTACCGAGAAGGGCGTTATAGTTATTTCCAATGAGGACGGAGATATAGACGAGGACAAGCTTATGGAAACCGCTCTTGAGGCAGGCGCGGAGGATTTCGCGGCTGAGGGAGAGGCTTTTGAGATATACACCGAGCCCGACGACCTCTATGCTGTCAAGGAGGCGCTTGAAGCGGCAGGATACGAGCTTCTTTCCGCTGAGAAGGATAAGATACCCTCAAACTACGTTACCCTTGAGAGCGAGGAGGATATCAAGTTTATGGGTCTGCTCATAGAGCATCTCGAGGACGATGACGACGTAATGAACGTTTATCACAACTGGGAAAATTGTGACTGATAATGGGTAAGTATAAAAAGCTACTTTCCAATACAGCTATTTTGGGAGCAGGTACCTTTACTTCAAAGGTACTTGTTTTCCTGCTTATGCCGCTTTATACCGCGCTGCTTTCTACGGAGCAGTTCGGCACGGCGGATATATTGACACAGACCGCAAATCTTCTTATTCCGCTGGCGTGCCTTGGCATAAGCGACGGACTTTTCAGATTTACGCTTGATGCCCATAATGATGACCGAAAGAGGATATTCAGCAACGCTCTTGTAGTGATGCTTGCGGGAATGATACCGCTGGCGGCTATTATACAGCTGTTGCGCTTTGCCCATATATTCGACGGATATATCTGGCTGGTATTCATATATATTTGCGCCGCCAATCTGCACGCTCTTTGCGCAAATTATATCAGAGCGTGTGATAAGACCAAGACCTTTGCGCTGCAGGGGATTGCCAACACGGTGCTTACCATAGCTCTTAACGTGCTTTTTCTCGTAGTGTTCGATATGGGCGTTACGGGATACGTGCTTTCGGTGGCGGTCTCGGATATTATCCTGACGGTGGTTCTGTTTTTCGCGTGCGGGCTTTATAAGGACGTGAGCATAAGGCTCACCGAAAAAAAGCTGATAGGCTCGATGCTTAAATTCAGTATACCGTATATTCCCACTACTCTTATGTGGATGATAACCTCGGCGTGCGACAGATTTATAGTCACAGCATATTCGGGGGCGGCTGAAAACGGACTTTACGCGGCTGCTTATAAGCTTCCTACGCTTATCTCGCTTGCGGGAGGAGTATTTATAGAGGCGTGGCAGTTTTCCTCGGTGAACGACGCAAAGGCAGAGGAGAGAAGCAAATTTTTCGCCAACGTATATAAAAATTACGTGGCGATAATGTTCATGGGAACATCCTTGCTCATAGTACTTTCAAAGGTGCTTACCGTTCTCTTGCTGGACGACTCTTATTACGTTTCGTGGAAATACGTTCCCGTTCTCGCAATAGCTATGGTATTTTCCGCGCTTTCGGCGTTTATGGGAAGCGTGTATTTCCTTGAAAAGAGAAGTATGCGTTCAATGCTCACGGCATCCGTTGGCGCCTTCACCAATCTGGTGTTGAATTTCCTTCTTATTCCTGCCTATGGCGCTATGGGAGCGGCTGTTGCTACTGTTGTAAGCTATATGGCAGTCTACGCAATAAGGGCTTACGATACGGGAAAATATCTGCGCTTTGGGCTTTGCATACCGCGAGTCATAATAAACAGTGCTTTACTTATAGCTCAGGCGGCTATTATGATATTTGAGGTGCCATTTTGGCTGTACCTTCAGATAGGAATAATTATTCTGACCGTTCTTATAAACGGTAGGGAGATAATAAAGACCGCACTTGAGCTTTTGAGTAAATTTTTGAAAAATAAAGAAAAAAATATTTAAAAAACTATTGCATTCCAAAGAAAAGTATGCTATAATGTAACGGATGTGCGAAAACACAAAAAAGGGTAGTCCGCTGCGAAGCTCTGCATGAATGCCCGGATTTTTAAGGAGGACTGAAAGATGAATAACTTGCTTCAGGCTTTTACAAACGAGCAACTCAAGACCGAGGTTCCTGTTGTTAACGTTGGTGATACCATTCGTATCCACAACAGAATCAAGGAAGGCAACCGCGAGAGAATCCAGATGTTCGAGGGTACCGTTATCGCTAAGCACGGCGGCGGGATTTCCGAGACCTTCACCGTAAGACGCGTATCTTACGGATGCGGAGTTGAAAAGACCTTCCCGATCCACTCTCCTAACGTTGTTAAGGTTGACGTGGTTCGTTCCGGTAGCGTAAGAAGAGCAAAGCTCTACTATCTGCGCGACAGAGTCGGTAAAGCATCTAAGGTTAAGGAAAAGATCGAAAAGTAATTTTTCTTACCAAAGAAATACAAAACGGACATCTTTGGGTGTCCGTTTTGTATTATGACGGATTATTAAGTCGCTATATGAAAGTCAGAAAAGGAGAATAAAATGAAGAAGCCTATCTTAAAATTGACATTTTTAATTTTGATATTAGTGCTTATTACCTCGGTATGCTTGACCTCCTGCGGAGTCCTGAAAGCATTTTCGGGTATTGCCGATATATACGGTAGCATTCAAGATTATGAAGATATAGGCGGTAATCCTCCGTCGGATGAAAATAATTCGGGAAACGAGGGGAATAAGGATAGCCTTCCCCCAAGCAATATAGTTATAGAAGGCGCGGGAGCTTCGGATGTAGCTTATGCGGCGTCGGCAGGCTTGCGCAGCTCTGTTAACGTATGCGCCAGATTTGGAAGCACGGGTACGTCAACAGGCTCGGGCGTGATTTTTAAGCTCGACAGCGACGGATCCTCCTGCTTCATAATAACAAACTTCCACGTCGTATATTACAACAATAGCATAAGCAATGATATCAGCGTATTTTTGTTTGGCATGCAGTCGGGTGACTACGTTATTCCCGCTACCTACGTGGGCGGCTCAGCCTACTATGATATAGCTGTGCTTCGCGTGCAAAGCAGTGAGCTGCTCAGCTCTTGTGTTAAGAGCGGTTCGGTAGCAGCGGTTACAATAGCTGACTCCGACGGTATAATGGCAGGACAGACAGCCATAGCAATAGGCGCCCCCGGTGTGTCCGACAGCAGTGTGCTTTCAAGCATAGCCGTTACTTCGGGTGTGGTGAGCGTAGACTCTGAATATATTACTATGACCAGCGTAAACGGAATAAGCGACGTTAAATTCCGCGTTGTAAGAATAGATACTGCGGTAAACTCGGGAAATTCGGGTGGAGGACTCTTTAATTCAAAGGGAGAGCTTATTGGAATAGTAAACGCTAAAATAACCAAGACCGACGTTGAGAACATAGCGTATGCCATACCGTCAAACGTAGCAAAGGCAGTTGCCAATAATATTGTAGATTATTGCTACGGCAAGAGCTGCAAGAGCGTAATGAGAGCTATGATGGGGGTTACCGTAGAGGTAAGTAAGCTTTCTACTGTCTACGATAAGGAAAGCGGAATTTTACGTTCTGTGGAGGAAATATCCATTCAGGCAGTAGAGAAGGGGACTCTTTCCGACGGCGCACTTATGGCGGGTGATATTGTAAAGAGCGTAAAAATAGGGGAGAAAACAATAGAGGTGACCCGTATGCATCATCTCATAGATACTATGCTTGATGCCCGCGTTGGCGACGAGGTGATTACCACTGTGATAAGAAACGGAGCACAAAAAGAAGTAAAGATAATTATTACGCAGGATTGTCTTACCGAATATTAAAAAAAGCTTGCTTTTCAATGAAAAGCAAGCTTTTTTTATTCACATAACAGTTCTTTTACTGTGCAAAAGATTTCCTCGGATTCGTCTGCGGAAAGAATGGTATAAACTACGTAGTTTCCAAAGCGGCGGGAGTCCGCATAATTAAGCTTGTCAAGCTCTTCGGGCATATAGTTCCGTACAAATGAATTTCTTTCGTCTCTTGTGTCCTCTATATATTCTTCTACCTTTTCCAGAAGCTTTTTTGAGGTGTCGCTGTCCTTGGCATGAAATATGCCAACCTCTCCAATGTCATCGGAGGATACCGAGTATATGATACTGCACGAGTCAAAAAGCTCGGTATTGCCAAATATAAGCGACACGTCCTTCTCGCTGTATTCGGCGTACATATCGGTGCCTAAAATTTCCTCTGTAAGAGTGTCGGTGATGGTGGTGCAGGGAAGAGTGTCCAGATACTTGCTCTGCGCACAGGATGAAAGAAAAACCGAACAACAGAGCAGAAAAATAGCCGTATATTTTTTGATCATTTGATTTTCTCCTTTGGGTAAGCGTGTGTTCTTATATATTCCAGTATTTTCAGGTAGGCTTCCTTTGAAAGATGATATCCGTCTCCTACTTGGTATTCCTCAAAAAGATATCCCTCCGCGTCCTTCAGTATTTCCGCGGTGTTAAGATATCCAAGAGATAACTCCTCGGCAAGCTCTGCGGTCCATCCGTTCAAGGTATTGATATATCCGTTGAGCGTTGACACGCTCACAGAATAATTGCTCATATCCATGCTTTTAGCTACGGGAAAGCAGGACTGTAATATTACAATGCTTTCGGGTGATGCGGCTTGCAGGGTGTCTATGAGCTTTTTATAACAGCCCTTAAAGTATTCAGAGCCTTTTGAGATGCTTTTGGTCGCTCCGTTAAGCCCAAAGGTCAGCAGTATATATGAGGGCCTTTTTCTTCTCATGGCTTCGCTCAGGTCTATTTCCTCGCCGCTTTCGGGATAGACTATGCGGCAGACGGCGGTAGAGGCATCCAACATAAGCGTACCGCTTTTAGGACCCCATACTTGATGGGTATTTGTGCCTCCTGAAAGCACACCGCGATTTTTGAGATGATAGGTGGTGGACTCGCCTAAAAAAATAAAGGAATCAATATATTCTTGCCCCATATCGGCAGTGGGAGCGAGAGGACAGCTTAAGGTGTCGGAAAATACCGAGGTGCTTTTTTGAGATTCTGTGCTGCCGCTGTCCGTGCTATTGGCGTCAGCACAAGAAATAAGCACAAAGGAAAGAATACACAGAAGTGAAAGGAAACGCCTAAACATAAAAAACCTCCGCAATTCAAGCTTGGAGCAAACCTGTATCACGGAGGTATCTTATGAATTTATTTTCTTTTTTTAAACTGACTGTTATATGCCGCGTTTTTTTCTCTGTTGTTTTTTAGGCGTGAGGTAAAAATAGCGATTATTCCTACGACCAAAAAGTATCCGAGAGTGAAGAGCACCAAGCCTGTGAATATAAACGAGCCCCTCATCGCTGACGGAAGAAGGAAGCAGGCATAAAAGGCAAACGTACATATAACGTAATGGAGAATATACCGCAAAGCGGAATGTACCTGAGCTATGCCTTTTATGGCGTTTGCCACAGAGAACAGCAGAGAGAACAGGAAGAAGAAGAGCACTCTGTCAGCTTCCACGGCGGCGGTATCACCTATATTTATTATACGCAATATGAGCATATATCCCGCGGATATGGCTGTAAAGCATACGCAGGTGGCGCAAAGCGTTTTCTTTATCAGTTTACTTATTTCCATGATTAAAAGTTTGTTCCTTTCGGTAGTGTACCCATTTAATATATCATAAATACGAGCATTTTTCAAGTATAATATGTAAATTTTTAAGCGCGCAAAAATTTACTGACAAAAATCTGTCAGTAACACGGCAATCCGATGCGGTATAATATTAGCGGATAACAAAGGGAAGTATCAATTTTAGAAAGGAAAAACTATGGAAATTGAAATCGCGCTTCTTATATCGGGAATAACGATGGCGTTTGGTATATATTCGGGAATGAGCTCAATAAGGCGGCATAATAAGGAGGACAGTCGCAAGGACGGTGCCGAAATGACAATGGTTATAGTCAAGCTTGAGGGAATAAGCGAGGGCATAGCCGAAATAAAGACCGACCTGTCACACGTAAAGGGCGATATAAAGGAGATAACCGAAAGACTTATAATCGCGGAGCAATCCATAAAGCTTGCTCATACGCGCTTGGATGAGGTGCACGAAACGAAAGGAAAATGAATGAAAATAAATACAGATATACTTAAAGAAAAATTGAGTAGCAGAAAGCTGTGGGCAGCAGTAGTAGGCTTTTGCGTATCAGTGGGAGCTGCCGTATTTTGTCCCGATATGGATGAGGAAAGCGTTCAGCTTATAATCTCGGGCTGTGTTGCCCTTGTGGCTTATATAGTGGGCGAGGGAATAGCCGACTCGGGAAAAAATAAAAAGGAATAAAATAAAAAGCAGGCACTTACGATTGCGGGAAAATCCGCATATCATAAGTGCCTTGTCTTTATTATTCGCCTTGGGCTTCGTCAGCGTTGGCTGAGGATGCGCCCTCGTTTTCTTCCGCTTCAATTTCGTCTAACATTTCATTGATAATAGAGTTAGGCTCAGAGGAGTCGTGGGACATTGAACGGTGACAGATGTTCCTTTCCTCAAGGCGCTTGATTATCCACTGTTCAAGCAGAGTGTGCAATACACTGCACAGAGGAACACTGATGATAATTCCCGGAACGCCAAACAATCCTCCGCCTACGGTTACTGCCAAAAGCACCCATATACCGGGAAGAGATACGTGCTTTCCCATCATTCTGGGATATATTATATGCGATTCCAATTGCTGTAGAATGATAATAAATATTAAGAACCAAACCGCTTTTGAGGGGTTTACGAGAAGTATAAGGAAGGCTCCGATCATAGCTCCGATTATTCCGCCGAAGATAGGAATAAACGCAGTGACCGCAATGATGCAGGAAACCATAAGAGCGTGAGGAAATCTGAATATCAGCATACCTATAAAGCAGAGAACTCCTATTATGCCTACCTCTACACACTGACCTGCAACAAAACCCGTAAACGCTTTGTTCGAAAGAACAATCACGGAAATGAATTTTCTTGCTTTGTCGCGCTTCATTACAGAGTACAGAACACTCTTTGCCAGCTTTCCGAGCTTTTCCTTGGAAGCAAGGATATATATCGAGATAACAAAGCCAAGAACAATATTGACAATACCGTTTACAAGCCCAGATATTATTTCTATAGCGCTCTGCGTTATAGTTTGCCCGTTTGCGTCGAACAGCTGAAGAGCCCAGGCGCTGACCATATTCCAATCAACGGTTACGGCATTAAGGTCAATGGGAAGATTAAAACGTATTATAAACTGGCGTGCAGTTGCGCTTAAATGCTCCATATATTCGGGAAGCTTTAGGAAGAAGTCAGCACATGTAGCTATAAACTGAGGAATAACAAAGGAGAGAAGAAGTACCAGCAATGATAATATAGTAAGTGTACTTAAAGTAAGACAAAGAGGACGCTTTAGCTTTGACCATACCTTTCCGTTTGCGCGGGTAAGCTTCCCAAAAACTCTGTTTTCGAAAAACCTCAGTGGCATATTCAAGACGAAAGCAATACAAAGACCTAAGGTGACCGGTATAAAGACGTTCCAGATAAAGCTTAATCCACCGAAGAATATACTAAGATTGCTTATGATCGCATAGAAAAGGATGGCAGCCAGAACAATGCCCAGTATTTTTAAATAGTGTAAATTGTCGGAGCTTAATTTTTTGTTGAATTTTTTCATTTTTTCTCCTATTTTTAGGTGGATTTATTCCTGTTCGGCGGCGTCCTTACCTTCCTCTTCATCCTCGGGCTTGAGAGTGATGATAGCGCTTCCTACCTTGTGGTCCTTGATTTCCTCTATCTGAATATCAAGAGTGTCAGTTGACACCTCAAAGCTTGAGCCATCCTCGGGGATAGAGCCGTAAAGACCAAGCACGAAGCCGCTTACTGTGTCTGAGTCGCTATCCTCGAATTTAACGCCGATAGCCTCTTCTACCTCGGAAATGGATGCGCTTCCGGTGATACGCCAAGAGCCTTCGCCTATTTCAGCTATTTCTTCGATCTCTTCCTCGTCGTCTTCGGTCTGTGTAAATTCACCGACCAGACATTCAACGAGGTCTGTCATAGTAACTATGCCGAGAACACCACCGTATTCATCAAGGACGACCGCAAGGGATTCCTTATGGTCGCGCATATTCTTGAATAGAACGTCGGCTTTTACAGCCTCAGGAACAAAGTATGCAGGCGACACAACGTTTGCTATAACATTTTCGCGACTTTTGTCCTCAAGTCTGAGATAATCTCTGGCATCAAGAATTCCGATAATATCGTCAACGCTTTCTCCGTAGATAGGATAACGTGAGAAGCGGCTGTTGCTTATTACTTTTTCCCATTCCTCGTCGTCATCCGAGCTATCCAAAAGAGTAAGCTCTGTGCGGTGAGTAGCGATCTCACCCGCACACAGGTCATCAAAGTCAAATATATTTTCAATAAGCTCTTTGTTGTATTCGTCTATGCTGCCGTCCTCGTGTGCCTCGTCAATGAGGGTAAGAACCTCGCCCTCGGTAACAGTATCCACCGCTTTTGCCTTAAATACTTTTGTAAGGAGCTTTTTCCAAAGCATAAAAAAGAAATTTATGGGCGTAAGTATTACTACGAGGAAGCGCAACACCGGTACTATGGTCATAGCCATTCCTTCAGCGTGCTCCTTAGCAAGACTCTTGGGAGTTATTTCACCGAAGATAAGAACGGCTATCGTAGTAACCGCAGTGGCAATTCCGGCAGCGTATGCAGCAACACCGGGATGTATCAGTACATCCACAAACCAAAGTGTTGCAATAGATGAAAGCGAAATGTTTACTATGTTATTTCCAACCAAAATGGTAGAAAGAAGCTTGTCGTAATTTTCTGAAAGCTTCAGTGCAGAGGCTGCACGTTTGTTTCCTTCCGACGCAAGATTTTTCATCTTGGTACGGTTAAAAGAGGTGAAGGCTGTCTCGCTTGCCGAAAAGAAAGCGGACAAGGCCACAAGAACTAACATTAAAATAATTGTTGGGGTAGTACTCCCGTCAGGCATGATTTACTCCTTAAAAATAAATAATTTGTGTTTGAAGACAGCGGAAAAAGTCAAAAACGCAAAAAAGCATAGCCTGAGCCTTTTTTTACAAAAAACGCAGGTTATGCATCAACACGTTATTGAATATGTACTTCGACAGTTACCGTCACTATCGCAGTTATCCACGGCTGTTTTTCTCCTAAAAATAATTTGGATACGATATATCCTTCCAGTACATTATACCATAAAAAAAGCTTTTGTCAATAGAAAATTACAAATTTATATAGACAGATAAAAAAGACCGCCCACTTGGGCGGTCATAAATTACGCGTTTTTCGTTTTGAATTCTTTAAGCGCGTTTGCTAACTGGTCGGGGCAAGAGGTGCTCTTAAAGCCGCAGCGTATTCCCGAGAGGCGCTCGATAGCCTCGTTGACCGACATACCCTTAACAAGAGCCGCAACACCTTGCGTGTTGCCCGCGCATCCGCCCATAAATTTGACCGATGTGATGATGCCGTCCTCAACCTGAATGTCTATTCTTCTGGAGCAAACGCCCTTAGTGGTATAAGAAATATTTTCCATATTGTCCTCCGTTAAAGCTTCATCATAAGCTCGAAGCTGTTTTTCATAAAATCCTGCATCTCCTCAGCAGAGAATTTCTTTTGCGAGAGAAGCGAAAGCTTATAGAGATAGGAAGCCATCTCCTTAGCCTTTTCGGGCTCGCTCTGTGCTGTATCCTCAAGCTTTTTCACAAGAGGGGATGCGGTATTAAGCACAAGCGTGCTCTCCACGGGGTACGCGCCGCCGTCCATTCCGTACATACGCATAAGCTCCTCCATTCTTCTGGATTCCTCGCTTACGTTGAGTATCGCGGGAACGCTCTGGTCTTTCAGCGCGTCAAATTTAAGCGTAACCTTGTTCCCGAGGATTTCATTAAAGATAACCTTAAGAGTCTCGCTCTCGCTTATCTCTCCGTCTGCTTTAAGACTGTCCGCCACGTCCGCGTCAACGCGAAGGAACTTAACGTCGGGCATATACTGCTCAACGATAGAGGAGAATTGAGTGTCGATAGGCTTCTCAAAAAGAACCACCTTTATATTCTGAGCCTCAAACATAGATATATACTGCGCCTGCAAAGCCTTGTCGGTGGCGTAATATATTTTGTTCTCGTGACTCTCCTTGGCATCCTTCAGATATTCCTCATAGGTCTGCGCCGAGCCGTCGCAAAGGGTTAAGAGCAGAGAGCCCTTGACTCTGTCATAGAACTTTCTGTCCTTTATGCAAGCATACTCAATAAAGGGAGAGATGCCGCTCCATATTTTTGCGTATCTGTCGCGGTCATTAAGACAAAGGGAGTTGAGCTTGTCAGCCACCTTTTTTACGATATGAGCCGAAATCTTTGATACGTAGGTGTTTGTTTGCAGATAGCTTCTCGATACGTTCAGGGGAAGCTCGGGACAGTCAAGCACGCCCTTGAGCATAAGCAGATACTCGGGAATAACCTCTTTTATATTATCTGCAACGTAAACCTGATTGTAATAAAGCTTTACCTGACCCTCAATCGTCTCGTACTCATTGGCAAACTTGGGGAAGTAGAGGATACCCTTGAAATTGAGGGGATAGTCGGCGTTTATATGGATGTGGAAGAGAGGCTCCTTGAAATCGTTGAATACCTTGCGGTAGAAGTCGGTGTAATCCTCGTCACGGCACTCGGATGGCTGCTTCTGCCAGAGAGGACAGGTGTCGTTTATGGGCTCCTCCTTGGCATCCTCCTTTTTCTCCTCGTTAACGTCCTCAAAGTAGATGTCAACGGGCATAAACGAGCAATATTTCTCAAGAATAGCTCTTATCCTTGAGCGTTCAAGGAATTCTGCCTCATTCTCGGAGACGTGCATTATGACCGAGGTTCCGTGCGCTGTCTTATTGGAGGAGGAAATCTCGTATTCGCCACTTTCGGAGCATACCCAGTGAACAGCGGGTGCGTCGGTATAGGACTTTGTTATTACCTCAACGCTGTCACTTACCATAAAAGCAGAGTAGAAGCCAAGACCGAAGTGACCGATAATGCCGTTTTTGCCCGAACCCTCGCCGTCTTCTTTCTCATATTTCTGAATAAAATCAACAGCGCCGGACAGAGCTATACTGCAAATGTATTTGTTAAGCTCCTCCTCGGTCATACCGATACCGTTGTCGCTGACAGTAAGCGTACCCGCTTCCTTGTCCAGTGTTACAGTGACGCGGTAGTCCTCGCCCATGTCCTCTCTGATGCCGAGAGACGCAAGACGGCGGAGCTTGGTTATAGCATCAGACGCGTTTGAAACTATCTCGCGAAGAAAGATGTCCTTCTCGGAGTAGAGCCATTTCTTTATAATGGGGAATATATGCTCGGTGTCAACCGAGATACCGCCCTTTTTTATATCTGACATAAAAATATCCTTTCTGCAATGCTATGCGGTTGAAATATCCTATATATTTTAGCGTTAATTTATCTTTTAGTCAAGAGAGGACAAGAAAAATTTACATTCCCACAACAAATACTTGAAAAAAGCGGGTAAGTTTGATATAATAATTTTATAAAAGCATAAGGAGAGAGCTTATGACCGAAAGTGTAAAGGCGTACGCTAAAATAAATCTTCATCTTGACATAATTGGAATACGTGATGATGGATTTCACAACGTGGAAACCGTTATGCAGACATTGTCGCTGTGTGATACGGTCAGCGTTATACTAAAGGATAGCAAAGATATATCCTGCGAGTGCGACGTTGAGGGAGTACCCACTGACGAAAAAAACATAGCAGTGAAAGCGGCAAAGCTTTATTTGAGCACTGTGGGGATTGAAAGCGGAGCGCACATAAAAATAGGAAAAAGGATACCAATGGCAGCAGGACTTGCAGGAGGAAGCACCGACGCGGCGGCAACTCTCACGGCACTTAACAAGCTGTGTGGCAACAGACTGACCGCCCGTGAGCTTTGTGACTTGGGCGCGAGCCTTGGCGCAGACGTTCCATTTTGCATAGTGGGAGGATGCTCATATTCCGACGGGAAGGGAGATATACTTCACCCATTTCCATCGATACCCGAAAATACAGTGTTTGTAGTAGCCTGCGGCGGAGAGGGAGTGTCGACCCCTTGGGGCTACGGGCTTATGGATAGGACCTATAATAATTTTACCGATTATACGCCAAAGGGAACAGAGAACCTGAAAAACGCGCTGCTTTCGGATAGTCCCGAGGAATTTGCGTATAACCTTTTCAATATTTTCGAGGAGCCCGTTCTTCGCGAGCGACCCGTGGCGGCGAAGATAAAAAGGATAATGCTGGACGCGGGAGCGAAAGCCGCGATGATGAGCGGAAGCGGACCTTCGGTGTACGGAATTTTCAATAATACCGAGGACGCGGAGCGCGCCGCGGATATAATCAAAAATAACGGATATTTCGCGCAGATTTGCTTTCCAACTCAATAACTAAAAAAAACGCAGAGCACGGCTCTGCGTTTTTTGCGTAGATTTTTTGAAAAATCATTTGCAATCTAAAATTTTTGTGATATAATGAACTTGCTACACAATTTAATCAACAAATTAAGGGGGAAACTCTCTATTTTTATAGGGGGTATTTTGTCTATTTCTATATTTTTGTTGAGAATTGTGTAGCGACAATCGGAGTTTGCGTTTTTCAGTGCGTGTAGCTTCGGTTGCACGCACTTTTTTGCTTTAGGAGGAAAGAAGATGAAAAGAATTTTGGCGTTTATCTTAGTTTCGGTTATGCTTTTGACCGTGCTTGCTTCCTGTGGAGAAAAGGAGAACCAGACAACGGGAACGACTTCAGGAAGTACAAGTAGCTCCAATAATATGAATAATACTAATAGCTCGGATAATAATGAAGAGGAGAATGGTCAAAACGACCAAGAAACTGTGGAAGCAGCGGAAATAACCTTAAATGAAAAGGTGCTTACGCTTCTGGTTGGTGACAAAAAACGCTTACTGCTACAATATTGCCCGACAACACAAGCGATAAAACAGTGACGTGGACTAGCTCCGCACCGTCTGTTGCATCGGTAACAAATGGTCTTGTTGAGGGTCTTAGTGACGGTACGGCAGAGATCACAGCTAAAACAAGCAACGGAAAGACCGCTACGTGTATAGTAAACGTAGCAGTTGCGGAGATTTCCAGCGAAGGCTTGTTCTTTGCAAAGAGCGAGGATATGAGCTATTATACAGTTATGAGTGTCGGCTTATGTAAGGACAGCGAAATAATAGTTCCCGATACATACAAAGGAAAGCCCGTTAAGGCTGTTGGAGATAATGCTTTCTCGGATAATGAAAATATAACCTCCATAAACTTTGGAAACAACGTGACCGAGATAGGCAAAAGCGCCGCCGCAAACTGCCCAAATCTGGTAGACGTAATTATTCCCTCAATGCTTGAAAAGATCGGAGAAGCGGTATTCGACGGTTGCAACAAGATAAAATATAACGAGAACGATACAGCTTATTATCTGGGATACGATAAGAATCCGCATATGATCCTTGTTAAGGCAAAGAACGAGGATATAAAGTCCTGCAAGATAAACAAGAACACAACTATCGTAATGCCTAACGCGTTCAGAGACTGTGTAGAGCTTACCGAGGTATCGATTTTTAAGAGCGTAAAAATGATAGGCGGATATGCCTTCGCTAACTGTGTCAAGCTTGAAAGTGTTGAATTTCAAAAGAATAGCGAGCTTGAGGTGATAGACTTTTATGCTTTTATGGGTTGTAAATCATTAAAGAGTATAGAAATACCTGCCAACGTTACAACTGTCGGAATGTACACTTTTTCAGGCTGCGAGGGGCTATTGGAAGTAGGCTTCGCCAATGGCAGCAAATTAACTGATATAAGCGGTTGGATGTTTGAAAATTGCAAAAAGCTGGAAAACGTAACCCTACCCATTAGTATTAAATCTCTGGGCGCTTTCTCTTTTGCCAGTTGCTCAAGCCTGAGAGAGATAGCACTCCCTGACGGCTTTGAAAAAATAGGTGATAGTGCTTTGTTCGGTTGCGACTCGCTTGAAAAAATAAGAATCCCCGATTCAATCAATTCTTTTGGAGGATTTGAGTGGGGAGATACTTGGCCTAATTTAAAATGTAATGAATATGAGGGCGCATACTATATTGGACATGAGAACAACCCCTACGTAATATTTGTGAAAGCAAAAAACAAAGAAATAACCGCTTGTAGTATAAATTCAAGCTCCA
>CAJGCD010000024.1 GCA_904501715.1 uncultured Clostridia bacterium
ATTCTGAGACGAGTGCAAACTACCCGCGGAACCACTCAAATTACGGAAAACCGCCACTTAGGACCTATAAGTCCTTGCCCTTAACGCGGGGAACGTGAAACTCTAACTCAAAGCTCGAATTTCCGACTCGGAAGTGATGGGTAAATCGGTTTTTTGCAATCGGCTCGCACCACACGCCGACTCTCTGTGTGCCTATTATACCGGTACCGTCTTCGTCTCAGTCTTTATTTTTAATGCTATGATTAATTTTATCATTTTTGCGCAAAAAAGTCAAATATTTTTTTATTAAAAAGTGTACAAAATTTCAAAAAATACGGGATATTTTTTGTACATTTTTGTCAAAATTGGTGCTTTTTAATATTTTCTACTTGACAAAGCGTTGATTTGGTGGTTAAATATACTCATCATTAGAATTTATTATGTAAAAGACAATGACGGAAATCTTGCCCTTATTGAAGCGTACCAGAGAATCGGCACTTGGTGTGAGCCGACACGCGCGGTTTGGGCATACTCCTTCCCGAGTCTGTCTCATCAAAGCGAAAGCAAGTAATGA
This sequence comes from uncultured Clostridia bacterium, assembly GCA_904501715.1. GTDB lineage: Bacteria > Bacillota > Clostridia > Oscillospirales > CAG-272 > HGM12713. Next base: position 554 of record CAJGCD010000024.1, read on the forward strand.
GACACGGCAACCTCCGTTACAAGGTAAGACCCTAACTGGGGTTTTTGAGTGATTTCCCTTTTTTAGGGGATAATCAGGGTGGTACCGCGAATTTAATTCGTCCCTGAAGCCGTTTCTCGGCTCGGGGATTTTTTTATTTAGACAAGGAGACAACGAATTATGAGAAAGATTGTAATCAGTGACGCAACAATGAAGCAGACCTCCGAGGATCTGCGCCTCACTTTTAAAGAAAAAATAGAGCTTGCAAAGCTCCTGGACAAGATAGGTGTAGATTTGATCGAGCTTGACGGTATAACCGACCCGCGTGTTGACTCCCTTTTGATAAAATCTATCACATCCGCAGTCAGCAACAGCCGTATCGCCGTTCCCGTAGAGCTGCTGAATGAAGAAAATATTGAAAGAACTTGGGCAGCCTTGAAAAATGCAAGGAATCCTCGCCTTCAGATATGTGCTTCTACAAGTGCCGTACAAATAGAATATCTTTTCCACAAAAAGCCCGACGCCATGCTCGAAGCTATCAGCCGCACCATTACCGCATGTCGCGCGCTCTGCCCCGACGTAGAGTTCGTTGTGGGAGATGCTACCCGCAGTGAAGGTGATTTTCTCGCCAAAGCCGTAGAAGCTGCTATCAGCGCGGGTGCCACCACCGTAACTCTTTGTGACACGGCAGGAACAATGCTTCCCGTCGAATTTGCCGAGTTTATTAAAGCTCAGTATGATTCTGTACCCAGCCTTCACAACGTAATTCTTGGAGTTAGCTGCGCCAACACTATAGCTATGGCTGATGCATGTGCAATCATGGCAACCGCTCAAGGCGCAGAGCAGATCCGCGCCGTATGCCATTCAGGCTCAGAGGTATCTCTCGAAAACATCACCCGAATACTTACCGCAAAGGCAGATTCGTTGAACTCCTGTATTGGCGTAAAAGCAAATCAACTTAGCAGAATCATTTCACAAATAGATAGGCTCTACCATACGGGCAAGGTTCAAAACACTGGCGTTGAATCCAAGGATGATGAAATATTTCTCACACTGCATGACACCGAGGAGGCTGTTGCGGCAGCTACGGTAAGACTCGGATACGACCTCTCTGCGGAAGACACGCAGACAGTTTACACCGCCTTTAAGCAGATCGCGGAGAAAAAGGAAAAGGTGACCTTAAAGGAGCTTGATGCCATAGTGGCATCCTCGGCTATGCAGGTCCCCTCTACCTACAAGTTGGACACCTACGTTATCACGTCGGGAAATACTATATCGGCAACAGCTCACATAAAGCTTGTGAAGAATGACAGCACCGTAGAGGGTGTTTACATTGGCGATGGCTCTATCGACGCGGCGTTTCAGGCTATCGAAAAGATTACAGGCTGCCACTATGAGCTTGATGACTTTCAGCTTCAGGCAGTAACAGAAGGCCGTGAAGCGATGGGACAAACCGTTGTTAAGCTTCGATCGGGCGATAAGGTATATTCGGGCATAGGTATCTCCACCGATATCGTTGGTGCGGGAATACAGGCTTATTTAAGTGCTCTTAACAAGATAGTCTATGAGGAGGAAATCGAATGAAGCTTTCATTTTCCACAAGAGGATGGCCTGATCTCTCCTTTGATGAAATGCTCGATGTCGCCATCGATATGGGATTCTCGGGCGTGGAGGTATATAACCTGACCAAATTTGATCCGTTAATGGAAAAGGGCGGTCCGTTCCACAAGTACAATACCGCCGCAACAGTTCGTCAACTTAGAGAAAAGGGCATCTCTATTCCCTGCTTCGATACCTCTCTGGATATCTCCTCCGATGAAAATGCGGTATCAAGCCTCAAAAATCTGATTGAAATTGCTCATAATGCGAGAGTTCCCTACGTTGTAACCTGCGCCTTGAAGGAAAATGAGTCCGCGGTATATTCCGCGCTCAAGGAGATTTTGCCCGTAGCAGCAGAGAACAACGTAAGCATCTTAATAAAAACAAGCGGGATTTATGCCGACACCCATAGGCTTCGCGCTATACTCGACAGCTTTGCCAGTGATAATCTGGCGGCTCTGTGGGACGTTCATCACCCATACAGAGACAATGGTGAATCGGGTGATCAGACAATAAAAAATCTGGGTGCATATATTGCTCACGTTCACGTACGCGACTCTGACGATAACGGTGTATATCAGCTTATAGGTGAGGGTACTATGCCCATAGAGGATGTGATACGCGCCCTCTCGTCTGTAAATTACGACGCATTTATCTCGCTGGAATGGAAGCCCGAGTGGCTTCCCGATCTTCAGGATCCCGAAATTATTTTCCCTCATTTCGTGAACTACATGTCTCATTTTCATTCCACCAGAGATATGAAAAAGAGCCTTTATTTCAACCATGACGGATCGGGACAGTACATTTGGAAGAAGGATGAGCTTATCGATCTTACCTTCTCCAAGGTGCTTGACAGAGTAGCAGATGAATTTCCTGATCAATACTGCTTTAAGTACACAACTCTTGATTATACCCGTACCTACTCACAGTTCCGTGAGGATGTGGACCGTTTTGCCCGCGCTCTCGTTTCTCTGGGCGTAAAGGCAGGCTCTAAGGTGGCGATCTGGGCAACCAACCTTCCCGCTTGGTATATCACCTTCTGGGCAACGACCAAGATAGGCGCAGTTCTGGTTACAGTCAATACCGCTTATAAGATCCACGAGGCAGAATATCTGCTCCGACAGTCCGACACTCATACTCTCGTTATGATAGAAAGCTGTCTTGACTCCAATTACAAGGAGATCATCAACACTATCTGCCCCGAGTTGAAAAACACTGTTGCGGGAGAGCCTCTCCACGCAAAGAAGCTTCCCTTTCTTCGCAACGTTATCACCGTTGGATTCAAGCAGGAGGGCTGTCTTACCTTTGACGAGGCTATGGATAGATATAAGCTTATCAGCCGTGAGCAGGTAGCCAGAATGGCCGCCGCCGTAAAGCCCAGCGACGTTTGCAATATGCAATACACATCGGGTACCACAGGCTTCCCTAAGGGAGTTATGCTCACGCACTACAACGTAGTAAACAACGGAAAATGTATCGGAGACCGAATGGGACTCTCCACTGCGGACAGAATGATGATACAGGTTCCTATGTTCCATTGCTTTGGCATGACACTGTCTATGACCGCATCAATGACCCACGGTACAACCATGTGCCCAATGCCGTATTTCTCCGCCAAGTCTTCTCTTGCTTGTATTAACCAAGAAAAGATCACCTGCTTCAACGGCGTACCTACTATGTTTATAGCCATGTTCAATCATCCGAACTACCGCAGCACGGACTTCTCATATATGAGAACCGGAATCATGGCGGGAGCAGGATGTCCCCCCGAGCTTATGAGGCGTGCGGCACGTCCCGATGAGATGAATATGACGGGTATTGTGAGCGTATATGGACAGACCGAGTGCGCTCCCGGTAATACTATGAGCTCCTGGACGGATCCGCTGGAGGTTCGTACCGAAACGGTAGGATGCGCGTTCCCTCACGTAATGTGCAAGATTGTCGATCCCGAAACGGGAGAAGAGGTTGGTCCGGGCGTGAACGGAGAATTCTGCGCTAAGGGATATAACACTATGAAGGGATACTACAAAATGCCCGATGCCACGAAGGAGACTATTGATAAGGACGGTTGGCTTCACTCTGGTGACCTGGCTTGCTACGACGAAAATGGAAACTATAAGATCACAGGGCGCCTTAAGGATATGATCATTCGCGGTGGCGAGAATATTTACCCCAAGGAGATTGAGGAGTTTATTTATACCCACCCGATGACTAAGGATGTTCAGGTTATCGGTGTTCCCGACAAGAAATACGGCGAGGAAATTATGGCGTGCATCATACTCAAGGAGCCGGGAAGCGTCACCGTTGAGGAGATGAGCGAATATATCAAGGCAAGTATGGCTCGTCATAAGGTTCCAAAGTATATCGAGTTTGTGGACAGCTTCCCAATGAATGCAGCAGGTAAAATTCTCAAATACAAAATGAGACAGGAAGCCGCAGAGCGTCTGGGACTTGTTGGAGACGGAGCAGATACTGCCGCCCCGAAAAAATAACCGTTAATCAAAAAAATTGAAGAGGGACTGCGTCATTTAGATGCAGTCCCTTATTAGTTTTATATCTGTCTGCGTTTTACAATAGCTTCGGTAATATTGGTTAGAACAAGTTCTCCGTTTTGGTTGTAGGCTTCGATAGTAATTTCAACCAACCCGTTTTTGGCATTTCTTTTTACTAAATTCGTAATGGTTGCCTTCCCTGCCAAGACATCCTCGGCAAACACAGGCTTGAGCCACTCTATTTTTGTAGATTTTCCCGCAAGCAGCTCCCTTCCGAAAAAATCTACCTCAAGGTATTTTGCCCATACAGACACAAAAGACATAACACCTGGGGCAATGAGCTGTCCAAAGGGAGAGCTTTTTGCATATTCCTCGTCTGTGTGCAGGGGTATATTATCATACATTCGGGCAAAATCCACCATTTTTTCTTTTTCTATAACGGTGGGTGAAATCTCTACCGTCATACCTATTTCAAGATCATCAAAATACATTTTAATACCTCACATAAGAACTATTTCTTATTATTTGAGAAATAATTTGGTAGCATTACCGGAAAAAATTTCCTCCCTCTGCTCCTCCGTAAGATCTATTTGCATGAATCTTTCCATCTCGGTTTCAGGTGCCCACAGTGGATAGTCTGTTCCAAACAGTACTCTATCCGTTCCGTATGTCATAATAAGCTCCTTGGCTTTTTCGGGAGTCATTGCATATAACGATGATGAGCAGTCCACAAAAAAGTTTTTGTACCGACACATCTTTTCAGTAGCATCCTCCCATATAGACCATCCCCCAAAATGAGCACCGATAACAGTTAAATTGGGGTATTTATCGAGTATTGGCATCATTCGGTTGGGGTTTGAATTATCGTATCGATAGTCCCCCGTATGTATGAGCATAGGAAGTCTGCCCTCACAAAGCTCGTACATCTTATGCATACGCGGGTCGTCTAATCTCACCTGCTGAATATCAGGGTGAATTTTCACACCCTTCAGTCCCAAAGCAATTATTTCATTAACGTCTGCCGCCATATCCTCACTGTCGGGATGAAGTGTTCCAAGTCCCGTAAATCTGCCATCGCTCTGCGCCACCGCCTCTGCGATAAAGCTGTTGATACTTGGAACCTGTTTTGGCGTAGTCGCAACCGATTGTACCAGAAAATGATCTATTCCCGCTTTTTTGCCCCTCTCAAGAAGTGTAGATATTCTGCCGTCAAGACTTGGCGGAAGCTCATAAAAGCAAGCTGTGGCATCCGAGGCTTTTTGCGCTATCTTATCGGGATATATATGGCAGTGTGAGTCAATTATTTTATACTTTTTTGCCATTTTGACCATCACCTTTCTCTTTGTAAAACAAAATTCTTTCCAATTATACCACATTCTTGAGTTTTTTTCAACACATTAGGACACACAGAGCCGTCCCCTGTCCTCTTTTCTATAGTAGATAAAATCAAATTTTTACCAAATTCGCCATGCTCAATAAACGATATAAATTTGTAGATTTGAAACACGAAATATCATAGTTATCTATCAAAGCATACCCAAAATTTTTCTCATTAGCAACGTCTTGGTTTATAATTTTCAAAAAATACTCAAAGTCATGTCCGCCGACAAAATCCCAAAGGTCAGAAATATGCCTAACCGTTTGATAGCTTGTATTCCAAACACCCTGATATATATTTTTATCAGTTTTTATAAATCTGTCTATTATTTGTTCTTGATCATCTGACAGAAAACATCCGTTGTTTTTCTTTAGATATTCACGAACAGAAGCAATACAAATTTGCAAAGCATCATTGAAACACAATTCGATTCCATCATTTATATTTGTGTTTTTAGGGTAGTTATATAAATTAATTTTCTGTTTTACATACCCCCATTGATATGCCATAAATAGCGACTTCGAATAATCATCTGACGAGATGGAACACCCCAATTTTGTATATAATTGTTCATCGGAGAATATTAGTATTGATTCAAGATCGCGCGTATCGGTGTAAAAAATCCCTTTTTCTTCCTCCTTTTTCTCGTGATCCCTATCTACAATTCCAAAATTAGGCGGATTTTTCATGCTTTTAACGCTTTCCACGATCTTCCTCTTATTGCTTTTATAATACCAATATCGCGACTCGGCTCTTTCCATTTCTTTGACAGTCCAACATTGAACCAATCTATCATCCAATATTTTCGAGTAAAATCTTTGATCTGTTTTTCCTTCCACATACACGATGTATTCCTGAGAAACTCCCTGATATTTAAAATAATCTTCTTTAAGCTTCGCTGCAGAGCACATTCCTACTGTGATTTTCATTTCACTCATTCTCCGTCACCTGCTTATCTACCACAAGATCGTCATGACCATATATGATATATGGAGAATGCGTGGCGACAATCGCTTGTGTTCCGTTAATTCTACAAATATCAATTAATTGATCAAGAAACTCCGATTGCCATTCTATGTGCCAAGAAATTTCAGGTTCATCAATAAGGATAATGCTGTTTTTTGGAGTATCAAAAATCAAATTGAAGAACATTGCAAAATCATGCTTTTCACCGGAAGAAAGACAATCAATATCAATTTTTTTACCTTTAGAAGAAATCTCTATTCCATTTTCCGTAAAGCGGATACACTTTCGAGTAATTTCGTTTCTCTTGTGAAAGATATCGGCGAAAAGTTTTAACTTCTCACAAATTGCTCGCAAAGGTTCAAGCGTTTTTTCAAACATATTTAAATATGTCGTTAAAAACTCTGCCTTATATTGAAAAGCGTCTTTTAGGGTTTGCGAGTCTATGGTTAATTCTTTAGATTTTAACAATCCAAGCTCTTGGAATTTTCTCAATTCTTCTTGATAACTATCCCAACGACTTTGAAATGCTTCAAAAGAAGGGGTGGATATATTGACTGTCTGAATGTACTCTTTCACAAGCTCGCTTTTTGCATTCTCAACTTCTCTGTTATACTCTCCCAGACATCTTCTAACATCTTCACGAATCGTTTCGTTAGCTTGGATAAAAAAATCCACTTTTTCTGTATCTTTTTCTTTATCTACGGATTCGGGAGATGAATACTTTTTCTGTAATCTATTAGCATCTATAAATTTTAGATCAGTATTTGACATTGCTTTTTTCCACTGCGAGGATTGCAGTTGTTTAATAAAACTCTCAATTCTGAGCTTGTCCGTAGAATCTAATCTTTTATCGTCAACAAAATCATAAAAATTAGCATCCACACAAGAATCAAAATGAGAAAGTATATCAGGAGTATTGTAATATTCCAAAATCGCCTTGTAAAAACTAATTTTTTCAACTTCATCACCATTAGAATCGGTTACAGAAAGTACGAAATCATGTGGATAGCTTTTACAGTATCTGCGAAGTGTCAGCTTTGAATCTTCAGTATCAAGATTTTTCTGCAATCTTACAATGGCTTCTTCCAGCGATTCGCGGCAAAAGGATATCATATATCCATTTGAAAGTTGAAAAGAAAAAGTATCAAATGGAATTGATTTAATTTCATGAAAGGCATTTAGGCTTGGATTGAACATAAAATCCAATATTTTAAAAATAGTTGTTTTGCCACATCCGTTAGGGGCAATCAAAATTGCAACGTCATTTTCAATATCAACTTCTATATCATAGTTGAATTGGTTGAACAGATTTTTTATATGGATACTTTTAATTTTCACCATGCTATCTTCAATTAAGGTCAATTTTTCTTCCAAAATATTCTTTTCGACACCAGTATCAAATTCTACGTAAGAATATCCATCACCGCCAGAGTGTGTTACCTTTCCAGTACCATAAATATCATGCTTGACTCGACTATTGTCTTCGAAATTTCTCATAAAAAATCTCCCAATCAATTTTTTATAACAAAACATTTTAATGTTTTCATATAAATTATATCATAAAGGTTATAATTTGTAAACATAAATGTTTAAGCCCCCGTCAAACTCGCAACAATTCCGCAAACACTTCCCCATCCCCGTTCGCAAGAGCGGGGATTTTTGATATAATAATGCTATTAAAAAACTTCCAATATTGAGACTTCCAATTTTTGAGGTTTTCATCACATTTAAAAGCTCAAAGCTCCAATAAACTTCCACAAAGCAGATAAGATTTTGCAAAAAATCAGCACAAAAGAAAAGGAGGAGCAGACCGAAGCCTACTCCCCCGAAGGTATTGATTTTATTGACTTTTAAGTATTACTTGAAGTATCTGTTAAGCAGACCCTCGAAAGCCTTGCCGTGTCTTGCCTCGTCGCGAGCCATCTCGTGAACGGTGTCGTGGATTGCGTCAAGATTCAAAGCCTTTGCTCTCTTTGCAAGGTCAAACTTGCCCTCGGTTGCTCCGTTCTCTGCCGCAACTCGCATTTCGAGATTCTTCTTTGTGCTGTCGGTAACTACCTCACCCAGAAGCTCAGCGAACTTTGCTGCGTGCTCTGCCTCCTCAAATGCTGCCTTCTCCCAGTAGAGCGCGATTTCGGGATATCCCTCTCTTGCCGCAACTCTTGCCATTGCCAGATACATACCTACCTCGGAGCATTCACCCTCAAAGTTAGCGCGAAGGTCCATTATAATATCCTCGGGAGCGCCCTTAGCAACACCTACAACGTGCTCTGCTGCCCAAATAAGCTTGCCCTCCTCCTGCTTTGTGAACTTATCAGCAGGAACCTTGCACTGAGGACATCTTTCGGGAGCGCTATCTCCCTCGTGAACGTAACCACATACTGAACATACCCATTTTGCCATGATAATTTTCTCCTTTTGTTTTGATTTTTATTTTTAATTTTTATTTTGACAGTTCTCGCATATGCCGCTGAATTCCAGATGTAATCCCTCCACCAAAAAGTTCTCGCAGCCCTCGGTAATACCGAGCAGCGCCGCCTCATCCACCTTGGTGCTTACGTCCGCAACCGAGCCGCAACAGCGACAGGTTATATGGTAGTGCCTTTTGAGCGTAACGTCATATCTGTCATCTGCCTCGGTAAGCTTAAGTCGGAGTACATCTCCCTCCTCCGCCGCCTCCGCTAATAACCGATACACCGTCGCTTTGCTTATCTCGGGGTACTTTTCGTGTACCGCCTCGTAAACCATTCCCGCTGACGGGTGATTGTGCATCTCCTCAAAGACACCGAACACTATTCCCTTTTGCACTGTATTTCTTTTTTGCTTCATTATATTCATTCCTTATTGAGAACTGTTCTTGATTATATTATACCATACTTTTTTATAATGTCAATAGCTTTTTAAAATTTTTTTAAAAAAATTTTGGCGGCTCTTTTAAGAGCCGCCAAGGTCTTTAATTATTATTCTCTTCGCTTTCTTCTGCAAGCTTTTTTCTTTCCTCAGCTTTTGCGGAGAAATATCCAATAAGATAAACCGAAAGGATTATAACAGCCATAACCACAAAAATACAAAGCATTCCCTGCCACATATACTGAAGTGAGGAAACAAAGCGGTCCCAACTGAATTTTTCAAACAGATTCATAATATTCTCCTTTCATCACAGCTTAAAGCTGAGTATCAGACCGCCCGCAATAACCGAGGCTATCTGACCCGATACGTTTACACCGATAGAGTGCATAAGCAGGAAGTTGGAGGGGTCCTCCTCAAGTCCCATCTTATGAACTACACGTCCCGACATGGGGAATGCGGAGATACCTGCCGCGCCTATCATGGGGTTGATCTTCTCCTTGGAGAAGAGGTTGATTATCTTTGCCACTATTATACCGCCTGCGGTATCGAAGATAAACGCGAAGAGCCCGAGTCCGAGAATAAGCAAAGTAGCGGGCTGAAGGAACTTATCAGCCGTCATTTGCGTTGCTACCGTTATTCCAAGGAATATAGTGATAAGGTTTGCGAGAACCTTCTGTGCCGTTTCGGAGAGCGAATTAAGAACGCCGCACTCACGGATAAGGTTACCGAACATAAGGAATCCGAGAAGGTCGATAGATTCGGGAGCTACAAGACCCGCAATAATAGTTATTATAATGGGGAAAAGTATTCTCGTGGTCTTAGACACGTTCTTTGCCTTATAGGGCATACGGATAAGTCTTTCCTTCTTAGTGGTAAGAAGCTTGATTATAGGAGGCTGTATAACGGGCACCAGCGCCATATACGAGTACGCCGCTACCATTATAGCGCCTGTGATCGTGGACGCGTTACCGAGAAGCTTCTGAGCAACTACAATAGCGGTAGGTCCGTCTGCCGCGCCTATGATACCGATAGAAGCAGCCTCGGGCAGCTCGAAGAAGAGGGATGCCAGCGAGAAGGTAAAGAATATACCGAACTGTGCCGCCGCGCCGAATATCATCAGCTTGGGGTTTGAGAGTATAGGTCCGAAATCTATCATTGCGCCTATACCGATAAAGAGGATCAGCGGGAACAGCTCGTTGCTGATACCTGCGCTGAAAAGGGTCGACAGTGCGCCCTCGTATACTATCGGAATATTTACGATAATAGCGCCGAATCCCATAGGAAGCAGAAGCGTAGGCTCCATATCCTTTTTGATAGCAAGATAAATAAGCAACGCGCCTACAAGCCACATTACAACTCTTTGCCATCCGCCGTTCTGGAAGAGCGCCAAAACGCCCTCGTACAAAATTTCCATAATCGTCCACCTTTCTTTTTTATGTCATTTTATTTTATACCAAAAAAGGCTCAATATACAGCGGGTACCGTATATTGAGTCTGGTTGTTTAAAGCAAGCCAGAGCTTTCGCCCACGATGTTGACTTAACTACGCGTAAAACGCGCCACTACTCCCTCATATAACGTATATATTATATAACAATGAAATAAATTTGTCAATAATTTTTAAAAAAATAACTTAAACAATAAAAAGCGTGTCGCGGCTGCGACACGCTTTTTATTGTTATCAGTTGAAGTATCCTTCCTTATAGAGAAGCTCGGCGATGAGTACTGCTCCGCCCGCTGCTCCGCGGAGAGTGTTGTGGGAAAGACCTACGAACTTATAGTCATATATCTTATCCTCACGGAGTCTTCCGGCAGTAACTCCCATACCGCCGTATATATCACGGTCGAGAGCCGCCTGAGGACGGTTATCCTCCTCAAAGTAGGTGATAAACTGCTCGGGTGCGTGGGGAAGCTTCATCTCCTGAGGCTTACCGCGGAATTCTGCCCAAGCCTTAAGTATCTCTTCCTTGGTAGGCTTATTTTCAAACTTTACAAATACAGCCGCGGTATGTCCGTCGGTAACGGGAACGCGGATGCACTGGGTAGTGATAACGGGAGCTTCAGCCTTAACTATCTCTCCGTTTACTACCTTACCCCAAACACGGAGAGGCTCCTGCTCGCTCTTTTCTTCCTCGCCGCCGATAAAGGGGATAACGTTGTCTATCATTTCAGGCCATTCGTTAAAGGTCTTGCCAGCTCCCGATATAGCCTGATATGTGGTAGCAACTACCTCCTTGATGCCGAACTTAAGAAGAGGCGTAAGCATAGGAACGTAGGACTGGATAGAGCAGTTAGGCTTTACGGCGATAAATCCTCTCTTTGTTCCAAGTCTTTTTCTCTGCGCCTCGATAACCTCAAGGTGAGAGTCGTTTATTTCGGGAATTACCATAGGAACGTCGGGAGTCCAACGGTTAGCGGAGTTATTGGAAACTACGGGAATCTCGTGCTTAGCGTACGCTTCCTCAAGTGCCTTTATCTCGTCCTTCTTCATATCAACGGCGCAGAAAACAAAGCTTACAAGCTCTGCCATCTCATCAATATTAGCCGCGTCGTGAACCATCATATTCTTATACTTCTCGGGCATAGGAGTTTTCATCTTCCAACGTGCTCCTACCGCCTCCTCGTACGACTTGCCCGCAGAGCGTGCGGAAGCCGCAAGAGCGGTAACCTCAAAATAGGGGTGATTTTCCAGCAGGGTTAGAAAACGCTGACCTACCATACCCGTGGCGCCTACGACGCCGACCTTCATCTTTTCCATAATATATAGTCCTTTCAGTTATTGAAAACTATTAAAATACACAATAATGATATCACGAAAGCACGTAAAAATCAATAGTTTTTTCTTGTCAAAAGAGTAAAAAAATATAAATTTAAGAGTTGATTTTTGGTTATTTTTACCACAATTCGAGCCTATTTCCCTATCAAAATGCCGTAAAGCTCATTCCTGCTCATTCCCAGCTCCTTCGCTGCCGCCTTTATGGCGTCGTTTTTGCTCATTCCCTGCCCTAAAAAATACTCCAGCGCCTCCTCTGGGCTATCAAAGCTGATATGAGAGCCTTTCTCCGCGATACCGCTGCCGCCCTCTACAACCAGAACGTACTCGCCCCTCGGCTCCTTTGAGGAATACATCTCGCCAGCATCCCCCAAGGTAGTGCGGCATACCTCCTCGTTAAGCTTGGTAAGCTCTCTGCAAAGAGATATTTTTCTTTCCGCACCAAGGATTTCCTTAAGGTCGGCAAGCGTGGTACGAAGCTTATGAGGTGCTTCGTGCAAAATGAAGGTTCTTTCCTCCAAAGCCAGCCTCTCAAGTCTTTCCCTTCTCTCTTTTTTTGCTACGGGCAAAAAGCCCTCAAATACAAATCTTGAGGTAGGAAGTGCCGAAAGCGTAAGAGCTGTTATCATAGCGCAAGCCCCGGGCAGTGAGGTAACCGTTATCCCTCTGTCCGCGCAAAGGCGTACCAGATCTTCGCCTGGGTCGGATATAGCGGGAGTCCCTGCATCGGTAACCAAGGCGCAGGATTCCCCTGCCGCCAGTCTTGATACTATCTCCTCTCCCTTTTCGCGCTTATTATGCTCATAGTATGACACAAGCGGCTTTGATATGCCGAAATGCGTAAGCAGACGAAGCGAGTTACGGGTATCCTCGGCGGCAACAAAATCCACCTCTGACAATACCTTAAGCGCTCTCTCGCTTATATCCGCAAGGTTTCCTATAGGGGTGGCGACTATGTACAATACTCCGCCAATCACCTTATTTTTTTCTTCATTTCTCATTTCTTTGTCTTCCAATCATCACTATAAATTTCACAATAAGCGCCGTCACAGCCATAAAAAATACACCGGCAAGAAGATATATCACCGAATATATATACAGCGCCCACACCATTTCAAATAGGGCAAGAGAAAACAGCAGCGGAAAGCACAGTGCTAACACAATAGGCATCCACCACAATTTTTTGATATCGCTCCCCGCTAAAGCCCCAAGAACCGCGCTCATAACGGGATATACGGCAAAAAACAGAAGCATTATAAAGCCCGTTACAAAATGTGCGGGAGAAAGCTTAATTACCGCCAGCGGAAGTACAAGCATAAAGCCTATAACACATAAAGCAAAGGCTGTTATTTTGATTATCAGCTTCATTAACTCTCACACTCCTTCACAAAATATCATATTCTATTAGAGAAATAAAATATCTTTCCATGGAAAGGATATACATAATGGCTATAAAAATTTATATCGACCAAGGACATAACCCCCAGAATCCCAACGCGGGAGCGGAGGGCAACGGTCTGCGTGAGCAGGATATCGTTTTCCGTATCGGCATCCTCCTTGCCGACCTTCTTCGGGCAAATCCCGAATTTGAGGTAAGGCTGTCGCGCCCCACCGCCGAAACACAGATAGGCACGTCAAACACCACCAGTCTGCGACAGCGTGTAGCCGACGCCAACGCGTGGGGAGCGGATTATTTTATCAGTCTTCACACTAACGCCTCCTCGATTCCCAGTGCCACGGGTATTGAGGCATTTGCCTTTTCACGAAGCTCTCCCGCCTTTGCTCTTGGGGAGGATATTCTCGCCTCTCTGTCCTCCGCTACGGGCTTGAGAAACAGAGGAATGCAGGTGCGAAGCGGACTTTACGTGGTGCGTAAGACCGCTATGCCATCAATTCTTGTTGAGCTTGGCTTTATAACCAATCCCAACGACGCTCGACTTATGTCACAGCAACCCGAGCTGTTCGCAAACGGTATATATCAAGGAATACTTAATTATTTTGATTTATAAAATTTTCTGCTCGTTTATCATCTGCATAAGCTCCTCCTCGGAGATTATGCGTACGCCAAGAGTCTGAGCCTTGGTGAGCTTACTTCCCGCGGCTTCCCCCGCAACTACAAAATCGGTCTTTTTAGAAACGCTTCCCACTACCTTTCCGCCCTCGGCTTTTATCTTTTCCGAGGCCTCATCACGGGACATAGTGGGAAGTGTACCCGTTAAAACGAAGGACAGCCCCGCGAATAGCTCGCCCTTGGGCGCTCCCGTATTTACCGTAACCAGTCCCGCCTCCGATAGGCGACCACAAAGCTCTCTGTTTTGAGGATGTGAGAAGAAATTAACTACGCACTCGGCTGTTATCTCTCCGAAATCCTCAAGCTCGGTTATCTGCTCCACCGTAGCCGCCGTCAAGGCGTCAAGAGTACCGAAGCGTTCCGCGAGAGCGGCTGCCGCTACCTCGCCCACGTTTCTTATTCCCAAGGCGTAAACAAGTCGGGCAAGTCCCGCGCCCTTTGACGCTTCTATTGCGTTTATAAGATTCTGTGCCGACTTTGCTCCCATTCTCTCAAGCCTTTCTATATCCTCTGCCTTAAGGGAATATAAATCGGCAACATCGGAAATCAATTTGTTGGCAATAAGCAGCTCCACTATCTGTGGTCCAAGACCGTCTATATTCATAGCTCCCTTTGAAGCAAAGTGCTCTATGCTTCTGGATACCTGAGCGGGACAAGCGTTGTTTGTACAGCGAAGCGCCGCTCCGTCATCCTTATCAAAAAATACAGGTTCACTGCAGGACGGACATACCGTGGGCATAAAGAATTCCCGCTCTCCCCCGTTTCGCGCCGTCAGATTGGCTCTGACCACCTCGGGAATTATATCTCCCGCCTTTCGTACCACGACCGTATCTCCCAGCATTATTCCCCTCTCACGGATAAAGTCTATATTGTGAAGAGTAGCTCGGCTTACGGTGGTTCCCGCAAGTCTTACGGGAGCAAGCTCGGCGGTAGGTGTAAGAACACCCGTTCTTCCCACAGCGATAGATATATCAAGAAGCTTGGTCTCCTTCTCCTCGGGAGGGAATTTATAAGCAACCGCCCATTTGGGGGTATTTGTTCCCTCTCCTATTCTTCTTCTGTCCTCAAGGTCGTCTATCTTTATAACTACTCCGTCTATATCGTAGGCAAGCTGCTCTCTTGCCTTTCCTATCTCCCTTATATGCGCTTCTACCTCATCATAGGAGTGCGCAACAGTACGCATAGCCAAGACCTTAAAGCCAAGCTCCGAAAGTCTGTTCAATGTCTCGGTATGACTCTTGGGAGTGCGTCCGTCAACGTACAGCTCTCCCTCTTGAAAATTAAATACGAATATATCCAGCCTGCGCTCGGCGGTAATTGCCGAATCAAGCTGTCTGAGCGAGCCTGCCGCAGCGTTACGGGGATTAGCCATAAGTGCTTTTCCCTCTTTTTCTCTCTTGGCGTTTATATCCTCAAATACGGCTCTGGGCATATAGACCTCTCCGCGCACAGTCAGCGAGAGCGGCTCGGACAAGCGAAGAGGAATAGACTGTACCGTACGCAGATTGAGAGTAACGTCCTCACCTACGATTCCGTCGCCTCTGGTAGCTCCCTTTACAAATTCTCCGTTTTTGTACACAAGAGAAACGGACAAGCCATCTATCTTGGGCTCAACCGAATAAGCAGGGCTATCTACCTCTCCCTCCATTTTAGAGCAAAAATCCGCCGTTTCCTCAAAGGAAAACACATCCGCCAAGGAATCCATACGCACTCCGTGAACTACCTTCTCGAACTTATCAAGCGCCTTGCCTCCCACACGCTGTGTGGGGGATGCGGCATCATAAAGCTCTGGGTACTTCTCCTCTAAGCCCTTAAGCTCCGCATACATCATATCGTACTCGTAATCCGATATTTCGGGAGAATCGTACACATAGTATCTCTGCGCGTGATAGGTAAGCTCCTCTCTGAGCTTATTTGCTCTGTCGCGTATTTCTTTAGTTACCTCTATCGCCATAATATCCTCCCATAAGGACAAATTTCTACTTTATATTATTATACCAATTTTCCCGTGGAATGTCAATCACGCGCAATATATTTCCCCCAATTTTTCACTAAAAGTTATGAAAGCCCCGAAAAAATCATAATGATTAGAATAGCAGGATACGGAGGCTCACTATGCACGCTTTTTTTGCTATACTTATTATCGCCGTGGCTATGGTCAACGGCTGGACAGATGCTCCCAGCGCCATAGCGGGATGCGTTTCCACACGCTCTCTCACCCCAAAAGCTGCTCTCGTTTTGGCTGCTGTGTGCAATTTTTCGGGAGCAGTCCTTATGGCTGTGTTCAGACCGGGAGTTGCCGAAACCCTGTACGGCATAGCCGATTTCGGCGACGACCCCAGCTCCGCGCTCATTTCTCTTTGCTGCGCTCTGATTTCGGTGATAATATGGGCGAGCGTAGCTTGTATCTTCGGTCTGCCCACAAGTGAGAGTCACGCGTTGATATCGGGCTTGACCGGTGCGGCATTCGCGTCTAATATGAGCTTTGGAGCTATACGGCAGGGCGAGTGGAGCTCGGTCTTGCTGGGAATGCTCATCTCCACTCTTCCCGTGCTGATTTTCTCCTTTGTAATATACCGAGTGACATCCAAGATGTTCGCGGAGCAGGACAGAAGAAGAACTATGAGATATTTTAAAAGAGTCCAGTTCATAAGCGCGGGAAGCAGCGCCTTTTTACACGGAGCGCAGGATTCACAAAAATTTATAGGCGTTTATATGCTGGGACTGTCATTTTTAGGCAAATATTCGGAAAGCGAAAATTTTGAAATTCCTCTCTACGTCACTATTATCTGCGCCGCGGCAATGACTATGGGCACTATGATGGGAGGCTCTCGAATAATAAAAAAGGTAGGCTGTGAAATGACCCGTCTTGACCCCCTGAGCAGCAGCGCGGCGGACACGGCTTCCTCCGCCTTTCTGGGCGTATGCTCATATCTTGGCATTCCTACGGCTACCACACACGCAAAGACCTGCGCCCTTATGGGTGTGGGACTGTTCAAAAAGAACGACACCGATTTTCGCGTAATTTCTCAGATATTTTTAGCTTGGTTTCTCACCTTTCCCATTTGCGCCCTTATGGGCTTTTTGCTCTCACTTTTCGCACACCATCTGTTTCTCTGAAACCCAATCTCTATCTACTATTTAAAGAAGGATTTTCTTATGCCGAAATTAAATTATTTCGACGCGTTGGAGCGTCTTTCGCTCCTCGCCTCCCGCGCGGTATTCATTGCCTGCTCGGCTCAAAAGCCCTCCTCTCACAGTGAGCTGGTGGGGCTTCGGCACTCGGCTGACAAAACGGTATGCGAGCTTGAACGCTCACTCTTCGGGGACTTTATGCCCCCTCTTGAGCGCAACAGCATAGCTGCCTGCGCCCACAGCCTTGAGCGAATAATGGAAAAATGCGCTGAAATATTAAATTACAGATATTCAAAAAACTTCTTTAGTGAAAAAAAGAACAAGGAGGCGGAGCTTTGCGTCCGCCTCGCCCAGTCCATAGAGGAAAATATATTTCGCTTGCGCCGTATAAAAAAGCCACAGGAGCTACCAGACTTTATCGGCTTTAGGAAAATGCTGTGCGAGGCGAGAGCCGCTCACGCGAGTATGCAAAAAAAGCTGTCCTCGGGAACCTATCCAAAAAGCGCGCAGCAAGCTCAAAACCTCATAGGAAAGCTCAGATGTGAGCTTTCCCGATGCTTTGACGATATAGTGGAGATAATGCTGAACAATATCTGAGCTTATTTCTTTTTGCCGAAATATTTCTCTGTTTCCTCCTTAACCTCCCCGCTCATACACAGAAGCACACAGAGATTTATCACCGTCATTCCTCCAATAGCGAAATCTGCGGCTTCCCAAATAAATTTTCCCGACAGCACCGCGCCCGAAACCACACAAACAGTATAACAGATAATGAAAGTAGAGGTATAGAATTTTTTATCCGACAGATATTTTACGCTCTCGATTCCGTAATGCCCCCAGCAAAGAACGGTGGCAAGACCGAAAAGCACGACCGAAACGGCTATAAATCCCCCCGCAAGCTCTCCCAGCACAGAAGTATAGGCGTCTACCGTCATCATCATATAGTCATCCCCCCCGTTTCTGCCTCCGCTTATAATTATCACAAGGGCGGTAAGGGTACACAAGAGTACGGTATCTACAAATACCTCGAATATTCCCCAAATACCTTGCCTTGCGGGGATTTTACAATCGGATACCGCGTGGGCTGTTGGCGCGGTTCCGCACCCCGCCTCATTGGAGAGTATCCCTCTCATAGTGCCGTATCTCAAAGCGTTCGACATCAAAAATCCGCTTACTCCCCCCATTCCGCTTCTGAGGGTGAAGGCTTGCTCAAAAATAAGACTTACAGCCTGTGCCGTACCTTGAGGTCTTATACATATTACCGCCATTGAAAGAGCAACAAAGCCTACTGTCATAAAGGGCACCAGCTTTTCGGTAAGCCCAAGTATTCCCGAGGTTCCCCGCATCATAGCGTACAGAGCTATTACTCCCAGCACACCCCCTACCGCTATTGAGGGGATACCGAAAACTCCCTCCATAGCTCTCGCGGCGGCGTTTACCTGTATCATTCCCCCCATACTAAGGGCGTTAAGTATGCAAAATAGAGCGAAAACAGCGGCTACCGCCCCACCCAATCTATTTCCTTTAAAAAGGTCCTTTATATAATACATTGCCGAGCCGTGAGGTCTGCCCTCTCTGTCAAAGCGTCGATGCCGCATAGCAAGTACTATCTCGGCGTATTTCAGTATCATAGCCACCAAAGCGCTGACCCACATCCAGAATACGGCTCCATATCCGCCCAAAGCAATAGCCGAGGCTACCCCTACCATATTACCTACGCCCAAGGTACCCGCCAAGGCTAAGGTAAGCGCCTTTGCCGAGGAAACACCCTGCCCCTTTTCACTCGCAAAAAGACTTTTTATTACTCTGATGGGATGAAAAAAATGAAAGGCTTTCAACCTAACGCAGTAAAACAGTCCCGAAAAAATCAAAAGCATGGGTACTCCTACACCGAAGATATATTCATTTATAAATTCTACCATATTTTCCTCTCTTTTCTTAAAATTGTTAACTAAATGTAAAATATAGAAAAAACACTTGATTTTTTCTAAAAATGGTGTAAAATATGTTATGGGTTAGCACTCAAACGCAAAGAGTGCCAAAAAATCTGAAAATTCAATCTTATTCACATATTTATTGTTAGGAGGAAGAAAAAATGACAATAAGACCCTTGGCTGACAGAGTTGTAGTTAAGCTCGTGGAAGCAGAAGAAAAAACAAAAGGCGGTCTGATTCTCACCGCGTCCGCTCAGGAGAAGCCTCAGGTAGCAGAGGTAGTTGCGGTAGGCCCCGGCGGAATGGTGGACGGCAAGGAGGTCGTTATGACCGTTAAGGTTGGCGACAAGGTGATCACGTCCAAATATTCGGGCACAGAGGTGAAGGCTGACGGTGTTGAATACACAATCGTACGTCAGAACGACATTCTGGCTATCGTTGAATAATTAAAACATATCGAGAAAGGAAAATTTATTATGGCAAAGGAAATTCTTTACGGCATAGAAGCTCGTAACGCGCTCTCCAGAGGTGTTGACAAGCTGGCAGATACAGTTAAGATAACTCTTGGACCTAAGGGCAGAAACGTAGTTCTTGATAAAAAGTACGGCTCTCCCCTTATCACCAACGACGGTGTTACTATCGCGAAAGAGATAGAGCTTGAGAACGAAGCGGAAAATATGGGCGCTCAGCTGGTAAAGGAGGTCGCTACAAAGACCAACGACGCGGCAGGCGACGGTACTACCACGGCTACTCTCCTTGCTCAGGCATTCGTGCGCGAGGGTATGAAGAACGTTACTGCGGGAGCTAATCCTATGGTTCTCCGAAAGGGTATCAAAAAGGCTGTCGAC
>CAJGCD010000025.1 GCA_904501715.1 uncultured Clostridia bacterium
AACAAGATGCTCCAGCGTGTTTACGGTACCGCCTTCCCCACGAAGGATGAGCTCAAGGCTCACCTTGAGGCAATCGAGGAAGCGAAGAAGCGCGACCACAACAAGATAGGCAGAGAGCTTGAATATTTTACCACTGTTGACAGCATAGGACAGGGACTTCCTATAATGCTTCCAAAGGGAGCTCGCACTATTCAGCTTCTCCAGAGATGGGTAGAGGACGAGGAGCGCCGCCGCGGCTATCTTCTTACCAAGACTCCCCTTATGGCTAAGCGCGACCTTTACAGAATTTCGGGTCACTGGGACCACTATCTTGACGGTATGTTCATTCTGGGCGACCCCTATGACGAGACAAAGGAATGCTTTGCGCTCCGTCCTATGACCTGTCCCTTCCAGTATCAGGTATACCTTAACAAGAAGCGCTCCTACCGCGACCTTCCTATGAGACTTGGCGAGACCTCCACTCTCTTCAGAAACGAGGACAGCGGAGAGATGCACGGACTTATCCGCGTCCGTCAGTTCACCATCTCCGAGGGACATCTTGTGCTTCGTCCCGACCAGCTTGCCGAGGAATTCCGCGGATGTCTTGAATTGGCAAAGCATTGTCTGAGCGCAGTAGGTCTTTGGGAGGACTGCTATTTCAGATTCTCTCAGTGGGACCCCAACCGTACCGACAAGTACGAGGGAACGGCAGAGCAGTGGAACGAGGCTCAGGCGATAATGGGCGAGCTGCTTGACGACTGCCTTGGCAAGGGCAACTACACCATAGGCATCGACGAGGCTGCCTTCTACGGCCCCAAGCTGGATATCCAGATGAGGAACGTACACGGCAAGGAGGATACCCTCGTTACTATCCAGATAGATATGCTTCTCGCTAAGAAGTTCGGTATGGAATACACCGACTCAAACGACGCGAGAGTTACTCCTTATATCATCCACCGCACCTCTCTGGGCTGCTACGAGCGTACGCTGGCTCTCCTGCTTGAGAAGTACGCGGGCGCGCTTCCTATGTGGATGGCACCCGAGCAGATAAGAATACTTCCCATCGGTGATGACCAGGCAGAGTATGCACAGGGCATTGCGGACAAGTGTGAGGCTCTGGGTATGAGAGTTACCGTTGACGCGCGAAACGAGAAGATAGGCTACAAGATACGCGCGGCGCAGCTTGAAAAGATACCCTATATGCTTGTTCTCGGTGAGAAGGAGATGACCGACAGCACAGTTGCGGTACGTTCTCGCAAGACGGGCGATATGGGCGTTATGGGAGTCGAGGAGTTCCTTGCCTTCGCTAAGGAGCAGGTGGACACCAAGAATTTGGAAAACTGATCTAAAACAGAAAAGGACAGAGAATTTTAGGTTCTCTGTCCTCTTTTTTTTGATAAGAACTGACTTAATTAAAGACAACGAAATTTTGTCAAAAGCAACGCAAAGGCACTTTTGATATTAACGTATCAAAAGTTATTTTGCTTACCTGTCGAAAGGTATAAAAAAGCCTTCCCCCGCTGGGGAAGGCTACGCCTATAAGAGCGAACCTAGTTGAAGGATCCTCGCGTCTAAGCCTTCCCTTGTCAGGGAAGGTGGCGCGGCGAAGCCGTGACGGATGAGTAGTTTTTTAACCCGAGCTAACCTTCATCCCTCAAATTTAACTTCGGCGTGATTTAATATAAGGCGTGATTTAATATAATTTGACACACAGTGGTAAAATTTTCGCCTATGCGCTCTTTATTGCGTGCGGACTACTCATCCACCGCTGTCGCGGTCCCCCTTCCCTGACAAGGGAAGGCTTTTGCTTGTGCGAATCTTTTTCTTAGCCAACAGACGATAACTTGGTTGTAGTCCTTAATTAAGGCATACAAGCACTGCACTTACGGTCACGAATGCAATATGTAGGTTATTTATAAGCCTCAACCATCATATGGGTAAGCTTTACGGCGTCATCCATACCGCAGCCCTCGAGCTGTTCTCCCGTGAGGAACTGAACCAGAGGAGAGGGAAGCTCCGCTTCGGGGGCAACCTCTACTGTTTTCCCCTCGGTAGCGTCGGTGCATTTTACTACCGCGCCGCCCTCGGTCCAGCGGACGTAGCCGTTCTCACCGCCTACCTCAAGGGATACGGGGTAGTGATTGGACACAAAGCCCGTCTCGTTTATGGCGATACAGCCGTTCTCGCAGGTCATCAGAGTGACCGCGTTATCCTCCACGCCGTCGGTGTTTATATCCTGTGCAGCCTTGACCGAGCAGGAGTTGGTAAATGCCGACTTGAAGCCTTGGGGCATACCGCATATCCACTCGGTGAGATACATTCCGTGGGCACCAAGGTCTATCATTGCTCCGCCGCCGCACTCCTTGGCGTTGTAGAAATGCTTTGGAAGCCATCCGAGAGTGCTTCCCGAATGGCAGTTGCGGAAGCGCATATAGTTTATCCTGCCAAGCTCTCCGCTGTCCACCGTCGCCTTTACGGTGCGAGGACCGCTTCTGTATTTCCAAATGAGAGAAATGCAAAATCTTACGCCGTTTTTTGATACCGCATCGGCTACCCGCTTAGCGTCCCCGTCTGTGAGAGTTATGACCTTTTCGGTAAAGATATCCTTGCCCGCCTCGGCGAGCTCTGCCATAAGGTCGGCGTGAGTGTCGGTGGAGGAGCAGACTATGACGGTATCCGCTTCCGAGTCGAGGAGCTGCTTGAATGAGGAGAGCTCGGGTACTCCGTGCGCTGCGCAGAAGTCTTTTCTTCTGTCCGAGTCTGCATCCCACGCACCTACTATCTCCCCGTAATTTTTTGCTGTCTTCAGATAATCGGGCGCGTGAACGTGCCATATTCCGCATATTGCTATCTTCATTGTAAGATCCTGCCTTTTTTAAAACTTTGAAAATAATTTCTAAAAAAATTATAGCATTTGCGCCGGATTTATGCTATAATGTTTTTGCCTTAAAATATCAATTATTTGTCATAGCAGAGGTAGATATGAAGAATTATTACGTTGAGAGCTCGTCGGCGGCGCTCTCCGAGCACGGAATGGATTTCTTTTTTCAAAGGTCAAGGAAGGGTACTATATCCGCTCACGACCATATACACGAGCAACTGGAGTTCATATACGTGACCGAGGGCGAATTCAGAGCCTTTGTAAACGACAGCGAGTATCTGCTGAGAAGCGGAGATATGCTGTTTATGCGGTCTAACGCGGTGCATAGAATTTTTGCCCTTGATTCTCCTGAGCTTTCCTATTACGTGCTGAAGATAAACGTGTCGGTGGTCTTTGAGCTTGCCAGCGAGAAGAACGCGGCAGATTACGTTTTGCGTCTGGTTCTGGATAAGGGCGGCGCAAAGACCCATTGGCTTGCGGGCGAGGAGGATACACAGCGTATAGCGCGGTGCTTCGAGCGGCTTATAGAAGAATACCGCGTGCAGGCGGCGTGCAGGGATATGTCTATGAAGCTCTGGGCATCGTCGGTGGTGCTTGAAACGCTCAGAAGCCTTATGGCGCTTGAATCTCCCGAGACTCCAGAGGAGGGTGCGGGAAGCAATCTTACGGCGCAGATATACAGAGTCATCAAGCATATAAACCGTCATTATTCCGAGCCGCTGGATGCCGAGGAGTGCGCTAAGAAGGCGAATATGAGCTACAGCTATTTTTCCCGCAGCTTCAAGCGCATCACGGGAAAGAGCTTTAAGGAATACCTGAATTTTGTCCGTGTCAGCCACGCCGACCAGCTTTTGTACTCGGGGGACAAAGGCATTACCGAGATAGCAATGGAGTGTGGATATAACAACGTGTCATATTTCATTTCGGTGTACAAAAAAATGAAGGGACAAACACCTTTGAAGCTGAGAAAAAAGGAAACGGTACAGTAGGGGATATTATGGGAAGTGGTATGACCCACCGCAAAAACGCCTCTCCTGCGAAACAAAAAGGCGGATATACCACATACCGTAAGGGAGGGGTGCCCCCCGAAAAACACGGGTTAGATATGGATTTGATTAAGAACGACACCTGACGTTGTGTACGAAAGGTGAACTGTGTGAAAAAAATGTAACTTTTTTGCTGCTGTTGCTTTCCACACAAAAATATGATATACTTAAACCAATATTTGTTGCAGGTCATTAAAGAAAGACAGAAAATATAATCCCTACATACAGGAGGACGTATGAAACAAAGCAAATGGAAGGAATCACTTCCAAGCTGTCTGGCAAGTTTTGGATTACTTGCATTCAGCATCATCTTTTTTCTGCTGTATCGGTTCTCGCTTTACGTGCTTTTCCGATTGAGCGGAATATTCCTGCTGCTTATGGCGGCTGTCAATTTGATTTTCATCATTTTTAATAAGGAGCCCTCGGAGCTGAAGTCCTCTCCCGAGCCCGAGAAAAAGGCGGATGCGGAGTCCGAGAAGGCACAGCCCGCTGACGCGGAGCAGGAGCCCGCGGGGGCAAAGAAGGGCAAGGAAAAGGGCGCGCGCCTCAGAGCGCTGGATGAGGCATCGGGCAGGATACTCAGATTTTGCGCTCGAAAGATAAAAGGATTTTTCCGCAGAGCGTACCGCTATCTGTCGGTGCTTCTCCTTCTTGGAGTAAGCCTTCTTTGCTTTATCTGGTTCGGAGCGGCGGCTTGGGCGAAATACGATGCCCCCAAGATAGAATATTGGCATTTAGCTCTGGTGGCGATACTCTTCGTTATAGCCGTGGTTGCGGATAGCCTCTGCAAGCACGCCGAGACCGAGGACCGCCGCGCGGCTATGCTCAACAGAAATGCCTGCGTATTCTTCAAGCTTACGAAGGTACTGCTTACGCTTACGGCTCTGGCGCTTACGCTGAAGCTGTTGAATATCCTTGAGATATGCATCTACGTTGTTTACCTTATGACAGCTCTGTTCTATTACGTAGGGGTAATGATAGTTATTTCATTGGCGGTGAGGGTGTTCCGCAAGGAGCTGGTCAGCTCCCCCGGTGTGGTGATACTTCTCCCCTTCTTCAGCGGAGATATAAAGGAGCTGGCTGTGCTGTCCTTTCTTGAGGAGAATACGGGAATAACCCTGCGCAGTCTGTGGAGCCTTAAATTCGTAAAAAATCTGTTGCCCTACGCTATTGTTTGTGCTGCGGTGCTCTTCTGGGCATCAACGGGCATCGTTTACGTGGAGTCAAATCAGGAGGCGGCAGTGTACCGCTTCGGAGACCTTGCCGACAAGACTCTGACGCCAGGTCTTCATATGACCCTGCCTTATCCCATTGACAGGACCGAGATATACGACACCACGTCGGTAAGGGGTATGACCATAGGCTATACCGACAACGGAAGCAAGGACAACGTATGGACCGAGGCTCACGGAGAGAACGAGTACCGCTTGCTTATGGGAAGCGGCAAGGAGCTGATGTCCATAAATCTCAAGCTTGAATACAGAATATCCGACCTGAATAAATATCTTAAATGCTCCTCGACTCCCGAGAGAATACTGGAGGCAAACGCCTACGAGCTGATAACCGAGAGGACCATAAAGACCGACCTTAACACTATATTGGCTACCGACCGAAGCACCTTTGCCAATACCTTCTATACAGAGCTTAGGGAAAATATAAAGAAATTCGATACGGGACTTGAGCTTATGAACGTAGTGGTGGAGAGCATCCATCCCCCCGTTGAGGTGGCGGACGTTTATCAGGAATTTCTGGCGGCTTCTATACAAGCCGAGAGATTAAGGCTTGAGGCTGAGGCGGAATGTCTTGAAAAGATGGCTTCGGCTGAAACGGCGGAAAAGACCATCATAAGCTACGCCAACATTGACTATAACGAGAGGACGGCGGCGGCAACCGCGGAGATTTCCCAATTTTTAGCCGCGGTAGAGGCGTCCAATCTCTATCCCGACGAGTACAGATATTACAAATATCTTGACGCGGTGTGCAGGGCGTATAAGAACGCAAGGCTTGTTATAGTCGGTAACGACGTAGACAGCTCACGCCTGTATTTTGGAAGCATACCGACATCCGATTAATTAAAAAAGAGGAACAAGGATAATGAAAAAGGATAAATCAGTAAATATGAACGCCCACGCCGCGGAGCAACCTAAAAGGTCTTCGGGTATAATGCTTAAGATAATACTCGCGGTCATACTTCTTGTGGTAGTGGTGTACTTTGGCTTCACCTGCACGGTACGCGAGGGTGACTGTGCCGTTGTGCTCAGATTTGGAGCACCCAGACAGGAGATAGCCGAGCCGGGACTTTATTTCAAGCTCCCCTGGCCCTTTGAGACCGTATATACATATGACTCTCGCTTGCAGTATTTTGAGTCGGGAGACGTTGAGCGTCTTACAAACGATTCGAGAAACCTGACCTTTAATTTCTACGCTCTCTGGTCGGTAGAGGACCCGCTTCTCTTCCATAACAGATTCGGCAATCACGAGAAGGGAGCCATGTCGGGAGCGGAGCTGTCTATCAGCACGCAGATATCCGACGCCGCCGAGAAGATAATAGGTAACTACGACCTTGCTCAGGTCGTGTCGCTGGACACCGAGCAGATAAAGACTGCCGAGATACAGGAGAAGATATTCGAGGAGGTCAAGAAGACCTGCAAGGAGGACTACGGCATAGAGATAAGTGACGTCAGCATCCTCAGAATATTCTTCCCCAACACCAATCTGGAGAGCATATTTGAACAGATGCGCACAGAGCGTCAGAAGGATATAGACGGCATACTCGCTAACGCGAGAAAGGAAGCCGACATACTTACGGCTCAGACCGATGAGAAGTACTCCGAGATAATTGCTGCGGCACAGAAGGAGGCAGCCGAGATAAATAAGAAGACTGCCGCTGATGTAGCGGCAATATACGCACAGGCACAGCAGGCGAATACCGAGCTCTACACCTTCCTTAAGGAGCTGGATTCTATAATTGCGTCGGTATCCTCGGACACCGTGCTCGTAGTGACTGCCGAGACCTATCCCTTTAACGTGCTTCTTGATTACGGCGAGAAAATGGCTAACGAGGAAACGGTAATAACCGACCTGCAATATATCCTTACCAAGATAAAGCAGGAGGATCCCCAGGTCTACGACGATTTCGTTGACAAGATTTACGAGCTGCTCAAGTACTCGGGCGAGGTAAAGAGCGAGGAGACGGTAAAGAACCAGATATCTTACGTGCTCAGAGACCTTGAGGGTGATACCGCGGCTAAGCAGGCATTTGTGAATGAGGTGCTTTCGGCGCTGGATTTCACGTATACCCAGTCCGAGGACACGGTCATAAACGACCTTGTTAAGCTGCTGGAGAGGCTTAAGAAGAACGATACCGCGGAGTCGGATAAATACGAGAGCTTTGTTGGCGAAGTAAAGACTCTTGTGGGAGCGTAAGCCTATGAAGAAAACTGTTTTAGAAAGCATTTTAAACACACTGTCACGCTGCTTTATCGTGCTTATAATATTGGTGGTCGTAGGAATAGGACTGTCGGGCATACGTATGGTAAACAGCGGTGAGGTGGCGGTGATACTGCGCTTTGGAAAGATAGTGGGAGATACCCCCGAGGAGCAGATACACCAGCCCGGTATAGTTTTTTGCTTCCCCTATTTTATAGACGAGATAGTGTCTATTCCCGTGGGAAACGTGATACAGCAGAACATAACAACTCACTATACCGAGGGTACTATCACTAACTGGAGAGACGGAGGCTATCTTATTACGGGTAACCAGAACGTAGCTCTTGTGAGTACGTCGGCAAAGTACGTCATCTCCGACCCCGTAGAGTACGCGCTTCACGTAAACGACGTGTCCTCAATGGTCAACGCCTGCGTGAGCAACGCTATGGTAGAGGTGTCCGCGAAGACTCACGTTGACGACATATTGACGTCGGGCAAGGCTGAGTTTATTAAGGAGGTCTCTGAGCTGTCGCAGAAAAAGTTTGACGCGGCGAGTATGGGAATAACCCTTCAGAACCTTGAATTCGTTAACGTAAGCATGCCCGAGGAGGTGCGCGAGGTCTACGAGAGCGTAAACTCGGCGACCGTTTCGGCAAGCACGCTTATAGAGCAGGCTAAGCAGTACGAGAATACTACTATACCCGAGGCGCAATCCACCGCCAACAGTATGGTATCCTCGGCGAATATCCAATACTCCCTGAATATGTCGGGGGCAGAGACCGCCCTTGCCGAGTTCTGGGGAATTCTTGAGGAATACGAGGCAGACCCCGACGCGGTAAAGGATAGGGTATTCAACGAAAAAATGGCAGAGGCGCTGAAAAACATAGGAACTGTGCGTCTTGTTGACAGTGACGGAAGTAAAATTTTTATTGATTGGGGAGCGAAATAGCCTATGAAGAATATGAGTCACGCGGGCGCGGATAATCTCGAAGCCCTTTCTCACTCCAATCTCAGCCGCTCCAAGCAAAGACAGCTCGGACACGAGATAGTAAGCGCGGTCATAGCCCTTGTCTGTGTGGGAATAGGTCTGATATACGAGCTTTTCTTTCCAAATAACGTAATAGTCGCGCCCCTGTTTTACACCGTAGGATTTTTGATTGAGGGAGTTCCCGTTATAATTACTGCCGTAAAGGGCGTATTTTCAAAGGATTTCGCTCATTCTATGGAAATGCTGGTGACCGTTGCGGTGCTGGCGTGCTATCTTTCGGGACAGCTCATTCTCTCGGTGCTGGTGCCTCTGATACTTAATCTTGCTCACTTCCTTGAGGAGCGCAGCATAGTAGGCGGAAGAGATATCATAGACGGTCTTAAGCAGATGCAGCAGAGCTCTGCCATAGTGCTTGAGGACGGCGAGGAGAGAAGAGTAGACGCCAAGGAGCTTAAGGTAGGTCAGCTGATAGTGGTCCGTCCGGGCGCAAACGTGCCTATCGACGGCGTTGTAGTCAGCGGGGAGACCCATATCGACCAGAAATCCCTGACGGGCGAGCCCGAGCCCGTAAGAGTCAAGGTAGGCTCTCCCGTGTACGCGGGAACCGTCAATCTTGATGCTCAGATAACGGTCGAGGTGCAGAAGGAATTCGTTGATACCTCCTTCTCACACATACTCAGCTTTCTTGAAAAGACCGAGCGCATCTCAGCGCCCGAAACGAGAATAGTTGACCGCTTTATGCGGTATTACATACCCTTTGTGCTTGCCATAGCGGGAGCGGTGGCAATATTCACCTCCGACCTTTCAAAGGCTATCGCCATACTTGTGGTATCCTGCCCCTGCGGACAGATGCTTGTAAGCTCCGCGCCTATGATAGCCGTTTTGTCGGTATCCACAAGGCGAGGAATACTTATAAAGAACTCCAAATTTATCGAGGAGCTTAACGATATAGACACAGTAGTCTTTGATAAGACGGGAACTATCACCAAGGGAAATCTGTCGCTTACCGACAGCGTATGCGCCGAGGGCGTTGAAAAAAGCGAGCTGCTCGGCTACGCAAGGCTTCTGGCTTCAAGCTCAAATCACCCCATATCTGTGGCTGTGGTAGCGGCGACCGAGGACGTGGCACTTCCCGAGGGAAGCTTTGAGAGTGTCCGAGAGCTTTCGGGTAAGGGACTTGAGGTTACCGATGCGGATGGAAGCGTCATACGCTTTGGAAGCGCCAAGTGGCTGGGGGCATTGGGTATAGATATCCCCGAGAGCGTAAGCGGCAGATGCATAGGCTCTGTAAGCTACGTCACTAAGGACGAAAGGCTTATGGGCGCACTCTGCTTCAATGATACGGCACGACCCGAGGCAAAGAATGCCATAGAGCATCTGAGAGCTCTGGGAATAAAGCGCTTCGTTATGCTTACGGGTGACAGACAGGAGGTAGCCGAGCGCATCTCCGCCGAGACGGGCGTGGATGAGTATAGAGCACAGCTCCTTCCCGAGGACAAGCTCAGCTCTATAAGAGAGCTCAAGGATAAGCATTGCGTTCTGTGCATCGGAGACGGCATAAACGACGCTCTGGCACTTAAGGAGGCGCACGTGGGAGTGGCAATGGGAGCCATAGGCTCGGACCTTGCCATACAGTCGGCGGATATCGCGCTTATGAACGATAATCTGGTAAACATTCCTATGATGCTTATACTTGCCAGAAAGACAAAGAAGGTCATCTATCAGAATATCGCCCTGTCCTTGGGAATAAGCTTCCTTATGATAGTGCTGTCCGCAATGGGCTTTATCAGCGCTCTGGCGGGCTCCTTGCTTCACAACGTGGGCGCATTTGTGGTAATCCTCAATAGCGCAAGAATATTGAAGCTTAATCAGATGACGCTTGATTAAGAGGTTTAGCGTGATACTCCAAGCGGAGTATCACGCTAAGCTATAATTGCCCTTATGGGCAAGTTATCAGTTTAGAGATGCTTCGCATCGTTATGATCGGGCAACGCCCAAGTTAAAGGTTTGATTGGCAATCATATCATAGCTCTAAACTAAAAACCAACAGAAAAAGAGAGAACTTAGCAAAACTGCTTTGTTCTCTCTTTTTTATTTTGTCAAATTCTCTTATCCAGCGGCACGTACTCTCTGTTGTTGGGAATAAACTTGTACGCGGGACGTATTATCTTCTTGGCGGTGTGGAATTCCTCTATTCTGTGCGCGCACCAGCCCGCAACGCGGGAGATGGCAAAGAGAGGTGTGTACATTTCTACGGGGATACCCAGCATTCTGTACACAAGTCCCGAATAAAGGTCAACGTTTGCGCACATGGGTTTGTTAGTGCCCTTGAACTCGTTAAAGAGGGCAGGGGTTATGCGCTCGATAGCCTCGAGAAGGGCGAAATCGTCGCCGTAGCCCTTAGCGCGGGCAAGGTCACCCGCATACTTCTTAAGCATGATAGCACGGGGGTCGGATTTTGTATATACCGCGTGTCCCATACCGTATACAAGTCCCTTTCCGTCACCCAGCTCCTTGTTGAGTATTTTAAGTAGCACCGAGGATACCTCCTCATCGTCGTAAACGTCGTGTACGGTTTCCTTTATGCAGTCGAACATATTCTGGACCTTAATATTAGCTCCTCCGTGAAGAGGACCCTTCAGCGAGCCGATAGCTCCCGCGATAGCCGAATAGGTATCGGTACCCGAGGATGACAGCACGCGGCAGGTAAAGGTGGAGTTGTTTCCTCCGCCGTGCTCTGCCTGAATTATCATACAGATGTCAAGAAGCCTTGCCTCTTCCTCTGTATACTGCTTAGAGGAGCGGAGCAGACGCAAGAAGTTCTGCGACGAGCTGAGGTCGTTATGCGGTCTGTGGATATTCAAGCTCTTTCCATAGAACGCGCTGCGGTAGTACGCGTAGGAATGTGCCGCGATAACGGGGAGCTTCGCGATTATATCTATGCTCTGACGGAGCATATTTTCAAGGCTTGTATCATCGGGATTCTCGTCGTAGGAATAGAGAGCAAGGACACCCGTTGCCATCTTGTTCATTATGGAGCGCGAGGGCGCCTTCATAAGTATATCCTCGGAAAATCTGGGGGGAAGCTCACGGTAGTGCGCCAGCAGGTCGTTAAAATCCGACAGCTCCTCCTTGGTGGGAAGCTTTCCGAAGAGCAGCAGATATACTACCTCCTCGAAGCCGTAGCGGTTCTCCGCGCTGTATCCGTCTATGAGCTTTGACATATCGTAGCCGCGGTATTCAAGCTTTCCGTCGTCGGCTACCTTCTCTCCCTCGTAAACGTAGTATCCGTGAACGTTACCTATCTTGGTAACTCCCGCCATAACTCCCGTTCCGTCGGGCTCGCGGAGTCCTCTTTTTACTCGGTAGTTTTCAAACGCGCCCACAGGTATTCTGTTGGCGTCCTCCGCCTGCTCAAGACAGTTTGCAAAGACCTTGTCGTAAGCGGAATCGTATATTTTTTCGTCCATTGCGGTATCTCCTTTGTGTACTTTCAGTGTTCAAATGAACGGAATATTTTAACATAACGCTATGATTATACCACACAGCGCCGATTTTTGCAAGAGTAAAAATTAAAATTTCAAATTTTTCTTAAAAAAATAAGCAAAACCTATATAAACCGTAGAGGTTTTGACAGATTGAAAAGCGAAAAATGCAATATTTTCTCAAAGCTTTGCAAAAATGCCTTCTGCTCTGCGGCGTATCTCTGCCATCTCCTCGGAGCTACAGGTATGAAGCCCTTGCTTTTTGGGATATCCCCATACGTTAAAGCGGCGCGGACCTATCCATTCATCCCCTGTCGTATCCTCAAAAATTCCCGCGACGATAGACAGACACGCCTTTTTCGGGCTCATAAATATAAGCTTCATCGGGTATTTTATCATCGCGTATACCGCTTTGGGATAATGCCCCGTGATGCCCGTTACCGCAATTCCCGGATGGGTCACTGTGACTGCGGGCTCATCTATAAGCGAGAACATAAGATATCTTTTTGCGTTTCCGTAGACCTTGCTTGCCGCTTTGCGGGTGGAAAAGTCCACGTCCTGCGAGTCGCTCACCGAATAATCGTGGGCTATGCTTCCCACTACCACTAACTTGCCGCCTCGCGCTTCAATAAGAGGGAGCAGTTTTCTCGCCAGATAATAGGGCGAGGCAAAGTTTATCTGAAACACGTTATCAAAGCCCGTTGAGCATTTGTGCCTCGGTATGCTGTATGCCCCCGCGTTAAGTATCAGATAATCGGGAGGCGACTGCATAAGGGCATCCGCCGCCGCTTTGACCGCCTCCATATCCTCAAGGTCAACGGTTACGTGCTCTGCCACCGATTGGGGATACTCGCTTCTCAGCTCCTCTATAAGAGCCAGAGATTTCTGTTTATTTCTGTCCAGCAAAGCGAGCTCCGCCCCAAGAGAGAGCAGGACTCGGCAAAGCTCTCTGCCGAGTCCTCCCGTAGCGCCGCTTACAGCTACTCTTTTCCCTTCAAGAGAGCGGGTATTATTATTTATCCAAGCCTCACGCCTTCTCATAGAACAGAACGCCAAGCACGTTAGGTCCGCAGTGGCTTGAGATAACGCCTCCCGCCTGAGTTATAAGTATCTCCTCAAATACGCCGAGAGTCTCTATCTTTTCTTTGACCATATCTATTATCTCCTGCTCACAGCCCGAGTGAGTTATGAACACTCTCTTGGGGTCTGCTTCCCTGAGGGCGGGAGTCAGGTCGTTTACGTAATCCGAGAGCGCCATCTTCATCTTACCGCGATATTTCTTTGTTGCGCCCATCTTTCCATCCTTGACCACTATCTGTGGGTGGAGCTTAAGAGTATTTCCCATAAGCGCCGCTACCGAGCTGCATCTGCCTCCGCGTGCCAAAAAGGTGAGAGTGTCCACCACGAAGCTTGCTCTGACCAGCCCTCTGGCGCCCTCTATTTCCGCTACTATCTCCTCGGCGCTCTTGCCCTCCGCCGCAAGCTCAGCGGCGCGGATGACCTGAAGTCCTATGCCCGTGGAAAGGTTGCGGGAGTCGATAACGAAAACTCTGTCGTATCCCTCGTCCTCAGCAACTATGCGAGCCACGTTGCAGGTGGTGCTCATCTCTGAGGATATTCCAAAGAAGATAACGTCATCTCCTGCCTCGGCAAAGGGCTTGTAAGCAGACAGCACTCTGTCAAAGGGAATAGCCGCGGTCTTGGGCGTAGCCTTGTGCTCGTCAGACCACTTGTATATCTCCTCGGGGGTTATCTCCTCGCCGTCAAAATAGCTCTTATCGTCAAGAACTATGCAAAGGGGAACTATTGTTATATCGTATTTATTTATAAGCTCCTTTGAAAGGTCGCAGGTACTGTCGGCGATTATCCTTACTTTTTTCATAGCTTCTCCTTGTTATACATATAAAGAGGGGCGAGACCCCTCTTTACGAAATTACTCTGTGGTGTAGTTATCAAAATAGCCCTGAATGTGAACGATAGGTGTTCCCTTATCACCCGAGCCCGAGGTCAGGTCGCAGAGCGAGCCGATAAGGTCGGTAAGACGGCGGGGTGTGGTTCCCTCGGAAGCCATCTGTCCGAAAAGGTCACCGTCCTTTGCGGTTATCTTTGCCTTGATAGCCTCCTTGAGCTCCTCGCCCGAAAGGTCGGCAAAATCGTTATCCGCAAGATACTTGAGCTTGAGCTCGTTGGGAGTTCCCTCAAGTCCCGAGGTGTATGCGGGAGAAACTACGGGGTCCGCAAGCTCCCATATCTTTCCTACGGGGTCCTTGAACGCTCCGTCACCGTAGACCATAACCTCTACTCTCTTGCCCGTAGCGTCGAATATCTGCTTTTGTATATCATCTACAAGAGGCTGACACTCTCTGGGGAAGAGCTTTACCTGGTCCTCGGTAGCCTTGTTTGAGCCGAGAAGTCCGTAGCTCTCGTTATATCCGCTTCCGTTCACGGGTGCGGAAAGTATCTCGTCAAGACCGAACACCTTTTGGGCTCCCGCCGCCATAAGTATTCTCTTGGTACGCGCGCGGGTGTGGATGTCACAGTTGATGACGTTCTTGGTATATGGCAGAACGGCACGTGCGTCGTTGGCGAAGATTATCTCAACGTCTGCTCCGCTCTCGCGTATAAGCTGCTCGTAGTATTCAACGTAGTCCATACCCGTAAAGCGGTGCTTTACGTAGCCGAAAAGCTCACGGTAGGTCTTAAGGTCAAGGACGTCGCTGTAAGGATTAACTCCCTTTTCGTCGATAGCGTCAAGACTTATAAGGTGGTTTCCTACCTCGTCGGAGGGGTAGGAGAGCATAAGAACTACCTTCTTTACGCCCTTAGCTATACCGCGAAGGCATATAGCGAAGCGGTTACGGCTGAGAATGGGGAAGATAACTCCCACTGTGCCGTCACCGAATTTTGCGTTTACGTCAGCGGCTATATCGTCAACAGACGCGTAGTTACCCTGCGCGCGTGCAACGATAGCCTCGGTCATTGCGATTACGTCGCGATCTCTTATTTCATAGCCCTCCTCACGGGCTGCTGTAAGAACCGACTCTGTAACGATCTTTGCCAGATCGTCGCCGTTTCTTATAATAGGCGCACGAACGCCACGGGATATTGTACCGACCATACGGCTCATTGTAATATCACTCCTTTATCCTTATAGGGATAGAAAATTTTTCACGCATATAGTATAACACAAAAAAGCGCAAATGTAAAGAAATTTCTCATTTTTTTTGCGCTTGGGCATATATTTTTCATTTTGTTCATTTTTTCGCAGCCAAACCGTACCTTTTCTTGCGCTGCCCCAGATGGGCATTAATTTGCTTTTAATTCCTTGGGAATTTCAATTTTCCCTTCAGCCTTTTCAAAAGCCTTTATTTCTTGTCTTATCAAATAAAGTATTTCTCCGTTTGCCGAGCGACCGTAATATTTTGATATATAATGCAGCTTATAGTGAAGCTCGGGGTCAATTTCTATTCCAAGATGCTTATTATTCTTGTTTCTCATAAAAATCTCCAAATAATCTTAATATAAGTATATTTTAAGATTATTTTATGGTATAATGTTGAGTGTATACTTGATTTAAGTATACTAAATATTTATTTGGAGGTTTTTATCAAAATTGCGGTTGTTGGTTCAAGGAACATTACGGTAGCTGATATCGGCAGGTATATCTCAGACTGTGACGAAATTGTTTCGGGAGGCGCGGCAGGTGTAGACACCTGCGCCGCGGAATACGCAAAAGAGAAAGGAATAAAGCTTACAGTGTTTCTGCCTCAATATGAGCGTTACGGTCGCGCCGCGCCAATCATACGGAACAAAGAAATAGTCGATTATGCGGATAAAATCGTCGCTTTCTGGAACGGAAGCGCAAAGGGAACCTTATCGGTCATAAAATATGCAGAAAAAACAGGAAAACCGTGTGAGATTGTCCCCTTGTGAGTAAATCGCGGTAGGGGAGCGCCTTGGTGCTCCCGTTTGAAATAAAGGTTATAAAAAAGACGGGAGGAGCAAGCCCCTCCCCTACGGCGGTGGGTGTTCTCGGGTTTGCATTTCACTCGTATGGGCGCACATTGTGCGTCCGCTCCCATTAGCCTTCCTCAGCGGGGACAAATGGCGCAAGCGCCAAGGTCGAGTTTGACAAGTCAAACTTCGAGGTGGATTGCACGCCCGCGAAGTGGATATATTTTCGCTTGCGAAAATCGTGCAAGACGGATGAGGAGAACGGGATTTGATATTATTAATGGGCAAGGCTCTATGCCGTATTGCTTTTCAAATGCTAAGCAATACATAGAGTACACCCGCGCTCTCCTCATCAGTTTCGCTACGCTCAACAGCTTCCCCGCTGGGGAAGCCTTGGGTTAAGCGGTATTCTCGGGTCTATATCTTACCCGTATGGGCGCACATTGTGCGTCCGCATTTGTTATGCCGTCACCTGTGCGGGCTCGCTCTTAACTGCGCTTTTTCTTTGTTGACCTTATGAAGGAATAAGAACCCGCTGCTATCATCATACCCCCAAAGAGCTTTGACAGTGCCTCGCCTTGCAGTCTTACCGCCAGCGAGCTTCCCAAAAGACTGCCAAGGGCTCCGAAGGCTATCATAAGCGCCACCGCCCCGAAATATATTCTTCTTCTGAGGAGATGAACCAACAGCGCCGAGCCCGAGGCGAAGAGAAAAAAGAGCAGATTTATAGCCTGAATATCTATTTGGGAATAATCCGAAAAATATTTGAGGTATAAAGCAAAAAGCCCTCCTCCCCCCACTCCCATTCCCGAGAGAGCGGCTATTATCATAGCAATAAAAAAGAACATTCCTTACCTCATCATCATCAAAATTCCCGAAATAAGCGTCAGCAGCGCAAACAGCTTGTCGGCAAAGCCTCTCCTCGACTTGCCCAAAAGCACTCCGCCGAGTATTCCTCCCATTGCCGCGCCAAGAACGAAGGCGGGAGAGAGGGAGAGCTCCGTCACGCTTACGGGTCCTCCGTAGCGCGAGAGCGTCAGTATCGAGAGCGGAAGCATTACGCAAAGCGCGTTGGCATACACGCTTCGTCTTCCTTCCTCGTCCTTGCCTATTACCTGCGATAGAAACAACACCAAAATTATGCCTCCCCCCGCGCCTAAAAGTCCGTTGCAAAAGCCCGCCAGCGCGCCTCCCGCCGCAAGGGTCAGGGCAGAAGGGATGCCCCGCTCGAAATATATCTTTTTTCGTTCCTTTAACATACCTATCTCCGCAATACAAAGTGCAAATATTGTATTTTATCTGTTAAAAATCCTTGAAAAAAACCATATTTTGTGTTATAATTATTATGTATAGTTATATTTTGGACTTTATTGTCTTTTTTATACAAGATTTTGCTTTACCGAAAGGAGATATCGATGGCAAAAAAATCATCAAACGACAACAAGAACCTTAAGACCGCCGCCAAGGTAGCAAAGGAATTTGCTCCCACAAAGGGACAGGTCAAAAGGGTGGTTAAAAAGAGCGGCTTTCACAGAGCCGTGCCATACATACTTATAATAGTGGCACTTCTCCTTGCTCTTTGCTTTATTCTCGGAGAGAACGCGGGATTCGTGGGCGACGCTGTGCAGAAAGCCTTCCGAGGCGTGCTGGGCGGCGCGGCAATGCTCTTTCCGCTGGGGCTTGGCTTTGTGGGCGTTATATGGTGCATACTCCACTTTAAGGAGACCGCGCCCGCAAGGAACGACGAGCAGAGCGACCTTCGCCGAGCAAGACGCCGCACAGTGTCAAGGACCGTGCTGGTGTTCCTCTTTATCCTTCTCTTTTCCACACTTCTCGGAGTATTCAACGACCCCTCGGACATTGACGTAGCCGAGCTGTGGGAGGAGGCAGAGGATAGCCTCTGGGTCGGAGGCATAGCGGGAAGCGCCATAGGATATCTTATGAATTACGCATTCAAGGCGGTCATATCCTCTATCCTTCTTATAATAGTGCTTCTTATAGTGCTGTGCTTCATAGTGGGTCTTACACCCGACTATATAATAACCAAGATACGCTGCCGCAGAGAGATGCGGGACGAGGAAATAGAGATAGACGAGGCGCAGGAGGCTAAGAAATACGAGCAGATGCGTCAGCGTGAGCTTGAGCGGGCAAAGAAGAAAAAGCTCAAGGCTATGGAGGCTCAGCAGAGAAAGGCTATCCGCGAGGAATATGAGGAAGAGGAGCCTGTTCTGGTGCCCCCTACCCCCGCTCCCAAGAAAAAGGCGGAAAAGAAGCAGCCCGAGCCCGTAGCCGACGACGTGGACGAGCTTCTTGAGGGCTTCGACGAGCCCGTGGAGGAATTTTCCGACCCCGAGCCCGTAGCTCTTGACCTTGGTGATGAGCCGCCCACTACCCACAGTGCGGCTGTATCGGCTGATTACGGCGGAGACCCCGTTATCGACGGCGAGACCTTCTCTGTGGAGGAACTGCTTCGTGATATCCCCGCTGCAAAGGAGACCGCTCCTGCTCCCGAG
This sequence comes from uncultured Clostridia bacterium, assembly GCA_904501715.1. Lineage (GTDB taxonomy): Bacteria > Bacillota > Clostridia > Oscillospirales > CAG-272 > HGM12713. The sequence continues at coordinate 18,276 of CAJGCD010000025.1, forward strand.
CCCGAGCTTAAGCTGGGAGAAATAAGCAATCAGGAGCTTTCCGAGGACCTTTCGGGAGTTGCTCCCGAGGAGGGCGATGAGGAAATAGAGGAAGAGATAGTCACACCCTATATATTCCCTCCCGTTGATATGCTCTCCCCCAACAAGAACCCCACGGATACCGACGTTACCGCCGAGCTTCAGGAGAACGCCCGTATCCTTAAGGAAACCCTTAAGAGCTTCAAGGTTGATATACGTGAGATAAACTACTCCCGCGGACCTACAATAACCCGCTACGAGCTCAAGCCCGAGGTTGGCACGAGAGTTCGCTCCATAGCAAATCTTGTTGACGATATCGCTCTGAGTCTGGCTACGTCGGGAGTGCGTATCGAGGCGCCTATCCCCAACAAGCCCGCCGTAGGTATCGAGGTTCCCAACAGAAACAGAGCCACCGTTTACCTCCGCGACCTTATTGAAAACTCCAAATTTACCGACTCCAAGAGCCGCATAACCTCCTGCCTTGGTATGGACGTTGGCGGAAATCCCGTTTATTTTGACGTTGGCAAGATGCCCCACCTGCTTATCGCGGGTACTACGGGCTCGGGTAAATCGGTATGTATCAATACTATTATTCTCAGCATCCTCTACAAGGCGCGTCCCGACGAGGTAAAGCTTATACTTATCGACCCCAAGCAGGTTGAGTTTACAGTTTACGAGAATATTCCTCACCTCTACTGTCCTATCGTCAGCGAGCCTAAGAAGGCGGCAGGCGCGCTTGCCTCGGCGGTTTCCGAGATGGAGCGCCGCTTCGAACTTATAAAGTCGGTAGGAGTCCGTAACATCGAGAGCTATAACGAGGTAACGGCAAACGACCCTGACAAGGAATATATGCCCAAGATGGTCATTATCATAGACGAGCTTGCCGACCTTATGATGACCGCCCGCGACGAGGTTGAGACCTCTATCTGTCGTCTGGCGCAGAAGGCGAGAGCCGCGGGTATTCACGTAATTCTGGGTACGCAGCGTCCCTCGGTTGACGTTATTACGGGTCTTATCAAGGCAAACGTGCCCTCCCGTATCGCCTGCACTGTTACCTCGCAGGTCGACTCCAGAACCATTATCGACGTTGCGGGAGCTGAAAACCTTATCGGCTACGGCGATATGCTCTTCGCTCCTGTAGGCGCGGCGAAGCCTATGCGTGTTCAGGGCGCATTCGTCAGCGACCCCGAGGTCGAAAAGATAGTTACCTTTATTAAGGAGAACAACTCGGCGGTCAAGTACAACAGCGACTTCATCAACAGTATGGAGGAGAACGCAAAGCTTTGCGGAATGAGCAAGAAGCAGGCAGCCGCGGCAATGGGCGAGTCCGAGAGCTCAGGCAGCGATGGCGGAGATTCCAAGTTCAGCGCCGCCGTAAAGCTTGCCATCGAGGAAGGAAAGATTTCCACCTCGCTGATGCAGCGCCGCCTTGGCGTAGGCTACGGACGTGCCGCAAAGATAATCGACGAGATGGAGGAAAAGGGCTACGTATCCAAGCCCGACGGAAACAAGCCTCGTCGAGTGCTGATAACCATGCAGGAATATATGGACCTCACCGCGGAAGGAAATCTTGGCGGCGAAGAATAAAAGAAAAACAGCCGTCGGCAACGCCGACGGCTGTTTTGTTGCGTAAGAGCTAAAAAGCCTTCTCCGTCGGAGAAGGCTACCGCCAGCGGACGCACAATGCGCCCCTACGGGTGAGATGTAAACCCGAGAATACATCTTAACAAAAGGCTTCTCCAGCGGGAGAAGCTGTCGCGTCAGCGACTGATGAGGTGTTCGTAACGCAAATCAACTCCTCATCCGTCAGCCTTCGGCTGCCACCTTCTCCCACAGGAGAAGGCTTACGCGAGCGGACGCACAATGTGCGCCCATACGGGTAAGATATAGACCCTAACGAGAGTTGAATAGCGCAGAGGGAAGGATATCTCTTTTGTGTATTCGCCTTTATATTTTTATATATCATAATAAATCTCCCTTTTGTGCCATATACTTGAAGAAGCAAGACTATTATACATTAACTTTCTTTTTATTGTGAACAGATTTAGAAAAGAAAAATAAATTTCAAAAATTTCAAAAAGGTATTGCAAAAGAGAAAAAACTGTGATATAATATTCGGGTCAGTAAAAAAGACACAGGGGTATAGCTCAGTTGGTAGAGTACTGGTCTCCAAAACCAAGGGTC
>CAJGCD010000026.1 GCA_904501715.1 uncultured Clostridia bacterium
AGGTATTCTTGCTTGACGAGCCTCTTTCCAACCTTGACGCAAAGCTTCGTGCAGCCATGAGAACAGAGCTTACAAAGCTTCATAAGCGTGTTGGTACCACCTTCGTATACGTAACTCACGACCAGGTAGAGGCTATGACCATGGCTACCAGAATCGTTGTTATGAAGGACGGTCTTATTCAGCAGGTTGATACACCTCAGGTTCTTTATGATTATCCTTGCAATATTTTTGTTGCAGGCTTCATCGGAACACCTCAGATGAACTTCATTAACGGAAATCTCGTTAAGAAGGATGACGGTGTTTACTTCGAATTCCAGGAAGTATCGCTCAAGCTTCCCGAAGATAAGGCAAATGCTCCCGAGCTTGCTGATTACATTGGACAGGAGGTCGTTGTTGGACTTCGTCCTGAGGCACTTTCTGACGTTGAGGCTGCTGTTGAAGCTAATCCCCAGTACTCCTTTGAGGTTAACGTTGACGTTACCGAGCTTATGGGTGCTGAGATCTATCTCTACCTCAAGGTGGGAGATCCCGAGAATGAGCCTACATCCCTTATCGCACGTGTTTCTTCACGTTCGCAATCCAGAGCTGGCGATAAGATCAAGGTTGCTGTTGATATGTCCAGATTCCATATCTTTGACAAGGATACAGAGCGTTGCGTGCTTCACTAATTATACAAATCAACGAGGTTGCGGAAGCGACCTCGTTTTTTGTAATACTATAAGAGGAGATTTGGATAATGGTAAGCAGAGAAAAATTATATCAGAATAAGCTGAATGAAATTAAATATAACGGCTTTGTGCATGATTTCTTTGAATTTATAGAAGATTTTCAGCTTTTGACCCCCGAGCTATGGAGACGCTTTGTTCAGCAGTTCCGTGAGGATGCCGATTATGATGCGGGATGGCGCGGGGAGTATTGGGGCAAGATGATGAGGGGCGCCAGCCTTGTTTACGCCTATACGAAGAATTCTGAGCTTTACAGCGTGTTGACACAGACCGTAAAGGATATGATGGAAAGCGCTGATGAGGACGGAAGAATAAGTAGCTACGGAAGAAATCACGAGTTTGATGGCTGGGATATGTGGAGTAGAAAATACGTTCTGCTTGGAATGCAGTATTTTCTTGAGATATGCACAGATGAAGAATTCAAAAAAGAAATAATAGCTTCTATGTGTAAGCAAGTAGACTGTATTATGGAGAAAATAGGTGACGGTGAAGGGAAAATGGCAGTAACCATGGCAACAAGACACTGGAGAGGACTTAATTCCTCCTCTGTGCTTGAGCCTATCGTAAGACTATATAATCTCACGGGAGAACAAAAGTACTTTGACTTTGCCGAATACATAGTTAATTGCGGCGGAACAGATGTAGTTAATATATTTGACCTTGCATATGAGGATAAGCTTTATCCGTATCAGTACCCTGTAACCAAGGCATATGAAATGACATCCTGCTTTGAGGGACTTCTTGAATTCTATAAGATAACGGGTATAGAGAAGTATAAGATCTCAATCGTAAATTTTGCAAACAAAATTCTTGAAAGCGATTTTACGGTTATAGGCTCCTGCGGTTGTACTCACGAGCTCTTTGACCACTCCACAGTAAGACAGGCAAACACAAATAACGGAAAGATCGCTCAGGAAACCTGCGTTACCGTTACGCTTATGAAATTCCTTTACAGGGTTCACCTGCTTACGGGAGAGCCCAAATACGTAGATGCCTTCGAAACATCCTTCTATAACGCATATCTTGGAGCAATAAATACCGATAAGGTAATTGAGCCTATGATAATGAACGACCACCCCGACTGGGCGGCAGAGCCCTTACCCTTTGACAGCTATAGCCCTTTGACTGCGGGAACCAGAGGAAACGGAATAGGCGGATTAAAGATTATGTCCGACAACCACTATTACGGATGCTGCGCTTGTATCGGTGCGGCGGGAATTGGTCTTGTTCCGCAGATGCAGCTGCTTAATTTTGAGGGCGGAATAGTACTTAACTTGTTCGTTAACGGAGCTGTCGAAGCAAAAACTCCCTGCAATAATAACGTGGTAGTTTGCATAAATACCGAATATCCTAAGTGCGGGAAGGTAAATATAAGGGTAAAGACCGAAAAGGTAGAGTGCTTTGAGCTTCGCATAAGAAATCCTTACTGGAGCAAGAATACCGTGGCGGTACTTAACGGCAAGGAGATCGAGACCTGTGACGGATACATAACTGTTACAAAGGATTGGTCTGATGACGTATTGGAGCTTACACTTGATATGAGAACAGAGCCCATATATCCCATACCTTACGGCAATCAGGTGCTTATGAACAAGGTTATATGGGGACATAACTATATGATACCTACCTATGACGAGGAGGATCCTATTGCTCATAGTCACATAGCTCTTCGCAGGGGACCCGTGATGCTTGCGCAGGAGAACCGACTGGGATACAGCGTAGATGACCCGATTGAGGTAGCTATCGGTGTCGACGGATACGTCAAAACAACAAAATGTGATAAGGATATAGCTTATAAGGCTATTCTTAAGCTTGATATACCGCTTACAGACGGCACAAAAATGACGGTGACCGATTATGCTTCCGCAGGAAAGACCTTCTCCGAAGAGAGCAAGATGGCGGTATGGATGCTTACAAAATAAAATTAGGAGAGATAGTGTGAAGCGCTTGATTTTTCACGTTGACGTAAACAGTGCGTTTTTATCGTGGGAAGCCGCTAAAAGAGTCCGGCAAGGGGAGGAGGATATAAGGCTTATCCCCTCCGCCATTGGCGGAGACAGAGATAAAAGAACGGGCGTCATATTGGCAAAATCTATACCCGCTAAAAGATACGGGATAAAAACGGGTGAGCCCGTAGCCTTGGCTCTTCGGAAATGTCCGACGCTTTATTTGGCAAAGCCTGATTTCAGATTATATGAGAACTGCTCGCAGGCATTTATGGACCTATGTCGCCAATATGCTCCTGTTGTAGAGAAGTATTCCATTGATGAATGCTTTCTTGATATGAGCGGAACCGAAAGGATATACCCTGACCCTGTAGCGTTGGCAAACAGAATACGTGAAAATATAAAAGAAAAGCTCGGCTTTACCGTTAATATCGGCATAGGCTCAAACAAGCTGTTGGCAAAAATGGCAAGTGATTTTGAAAAGCCCGATAAGGTTCACACTCTTTATGACTACGAAATAGAGGAAAAGCTTTGGAAGCTTCCTGTAAGAGAACTTTTTACAGTGGGAGCTTCTACCGCCGATAAGCTTGAACGGGTATGCATTAAGACTGTAGGGGACTTGGCAAGGCTTGACGTGCAGATTCTCAAGGCATTGGTAGGCACAAAGCTTGGAGAACAGCTTCATTTATTTGCCAACGGAATAGATAACAGTCAGGTTACCGATGCTCCCGAAAAAGCCAAAGGATACAGTAATTCCACTACGCTTGAAAATGACGTTACGAATACAGAGGATGCTTATAGAATTTTGCTTGCGTTGGCAGACACTACAACTGCCCGAATGAGGGCAGACGGAGCAAGAGCTTATTGCGTAGGTGTCACCATAAGAGGAAACGACTTTCGAGATCGCTCACATCAGCGCAGACTTGCGGAAGCCACGGATATAACTGCCGAGGTGTTCACGCTCTGCAAGCAACTGTTTAATGAGCTGTGGGACAAGCGAACCCCGCTTAGACTTTTAGGTATTTCCTTGACTAACGTGACTTGTGATGAGGAAGCCCAAATGTCTCTTTTTGAGGATAATAAAAAAGAGAAGGCAAGAGCGGCGGATAAGGCGATGGACGATATCAGAAACAAATTCGGAAGCGACACCATTACCCGCGGGGCTTATGGAGCGGCTATAAGGATAGGAAAAAAGCACAAGGCACAGATGGATAATAAAAATCAAAAATAAGAACTCGTTACCGTGGTAACGAGTTCTTATTTTTATTTATTATTTATTATTTATTATTTTCCTCTTCGGGAATGTGGTCTTTGTATTTTCTAAGCTTTGCGTCCTTAAGGATGGGAGTCTGGTAATAACTGAAGTCTACCTTGGAAAGGTCCTTGCTCTTGAGGGTTACAGACTTATTAAATACGATAGGTATTATAGGCATATCAGCCATAAGAAGCTCTTCTGCCTCGTGGAGAATTACGGCACGCTTCTTGATATCCTTTTCGGCATACGCTGCCGCTATCTTATCGTCGTAAGCGGTATTGTTGTATCCGCTTGCGTGAATTGCTACGTTAAAGTCGGTGGAGTTGGGAAGTACGCTTGCACTGCCCGTGTATCCTTTAGCAAAGGGCGCGAGCACCGAGAATGCGTCTACCGAAAGAGCAGTGTAATCAATAGCGGCAACCTCGTACTTACCTGCGTACAGATTTTCCATAAAGATGTCGTCCTTGACACCCGAGATAACAGCACCTGTACTAACAACGGTGTCCTTGTTATCGACAACGTCTATCGCATTGACAGTAACCTTAAAGCCAAGAGCGCTCCAAGCCTTCTGGACCTCTTGCGCTATCTTTATGTGAACATCATCATATGCGGATACGGAAATAGCGAAGCTATATTTGCTTGCAACAATACCTGCATCGGTAAGCTTCTTCTGAGCTGCTTCGAGATTTGCGGAAAGAACCAATCCATCCGAATCTTTTTCTCTGAAGGTGTCCTTCTTGGAGGTAGAGTCAAAAACTCCGTTGGGAACCAAACCGTTTGCCGCCTCGGCAAACACCACAGTGTTGGCAATTGCGGTTCTGTCGATGGCAAGAGAAAGAGCATTGCGAACCTCTTTGTTAGCAAAGAGCTTTTCTCCTTCGCCGCCGTTATTGATGATAGCGTTTTCATTAAAGAGATAAGAATGAGTACTGAGGGCATCGTTTACTTCTGCCTTCATTTCCTTTTTCCACTGCTCAAGAGTATACTTGGAGCGGAGAGAAAGGGGAATATCACCTATGAAGAATATCTCGCCGTTGTTGTACGCGTTCAAAATATCCTCGTCGGTCATGGTGTAATCGATCATCAATCTGTAAGGTCTGACGGACTTGTCAACCTTATCCTTCATAAAGTCTCTGCGGTAGTAAGCGTTTCTTTCAAGGATTATTCCCGCGTCCTCTGCCTCATAGGATACGGTTCTCAGACGGAAGGGACCGCTGGCAACCATAGCCGTAGCACTCTTTGCCCAGTCATACTCTACCGTCGTACGAGTAAGTATGTCAGAACGGAGAGGAACCAGAGCATAGCTTGCGAGATTGCGTATAAAGTTGTCGTAGTCAACGTCTTCCTCAAAGGTTATTCTTATTTCGGACTCATTAAGAGCCTCAACGCCTACGTCGTCAATGGAAGGAACCTGACCCTCCTTGCAAGCTCTTGCGTTCTTTATGTCGTAAAGGAGCACAGCCGCTGCGAAGGATTTTGAGGAGTCAAGAATACGCTGCCAAGCAAAAACTACGTCATTTGCCGTAACAGCAACGCCGTCTGACCAAGAGGTATCATTGCGAAGCTTGAGAAGCATTGTGTTTTCTTTTTTGTCAATTTTGTAGCTTTTTACAAGTGATTTTTCAACCTTTCCGTCGTCGTTGATAATGAAAAGATTGTCATATAAAAGGCTGACGATCCTGAGCGCCGATTCGTTATCGTAAGCATACGCAGGGTCGAAGTTGTATACGGGGTCTGTGAGATACATCTTTATGTACGCACCCAAATCCTCATCTTTCTCCTCATTGCTGCAGCCTACAAACGCGAAAAGAAGCATTAAAAGGCAAAGTAAAAGAGCTATGGACCTTTTCATAACTATGTGTTAACCTCCTGGGTATTAGAACTTATGTGCCGACAAGTCGGTAATATACATAATATATTATAACATTTTTTTCTTATAAAATCAATGAAAAAAGATACAAGATTTTAAGTTTTGGTTATTTGCACAATATATGGAGTCAAACCTTGTGTAATTTACCTATAACGCTTTTTTTTACAATAAAGAAACCAATAAAAAAACAGTCCAAAAAAGAAAAATATTTTCAAAAACTATTTACATATTGAAAAAAATATGTTATAATTATTCCAGAAACGGAATAAGGAGCGGCGATTATGGATTATATAGCAAGAATTAAGAAAATAAAAAGCGAAAGAAAGATAACCAATGAAAGGCTATCTGAGCTTACGGGTATTCCTTTGGGAACTCTGAGCAAGATAATGGCGGGAATAAGCGACTCGCCTAAGCTTTCAAATATGGTGCTGATAGCCTCCGCTCTGGGTTGTTCCTTGGATTATATTGTAAGCGGAACACCCGAAAACACTAATAATTACACGCTCTCCGCTGAGGAGATATCCTTTGTTGAGGATTACCGTCAGCTTGATACCCACGGAAGAGAGCTGTTGGCTATGGTCGCACAAAAGGAGTTGGAGCGAGTAGGCGTGATCGCCGAAAAGCCCTCCGCAAAGAGAAAAGAAGCGCAGAAGCAGAACGGAAAGAGTGCCACCATACTTCAAATGCCTTCTTCCAAGGTGTCGGCTTCGGATTTCTCGCGTAAGAAGGTTCTTCTTTACGATCTCCCCGTATCTGCGGGACCCGGTGTGTACCTTGATGATTCAAGAGCCGAGGAGATAAGTATACCTGATAATGAAAAGACCGCCTTTACTGATTTTGCTCTGCGTATAAGCGGAAACAGTATGGAGCCCAAATATCACGACGGCGATATACTTTTGGTGGAATATACCGACAGCGTGGAAATCGGAGAGCTTGGTATATTTGTTCTTGACGGAAACGGATATTTCAAAAAATACGGCGGAGACCGCCTGATATCGCTTAATTCCGAGTACGGTGACATTCTGCTTCACGACTACGTCGAAACCGTCTGCTGCGGAAGGGTCGTTGGAAAGCTTAAAAGAAAATAATAACCGAAAATACACACCGAGCAATCGGTGTGTATTTTGCTTCCTTTTGGGGTAAAATATCAAAAAGGAGTGGGTATATGAAAATAAAAGTAGTAGAGGCAATAAGTGATACCAATATAGGCGGCGCAGGGATACTTCTTGTTAATAGACTTAAGCATACGGATAGAAGTATATTCGATACTACCGTAGTGATGCCAAAAGGAAGCTTGCTTGAGAAACGGTTTAAAGAGATAGGAATCAAGGTGATAACTGTCAACGGATGTTTTGATAAATCGTGGGATATTGGTGGATTTTTAGCGTATAAAAGGATTTTTTTGAGAATTTCTCCCCACATAGTGAATTCACATGGATGCTTGGCGGCAAGAGTCGCGGCAAAAATTTCGGGTGTTAGGGTAAAGCTGTATACCCGTCATTGCGTATATCCTGTGAGCAAAATATATGACAGCAAGGCGATAAGGATTGCGATAAAAAAAGTTACCGAGTATTTAAACGACGGCATTATAGCCGTAGCACATTCGGCGAAGGATAATCTTGAAAAAATGGGTATCTCTCCCAAAATGATACACGTTATCATAAATGGAGCAGAGCCTTTGAGAGTAACGTCCGAAGACGAGCGGGATTTTTTAAGAGGGCAGTATGAAATAAGCCCAAACGACCGCGTAATTACTATATGCGCAAGACTTGAAGCGTGTAAGGACCACAGATGCTTTCTGTATGCGGCAAAAAAGCTGTGTGAGAAAAGCGAAAAATATAAATTTTTTGTTTTGGGCAATGGAAGTCTCAGAGAAGAGCTTGAAACGCTTTCTAAGAAGCTTGGGCTCGAAAGAAAGGTCTTTTTCGTGGGATTTGTTAATGACGTTTCTCCCTTTATGAATCTGACCCACGTTAACGTCAACTGCTCCATAGGTACTGAAACGTCCTCTCTTGCCTTGTCGGAGGGAATGAGCATTGGAATACCCTCGGTGGTAAGTGATTACGGCGGAAATACCTATATGGTAAAGGATAACGTAAACGGATATATTTACGGGGCTGGGGATTTTAAGGACCTTGCGCGGAAGATAGAAGCTATATTTGATACGGGCGAATACGAGCGCATGTCGGATGCAAGTAAATCCAGATACAGTACTGAGCTTAATGCTCAAGCTATGGCAGAGAAAACGCAAAATTTGTATTTGAATATGGTAAAAAAGAAAATACCGAAGCAATGAGCTAAGCTTCGGTATTTTTTACCTTGTCCAATAAGTTTTCAATATGTAGCTTTATTTTTTTTGCGCCGTCAAGCAAAGATGATACCGAGATATTTTCTATGGAGAGCATATGCTCGGTTTCTTTTTTGTAATTGGCAAAGGCGGATTCGAAAAGCAGATAACTCTCAAAAATATCCTTAAAACGCTCAGACGCGGCGCTGTCCATATCCCTGTCTGCCATTACAAGCAGAGAAGATATTTCTGCAACGGACACACTTATGCGTTCTATTGGTTCGGTAGAATTTATAATAAATTTGCGGTACTCATTTTTATACGAGGCATTTCGTTCATTTTTCGAAGAAAAAGTATAAAAATCCTTTACCTCAAAAAGGTGCATATAATCATTAATGAGCGATATAAGATCAAGTATCCTGCTTGATAGCTGTACGCAAATTCGCTTTTTTTCTATACTGATAAAATCATCCATAATTTTTTAAAAAGCAAAAGGGAACCGTTTAGATACGGTTCTCCTTTTGTGTGCAATCAAATGCTTATCTGATCTCAACATTGACATCCATGCCGTCGGCATTCGCAGCAGCTCTCATTACAGTGCGAATAGCCTTAGCAATTTTGCCGTGCTTGCCGATGACCATGCCCATATCGTCTTCTGCAACACTCAAAACCAAATTTACCTTCTTGCCCTCAACGGTCTCGCTAACGACGACCTCTTCGGGAGAATCAACTATGGCTTTTGCTATATTGCTTAAGGTTTCCTTTAAATTCGTCATCAGGTGTCACCCTCAGAGATTAGTCAACTATGTTGGCTTTCTTAAGAAGAGCGCGAACTGTATCGGTGGGCTGAGCGCCATTCTTGAGCCAAGTCTGAGCCTTTTCAGCGTTGATCTTCACCTCATCCGTACGGGGATTGAAGAAACCGATCTCATCGATGAAACGACCGTCTCTGGGAGAGCGGCTATCAGCAATGATAACGCGGTATGTGGGAGCCTTCTTAGCGCCTGTTCTTGTAAGTCTCATTTTTACTGCCATTTTTAGTGTCCTCCAAAAATAAAATTTATGTTTGATATATAAAAATCCGTAGTTTGTTTATTTAAAACGGAATTTTCATCTTTTTCTTTCCAAACCTTGCCATCTGCTTCGGGTTGGAAAATTGCTTCATTAAAGCTCTTGTTTGTTCAAATTGCTTAAGAAGCTTATTAACTTCCTCAACGGTAGTTCCGCTGCCTTGGGCAATGCGCTTTTTGCGTGATGCATTGAGGATATCGGGCTTTTCACGCTCTTTTCTGGTCATAGACTTAATTATGGCTTCATTTCTCGCTAAAGCCTTCTCGTCTATTTTCGCGTCCTTAAGAGCCCCCGGCTTAACTCCGGGCATCATACCCATCAGCTGGTCCAGATTTCCCATACCCTTTATCTGAGAAAATTGCTCAAGAAAATCGTCAAGGGTAAAGGTGGACTCGCGTATCTTTTTTTCAAGCTCCATAGCCTTTTTCTCATCGAAAGCCTGTTCTGCTTTTTCGATAAGCGAAAGAACGTCGCCCATACCCAGAATTCTTGAAGCCATTCTGTCTGGGTGGAAGGGCTCTATGGCGTCAAGCTTTTCGCCGATACCTATAAACTTTATAGGCTTTCCTGTTACCTGACGGACCGAGAGAGCGGCGCCGCCTAGTGTGTCACCGTCAAGCTTAGTTAGTATCACGCCAGTGATATCAAGAAGCTCGTTAAAGGTCTTTGCTACGTTTACCGCATCCTGACCTATCATTGCGTCAACGGTAAGCAATATCTCGGTAGGAGATACCTTTGCCTTTATATCCTGAAGCTCTTGCATCAGCTCCTCGTCAATATGCAAGCGTCCCGCGGTATCTATAAATACCATATCATAGCCCTTTTGATTGGCAAACTTCAAGCCCTCCTCGGCTATTTTTACGGGGGAAACCTTATCTCCCATAGCGAATACGGGGATGCCAAGCTTTTCACCAACTATCTGCAATTGCTTAATAGCGGCGGGGCGGTATATATCGCAGGCAACCAAAAGAGGATTTTTTCCCTGTTTTTTGTAAAGACCCGCAAGCTTGCCCGCATGTGTGGTTTTACCAGCACCCTGAAGACCTACCATCATAACCACCGTAGGCGGTTTTGAGGATATGACCAGCTTGGATTGTGAGCCTCCCATAATATTGGTGAGCTCCTCGTTTACTATTTTTACTATTTGTTGAGCGGGGAGCAGTGATTCCAAAACCTCAGTTCCCACTGCGCGCTCGGAAACGCTGTTGATAAAATCCTTAACGACCTTAAAGTTTACGTCGGCTTCAAGCAAAGCGAGCTTTATCTCTCGCATACCTGCCTTTATATCTGACTCGGTGAGCTTTCCTTTGTTTTTGAATTTACGAAATGCATTTTCCAACTTTTCGCTTAAACTCTGAAACATACGTCACCTTCTTTCTTTTAATTTGGAAATTAAAGCTTTACAATGCCCAATAGCTCTGATATTTTTTGTGAGAGTTCATCGGGAAGAGGGTGCAGAGAAGCAATCTCGCGAAGCTTGGAAGCGCAGCCCTCAACGTTCTTAAGACGAGCGGCAAGTCCAAGCTTGTTTTCATAGAATAGCAATTCATCCTCTGATTTTTTTATGATATCCCTTACTCCTTGGCGGGAAATTCCTATCTCGGCGGCTATCTCGGCAAGTGATAGATCCTCATTATAATACATATCCATTACCGAGCGTTTTCGCTCGGGAAGAAGCTCGCCGTAAAAATCGAGCAGATATCCGATGTTTAAATTTTTTTCAAACATAGCCCGACCTTTCAAAGCACAAAATAAGGTGTAAAGCAAAACGCTTTACAAGTATACCATATAGAATATCTTTTGTCAATAGCTTTTGAAGAATTTTTTCAACATTTTTACAAAAAAGAACGCATTCATCCAAAGACAAATGCGTTCGGCTTTTGGTGCCGGTGGTCGGGGTCGAACCGACACGGTATCGCTACCACTGGATTTTGAGTCCAGCACGTCTGCCAATTCCATCACACCGGCTAACACGAGCAATATTATAACATATCAGAGATGTAAAAGTCAATAGCTTTTTATAAAAAACAATAAAATTCGGGCGGTTATTTTTCGTTTATCAAGCAATCCTTAAGCTTACCGTCGTAAATAACGGTAGCGCCCTCAATGTCCATAAAATCATTCGGAAGCATAAGGTACGGGTCCTTGGGAAGCGTCACGTCTCCTGTATAATGGAGAAGGAAGGCGGCAAATTGAGAACAGGTGAATTTGTATTTTCTCTTCAGGCTCAATCCAAGCTTTATGGTGGCGGCGCCGATAAAATTGTAGGTAGCTTCCTTTCGGTGCGCTCTGAAGTAACGGATAAGCTTTTTAGCTCTTTCGTAGCCCTCGTCCGTGACCGAGAGAGAGAGCACCGCGCAGTGAGCATCGGGATATCTTGCAAATACCTTTGTGTGAATATTTTCCGATATAAATCCGGCAAACATAGGATTGTTTATATGCCTTCTGGCATAGCTGTAAAAACGGTCTGTGCGAGGAAGAAGAGATACGGAAACGTGAGAAAACTCGCCCCTTGCGAATTTTCTTATAACTCTGGCGGGAACAGTATCGGTACGCGAGAGCAATATATATATTTTCTTCATACGTTGTTCCTCCATTTGCGTTTTCTTGTATAATAATATTACCACAAAAGCGTCCTTGTGTCAACATATTTATTTAGCGTAGGGAATTTGAAAAAAACTATTCCATTTCATAAGAAACTGTGGTATAATATATCTGTATATTTTTGCTTAAAGGGGGAAATAGAGTGATAAAAAGAATTGTCAGCGCACTTACGTCTATCTTAATATTATTCTGTCTTTGTTCCTCCTCCCTGCACGTTTTTGCTCAGGATACCACTGCCGACAAAGAGGCTGCCGAAATATTTGAGGAAGCTCTCCGTTTTTCATGCGGATACAATGCTCAGGACAAAAAGATAACCGTTGAGGGAACCATGCATTATGAAGCGTTTGCGAAGCATAAGGAATCAAAGCTTGTTATATATGCTATTCCTCCGGGGGCTTCTGAGTATGATGTGGCTCGCGATCCAAATTCCGAGATACTCGCCGAAACGGACGCATCTATACGCTTTGGCTTTACCTTCGACCTGAAGAATACACTGGACAGATTTTCACGGTACGCTATATTTTTGCGTTCTGCCGAGGGAGAGCTTACTTTGGGCACCGAGGCGCAGTATCCCGAAGTAGCATATATAAAGGATGATACAGGCGCTGGCAGTGGCTTCAAGGGCATTATGGGTTCTCCCACGGCTCAATATTCGGAGTTGAATGCGGGGACGGCTATCCTCCCCGTATATCTGGACGAGCTGTTCACCGATATTTCCGTGGGATATATACATCAGGTGGATGATGAGCAATTTTTCTTCGCGAAGAATTACATAGACCGTTTGGATGCCAAGGTAAATTCACTTTCCGTGTCGGGAGCTAAGGTATATCTGCAATTTCTTCTGAAAAGCAACGGAACCTTCGCGGTAGAAGAAACAGAGGGAGCTGACTGTTATCTGCCCGATGTTTACGACACTGACACACTAAGGCTTATCAACGCCGCAACCGAGTTTTTGACAGCGAGATACAATAGCACACGCGGCGGCAATATATGCGGTATAGTTGTAGGCAAGGGCTGGGATAGCTATGGCATCAATAATTACAGCAATGAGACAGACGTTGAAAAATACGCGCAAAAGTGTGCGTTTTATGCTATGGTAGTGGCTAATTCCGCCAGAAGCATCGATCCGTCCTTTGAGGTTGTTCTGCCCTTTACGGGTGAGAATTTCAGCCCCGATCCTTCATTTGTGGGAGAAGAGGGAAGGAGCTATGCCCTAAAAGGGCTCATGGAAAACATTATGTCTTATTTTGAGGATAGCTTTGAGTCGGGAATAAACTGCTCTGTTTTTGTAGAGACCGATGCGGTACCCTTGGGGATATCCAATGAAACGATCGAAGGCGGAATAGATACGGAAGCCGCAGAGACTTCCGCAAAGCTTTGCGCGGGAGCACATAGGGAATTTCTTGATTTTCTGAACGATTTGTCGAGCAAGTACAAGAGCGTACCAAAGGATATTATGTTCGTGTGGTGTCCTACGCTGTCACTTAGCGGAAATGCCTTAACGGCGGCTTATGTCTACTCTTACTATTCACTGCTTAAAGATAGCGCGGTGAGCTCCTTTGTGATAGACCTTTCCGCATACGGAGAGGGTGGACTTAAGGATATATTCCGTCTTATAAAGTACATAGATACTCCACAGGGCAAGGAGATAACCGACAGTCTGCTTAAATATTTTGGCAAAGACTCCTGGAGTGAGGTTGTAGGGGGAGAAGCTCCCGCGGTAAGCAGTGGAAAGCAGATACTTTCAATATCGGCAATACCGAGTCTTCCCGAGGATTGCAAGGGAAGCTTTGACTATTTTGGCTTTTACGATTCAGCATCCATAGACGGCTGGTATAAGGGTATAGGCTGTACAAATCTGAAAATAGATTATGCAAGCTCAGAGAAAAAAGCTCTGAAGGCAGAGCTTGCCACGTCGGACGGTACATCTGCCGAGATAATGTATGAATACGAGTATTATGAAAACATAGAGTTTACACCCTTTCTCAGCTTTGAAATTCTGGTAGCCGATGCAAGTGAAGACTCACTGTATGAGATATCCTTCATGCTTGAGGATTCGGACATCAGACTTGAGTCCTTTTATGTCATAACCGGCAACGAAAAAAATCAGGTGGTGCTTGATTTTTCAAGCAACCGAGATTTCAAGCTTCTTAAGAATATGAGAATTTCCGTACGGCGAATACACGGAGAGGCTTCAAATTCCACGCTTTGGTTACACGGAATAAGTGGTCACAGCCAAGAATATGAGGAAGAAAAGCTCGAAGAGCTTATTCACAACGAGCGTAACAAAGTAAAAAACATATCCGAGCAGAGTACCGAAACGGCAGATATAGGACAGACCGCCATTGCAATGGGTATTATAGTGGTGCTGGGTGCTTTAGGTATCGGAATTTTCATTGCGTTCCGAAAGGATACAAAAAACAACAAAAATGATTAAAGCTTAAGAAAGGAGAATGGGAATGTCTGATTTTGTACATTTGCATCTGCACAGCGAATACAGTCTTCTTGACGGCTCTTGCCGTATAAAGGATATTCCTGTTCGTGCGAAGGAGTGCGGTCATAGCGCTGTGGCAATTACCGACCACGGCGTTATGTACGGAGTTATAAGCTTTTACAGAGAGTGTAAGAAGCAGGGAATAAAGCCCATTATAGGCTGCGAGGTGTACGTTGCTTCGGGTACGAGATTTGATAAAAACGCCACTCGAAGCGCGGCTAAATATAACCATCTTGTGCTGTTGTGCCAGAATGAGATAGGCTACCGCAATCTTATGTATATGGTATCAAAGGGCTTTACCGAGGGCTTTTACTCCAAGCCCAGAATAGATATGGAGCTTTTACGCTCACATTCCGAGGGGCTTATTGCGCTTTCTGCCTGTCTTGCGGGAAAAATCCCCTCTCTATTGCTTAAAGGAGAATATGAGGCGGCAAAAAGCAGTGCCTTGGAGTTTGCTCGGATATTTGGTAAGGATAACTTTTTCATAGAGCTTCAGGACCACGGACTCAATGAGCAAAGTCAGATATTGCCCGACCTTGTAAGACTTGCCGAGGAGTGCGGTCTGCCCTTGGTGGCTACCAATGACTGCCATTATCTCAGACGGGAAAACGCCGAAACTCAGGCGGTCTTGATGTGCATACAGACCAACAGCTCCATACTTGACGGAAGACCCGTTGGCTTTGAGACCGATGAGTTTTATTATAAGACCACCGAGGAGATGAGAATGCTCTTCGGCAGATATGATGGGGCTATTGAAAATACTGTTAAGATAGCCGAGAGATGTAACCTTGATTTCGATTTTGAGGGCTATAAGCTGCCCAAATACCCAACGCCTCAAGGAATGAGTGCGGGAGAATATTTAAGAATTCTTACCGAGAGGGGCATTGACTCGCGTATTGCCGATGGAACGCTTAACTATGAGGGCAAAGAGAAGCTTTACCGAGAAAGAATAGAATACGAGCTTGGCGTTATAGACAGTATGGGGTATTCCGACTACTTCCTTATTGTATGCGATTACGTATCCTTTGCTCACAAAAATAATATACCAGTAGGGCCGGGAAGAGGCTCGGGTGCGGGAAGCCTTGTTGCTTTTCTTATAGGTATAACCGATATAGACCCTATAAAATTTGATTTGCTCTTTGAGAGATTTCTCAATCCCGAGAGGGTAAGTATGCCCGATATCGACGTGGACTTTTGCTACAATCGCCGTGACGAGGTCATAAAGTATATGTACGATAAGTACGGCGAGGACCACGTATCCCAAATAATCGCATTCGGTACCCTTGGGGCAAAGGCGGCGGTGCGTGACGTGGGAAGAGTTATGGGAATGTCCTATGCCGACGTTGACGTGGTAGCCAAGGCTATACCCAAGGACCCCTCGATAACGCTTACCGAGGCGCTTGCCTCAAAGGATATGAAGGAGCTTTACGAAGGCTCTTCACAGGTTAAAAAGCTTATAGACACGGCGCTCGAGCTTGAGGGAATGCCGAGAAATGTCACAGTTCACGCCGCAGGTCTTGTTGTAAGCGACAGACCTATAACAGATTACGTGCCCCTTGCGGTTAGTAACGAAGCAATAGTCACGCAGTTTGATATGGATACCGTTGCTTTGCTTGGACTGTTGAAATTTGATTTTCTTGCCTTAAGATATCTTACAATAATCGACGATGCTTGCAAGACTGTACGTGAACGGATACCCGATTTTGATATAAAGAGCATTCCCCTTGATGATAAGGCTACCTACCGCTCGCTTTCAGCGGGAAATACCTTGGGAGTTTTCCAGCTTGAATCGGGAGGAATGAGGCAAATGCTTACCGAGCTTGCTCCCGAGCGCTTTGAGGATATTATAGCCGCAATTGCTCTGTACCGTCCGGGTCCTATGGATTCTATTCCGCAGTATATAGAGGCGCGTCATAATACCGACAAGGTAAAATATGCGCACCCTTTGCTTGAGCCGATACTCAGCTCCACCTACGGATGCATAGTGTATCAGGAGCAGGTAATGAGCATATTCCGCGTTATAGCGGGCTATACCTACGGACACGCGGATGTGGTAAGACGTTCAATATCAAAGAAAAAGGGTGATACGCTTAAGGCGGAAAAGGATAACTTCCTTAACGGCGCCATAAATAACGGAGTAGAAAGAGCGGTCGCCGAGAAGCTTTTTGACGATATGGCTTCCTTTGCCAATTATGCGTTTAACAAGAGTCATGCGGCGGCATACGCTCTCATATCCTACCGAACAGCGTATCTTAAGACCCACTACCCTTGTGAATATATGGCGGCACTGATAACATCGGTGCTCGGCAATATGACCAAGCTTGCCGAATACGTAGGCGAATGCTCAAAACATAAGATCAAGGTTCTTGCCCCCGACATAAATGAGAGCAGACTTTTGTTCCACCCCCATGAAGGAAATATAGTTTTTGGACTTTTAGCTCTTAAAAATGTGGGAAAGCAATTTGTCGAGAACATTCTGGAGGAGCGCAAGATCGGCGGAGCGTTCAGTGATTTTGAGGATTTCATATCAAGAATGTCACAGTATGACCTTAACAAGCGAATGGTAGAATCGCTTATAAAGGTAGGCTCATTTGATAGCTTTGGAGTTTACAGAAGTCAGCTTTTAGCCTCTTACGAGAGCCTTATAGATACCGAACAGCAAAAGAACAGAAATAATCTTTCTGGACAGCTTGATATGTTCTCCTTTGTCCCCGCGGCGCAGAATATATCTCCTAAGTTCAAATATCCCGACCTTCCCGAGCGCAGCGCCAAGGAAAAGCTTAAGATGGAAAAAGAGGTGGCGGGAATGTGCTTCTCGGGAAATCTTCTTGACAGCTACTCTAAGCATACCGAATCCTTGGATACAAGAAAAATTTCAGAGCTGCACGATGCGGAGTCGCTTGTTGATAAGGAGAGTGCCCGAATTGTGGGAATAGTCACCTCGGTTACCGTAAAGACTACACGCAAAAACGACAAGATGGCATTCTTCTCCCTTGAGGATAAATACGGAGAGATTGAGTGTATAGCTTTTTCCTCTCAATTTCAGCGATATTCGGAAATTATCAAAGAGGACAGCGCCGTCTGCGTCGAGGGAAACATATCCCTGAGGGAGGATGAAGACCCCAAGCTGCTTGTATCTAAGGTGTTCGAGCTTATAGAAAACTCCGAATATGACAAAGCTGTTCTGCGTGGCAGGGCTGAGGAAAAGCGCAATAATAACGAGCCATCCAAGGTGCAAAACGCTCATAAGCTTTCAGGTTCCGCATCAAAGCTTTATCTGAGAGTTCCCGATATGAAATGCACAGAGTTTCTCAAAGCGAAAAACCTTGTGGATATTTTTGAAGGAAACGTAAAGGTGATCTTCTACGACACCTCCGCGTCGGCTTATTCAAATTACGACAAGGGCGTAGAATTGAGTGAATACCTTTATAACGAATTAATTTCCTTGTTGGGAAAGGAAAACGTTGTGCCAAAATAAAAATTTAAAAGGCTTGCTAAGGCAAGCCTTTTTTGCGCCAAAAAATTAACCGAATGCGGTATATATTTCTTTTTTTGGGTAAAATAATTACAAAAAACTTGGAGCCCGTATGAAGAAGAAATTACTTAGATTTGGCATAATAGCTTTAATTTTTGTTACCACTGCTGTATTGGTCTTCGGTCTGTCGCTTTCCATCTATATATCTGCAAAAATGGAGAAGGATATTGACGAAAGCTTATTTAATGTTTTAAGCGGGAACACCGCTTCACAAATTTACTATTACGAGAGCGACGAAAAAAGAGTAGCAGGGGATGCAACGCTGCTCCAAGGACAAGAGCTTTACGGAGGCTTCAGAAGTAAGCCCATAAAGTATGAGGAATTACCCGAGGAGCTTATATATGCCTTTGTGAGTATTGAGGATAAAAGGTTCTTTTCTCACCGAGGCGTGGACTGGAAAAGGACGCTTGGGGCAAGCTTTAATTATTTTTTCAGCTTTCGTGACGAATTCGGAGGCTCTACCATAACTCAGCAGCTAATAAAAAACGTGACCGAAAAGGACGAATATTCCTTTGAGCGAAAAATACAGGAAATACTGTGGGCACTTGACCTTGAAACAAAAATGAGCAAGGAGGAGATACTGCAAAGCTACCTGAATATCATAAATCTCTCAAACGGATGCTACGGAGTAGGAGCGGCAAGCGAATATTATTTTTCCAAGGATATAGACCAGCTCTCGCTTTGTGAATGCGCGGCAATTGCCGCCATAACCAATAACCCATCCTACTACGACCCCGTAAGAAATCCCCAGAACAACAAAAAAAGACGTCAGCTGATACTTACACAGATGTATGAGCAAGGCTATATAGATGAGGCTCGATACAGACAAGCATACAGTGAGGATATAACGCTGACCGCAGGCAGTGACAGTGACAGCGGGATAAATATGTGGTATGTTGACATGGTAATAAACGACGTAATAAACGATTTGGTCAGCCAAAAGGGATATAGCCGCTCCATGGCAAGCCTTTTGATATACACGGGAGGACTAAAGATATATACGGCTATGGATGTGGATATACAAGGTACACTTGAGGATTATTACAGCGATACGGGAAATTTCTATTGGAACGGAAGCGAAGGACCGCAATCGTCAATGATAATAATCGACCCATACAGCGGCGATATATTGGCGGTAGCGGGAGCGGTGGGAGAAAAAAAGGCAAACAGACTTCAGAATTTTGCCACCGAAACAGTACGTCCCGCGGGCTCTGTAATAAAGCCTTTATCGGTATATGCCCCCGCCCTTGAGGAGGGGCTGATAAATTGGGCGAGCGTATATGACGATGTTCCCGTAAATTTCGGTAATTATAATCTTGATGAAACAAAAGGGAAAATAGTAGAGCCTGTGGCGTGGCCTAAAAACGCCAACGGAGTCTATCGAGGACTTACCAATATCAACTATGCAATCGAGCATTCTGTGAACACGGTTACGGTAAAGGTGCTTGAAAAATTAGGTCTTACCAAGTCCTTTCGCTTTTTGAGGGATGAGCTTAACATTGGCGGTCTTATAGAAAGCAAAACTCTTGAAGATGGGTCGGTTATAAGCGACTGCGACTACGCGGCGCTCGCCTTGGGTCAGTTCAATTACGGCGCATCTCTGAGGGATATAACAGCGGCATATTCGATTTTTCCCAACAGAGGTGTGTACAACAATTACAGAAGCTATTACAGAATAACAGACGCTAACGGAAACGTGATTTTGGAGAATGAATATAAGGGAAAGGCTGTTATAAGTGAGGAAAATTCTGTCGTAATGACAAAAATGCTGGAAAACGTTGTAAAAAACGGTACGGCAAGCAAGGTTACGCTGAAGGAAAAAATAGAGTGCGCGGGGAAGACTGGAACCACTCAAAGCAATTATGACAGATGGTTTATAGGATACACACCGTACTTTATCGGTGGAGTATGGTACGGCTACGAATATCCTAAAAGCCTTTCGGGAGAATCAAGCGGCGTGTGCGTTGAGATTTGGGATGAGATAATGACCAAGCTACACGCAAAATATATAAGCTCACCTATAAAAAAGGAGTTCTTACAATCGGACAAGATAATAAGTGCCGAGTATTGCTGCGATTCGGGAAAAATTGCTACCGAAGCCTGCAAGAAGGACCCACGGGGAAATCGTATAGAGGAAGGATATTTTGTCAAAGGAACAGAACCCACAGAGGAATGCGACTGCCACAAATTGGTAAGATATGACACTGTTGAGGGCGGTATCGCGTCATATGGCTGCGAATCCTACGGAGTAGAATATGTGGGGCTCATAAAGGTAGAGCGAAGCTTTCCTAAACAGATATTTGTAAGTGACGCTCAATATGTATGGAGAGAATTACCCTCTGACATAATGCCCGAAACAAGCCCGCAATTGCCGTATTTCAATAATATTTTCGGCAAAAACGAGTATTGCGGAATAAGCTATGG
>CAJGCD010000027.1 GCA_904501715.1 uncultured Clostridia bacterium
AGTAATAGTTATCAACCTCTGTTACACAAGGATACTGACCGGGATTGAACACAGTGCCCGTAGCCTTGTTTTTGATATAAAAATAGCGGTTTCCGTCGCGGATAACGCAGCAACGTCCTTTTCCGTCGGGATCGATATATGCCATAGCGCGCTGACCGTAAGCGCCCACACCGCCGCCGTTCTGGTTTACACCCGAGAGAACTCTGGAGTTCCAGATGTAGTTAAGCTGGGGACGGGGAGTTTTAGGATTTGTGATCTTAAATTCTTTTTCTGCAACAAATTTTCCGTATGTACTCATTTTTTATCTCCTTTAAAAATTTCAAGTACTGATATCTTGATTATACCATAATATGACATATTTATCAATAATATTTTTTCATTTTGTTCAACTTTTTCAACGTATATACAAATTAAACTATTGCAAAAATTCGAGTTTTATGTTATAATAAACTGAAAATCAAAGGAAAAGGAGAGAAGGCTATGAAAAAGGTTATTTGCAAGGTAGAATACGACACTGAAAAGGCAACCCTCGTAGAGAAGCGCACCTTTGGTGAGTTTGGCGATCCTACAGGTTATGAAGAGAGCCTTTATGTGACCGAGAACGGCAAGTACTTCCTCTACGTAAACGGCGGAGCTGAGTCGGTATACACCGAAGAGAACATAAAGAGAATGTCCGCTGCAAAGGCAGAAGAGTGGAAGAACGCGTAAGTACATATAAAAAGAACCGAAATTAATTTCGGTTCTTTTTATTTTAAGATAAACCTTCAGGCGGGGTGGGCAGAGAGGACCCGTTGAGAATGTTCTGGAAGCTTTGTTCGCCGTCAAAGTAAAGCATAGCGCCTTCAATATGAAGCACACGAATAGAAGCGTAATTGTAGGTTGAGAGCGGTCTGTCAAGAGCATCGTTTGATTGGGCGCAGACAAGGACGTCGTTGTCGGTAAATTCGCTTATTATCAGACTGTGATAAAAGCTTCCGCTTTCGTTGGCAAGCTGTATTACGTCGCCTATCTCCACTGTTCTTGAGTTTCTGGCATCGGTGGCATAGGGACCGTATCCTCTGTTTTGTGCCGTAAAATCGGGAGCGCCCGTTAGAAAGCTGTAAAGCTCGTCGACTCCGCTCCACGCGGGGGCTCGATTTTCGGCTGATATGTAATACCATCCAAAGGTAGGAGTGTAATTCATTACGGGAGCGCCCGCAAAGATGCATTGGGATACGAAATTAGTGCAGTTTCCGCCTTGACCCGTGAAATCGATGAAGAGAGGATTGCGGTCAAGAGCCCAACGGCGGGCGTATTCCACGGCGCGCCGTCTGTCATAGGGAATGGGTAAGAGCATAATATACCTCCAAATATGTTCTGCTTTCAGTATATGATAAAAAGAAATAAAAGCGCCAAAAAAATATTGACATAATGATGTGATTATGGTATAATAGCATTGTTGAGGTGCTGGCGGAATGTGAATTAACACAGTGCACCAAAACGAAAGGGAATTCTCCCTTTCAAAGCCGACCGTCTGGGCAGCTCCGATATACGGGGGTGCTTTGTTTTTTTATAGAGCACCGCGGAGCAAACGTGAAAACAGAAAGGTAGGAAAATTTTATGGAAATTAAAGCATGGAATGGATTTGTTGGCGGTGAGTGGCAGACGAGCATAAACGTTCGCGACTTTATCAACAAGAACTATACGGCGTATACGGGAGACGATAGCTTTCTCGCAGGCGCTACCGAGCGCACTAAGGCGCTCAATGCCAAGCTCAAGGAGCTTCAGGCAGAGGAAAGAGCTAAGGGCGGAGTAAGAAATATAGATACCACCACTGTTTCCTCACTGTGTAACTACGCGGCAGGATATATCGACAAGGAAAATGAGCTTATAATGGGATTGCAGACAGACGAACCCTTAAAGAGAGGCGTTAATCCCTTTGGCGGTATCCGTATGGCACGTGCCACATGCGAGGCGTACGGCTATAAGCTTTCGGACAAGATAGAGGAATATTTTACATATCGTACCACGCACAATGACGGAGTTTTCCGCGTCTATACCGACGAGATGAAGGCGGCAAGACACTGTGCGCTCCTTACGGGTCTTCCCGATGCTTACGGACGCGGAAGAATAATAGGCGATTACCGCAGAGTCGCTCTTTACGGAGTTGACGCTCTTATCGCTCAGAAGACAGCCGATAAAAAGGCGGTGGGCGAGCGTGTGATGGATGCCGACAATATAAAGCTTCTCGAAGAGCTTTACAACCAGATAGACTTTCTTAAGAAGCTCAAGAAGATGGGCGAGATATACGGCTTTGACATAAGCAGACCCGCGGAAAATGCAAAGGAAGCCATACAGTGGACCTACTTTGGATATCTTGCGGCGAATAAGGAGCAGAACGGCGCGGCGATGTCCTTTGGACGCTGCTCGACCTTCTTTGATATCTACATAGAGCGTGATATGAAGGCGGGAATCCTTGATGAGATCGGCGCTCAGGAGCTTATAGACGACCTTGTTATCAAGCTTCGGGCGGCAAGACATCTGCGCACTCCCGAATACAACGAGCTTTTCGGCGGAGACCCTATGTGGATAACCGAAAGCGTTGGCGGAATGGGTGAAAACCACCGCACTCTGGTTACAAAGAGCTCTTTCAGAATACTTAATACCCTATATACATTAGGTCCTGCCCCCGAGCCTAATCTGACTGTGCTCTGGAGCGTACATCTTCCCGAGGGCTTTAAGAAATTCTGCGCAAAGATTTCTATTGATACCGACGCTATACAGTACGAGAACGACGACCTTATGCGTATGACCTACGGTGACGATTACGCTATCGCTTGCTGCGTGTCGGCTATGAAGGTAGGCAAGCAGATGCAGTTCTTCGGTGCGCGCACCAATCTTGCAAAGCTTTTGCTCCTTGCGCTCAACGGCGGATATGACAATATGTTCGGCACTCGCATAGGACCGCAGGAGGCGCCTATGGCAGACGAGGTGCTTGATTATGACGCTGTAAAGGCGCGCTTTGACAGATACCTCTCGTGGCTGTGCAAGCTTTACGTAAATACTATGAACTGTATTCATTATATGCACGATAAATACGCTTATGAAAAGATACAGATGGCTCTTCACGATACCGATGTGAACAGGCTGATGGCATTTGGAGTAGCGGGACTTTCGGTTCTTGTTGACTCGCTGTCGGCTATTAAGTACGCCAAGGTACGCCCCGTACGCAACGAGGAGGGAATTATAGTCGATTTCGTTACCGAGGGCGATTTCCCCAAGTTTGGAAACGACGACGACAGGGTTGACGAAATGGCGCAGGATATACTTCGTGACGTTATTACCGAGCTCAAGAAAACTCCTACGTACAGAGATGCGGAGCATACGCTTTCTGTTCTTACAATTACCTCTAATGTGGTTTACGGCAAAAAAACGGGCGCTACTCCCGACGGAAGACGTGCGGGAGAGGCGTTTGCTCCCGGGGCAAATCCTATGCACAACAGAGAGGAAAACGGAGCGCTGGCATCGCTTAACTCGGTGTCAAAGCTTCCTTACGTATATGCCCGCGATGGTATATCCAATACCTTTTCTATCGTTCCCGACGCGCTGGGCAAGAGCCGCGAGGAGAAGATAGACAATCTTGTTACCGTGCTTGACGGATATTTTTCCAATAACGCTCACCATCTGAACGTAAACGTAATGAACCGTGAGCTTCTTATGAAGGCTTACGAAAATCCCGAGGAGTACCCCAACCTTACTATAAGAGTTTCGGGCTACGCGGTTAACTTCTGCAAGCTCTCACGTGAGCAGCAGAAGGAGGTCATAATGCGTACCTTCCACGACGTAATGTAAGCTATGGAGGGAAGGATACATTCTTTTCAAAGTCTTGGAACCGTTGACGGACCGGGTGTCAGAGCAGTGGTCTTTATGCAGGGCTGTCCTCTGCGTTGCGTGTGCTGTCATAACCCCGACACGTGGGATATGAACGGAGGTACGCTGATGTCGGCACGCGCCGTTGCGGATAAGATACTCAGGCTCAGGTCGTACTTCGGGAATGACGGCGGAGTTACGGTGTCGGGGGGCGAGCCGCTGATGCAGGCAGACTTTGTCAGCGAGCTGTTCGGTATGTGCAGGGAGCAGGGAATACACTGTGCCCTTGATACCAGCGGGTGCGTGTTAAACTCCCGTGTGGAACGGCTTCTGAACCTTTGCGACCTCGTGCTTTTGGATTACAAATATACCAATGATGCCGATTATAAAAAAAATTGCGGTTGCTTTAAGGAGAGTGTTGACCTGTTCCTACAAAAGCTTCAGGCTATGAACAAGAGAGTATGGCTAAGGCAGGTTATAATTCCCACGCTTACCGACAATACCGAGTCATTGGAGAAGCTTTACGCCTTGAAGGATAAGTTCAGCTGTATTGAAAAAATAGAGCTGTTACCCTTTCGCAAGCTCTGTGCTGAAAAATACGAGGCTATGGGGATAGAGTTCCCCTTGGCAGACACGCCCGAAGCGGATACGGTTAAGGTCGCGGAGCTTCAAGGACTTATGGAAAAAGAATAACGAAGGAATAGGGCTGTTGTATATGCAACAGCCTTATTGAAAAAGGAGATAAAATGAGGATTTTACATACGGGTGACCTTCATCTTGACAGTGCCTTTTGTTCATATGGAGCAAGGGATGCCGAGAGACAAAGGGATGCGGGAAGAGCCCTGCTACGACGCATATTCGGGTGCGCTAAGAGCGAGAGCGTTCAACTCATACTTATATCGGGTGACCTTTTTGACAGCAAGTTTGTCAGCCCTGAGACCGGAGAGCTTTTCTACGAGTTGGTTGACGGGTGCGGTATTCCCGTGGTGGTATCTCCCGGAAATCACGACCCTTATTTTGAAAATTCATTTTACGCAAAGGCGTCGGAGCGTTTGGGGGATAAGCTTTTCGTGTTTACCTCTCCCGAGCTGCAAATATTTGAAATAGATAGCCTGAGGGTAAGAGTATTTGGATATGCTTTTACCTCTGCCGCCCTTTCTGTCAGCCCCTTGGGCGGTGCTGAGCTTCCCGCGGATAACGGATACACAAGGATATTCTGCGGACACGGGGATATATCCTCTCCTGTTTCACGCTATGCTCCCATAACAGAAAGTGAGCTTGGAAAATTTGATTTTGCCTATGCCGCTTTAGGGCATATACATAACGCGTGGAGCAGCGAAATAATGGGCGGACGGGCACGTTATTGCGGCTTTGGTGAGGGCAGAAGCTTTGACGAGCTGGGCGAGGGCGGTGTGTGGATAGTAGACACCGACGGCGAGAGCTTTAACTGTGAAAGAAGAATACTTTCCGACAAAGCCTTTTATATAGCGAAGCTCGAGCTTGCTGCGGAGGACACACTTTCTTGTACCAAGGAGAGGTTATGTGGGCAAATAAAGGAAGCGAATTATGCCCCGAAAGCGCATCTCAGACTCATTCTCGAGGGTATTGCTCAAGAGAATTTAGTGAAGGATTTACTGACAGCTACCAAAGAAATATGCTTGGAGTGCGGTCTTGAATATATGGAAATTACAGACCGCGTTATGCCTGCGCTTGACGGAGAGTATCTGGAGCGCGATACCACCTTGCGGGGAGAGCTTTACAGAGTTTTGCGCCCTAAGCTTGCGTCCTCGGATGCACAGGAGCGTGCGAGAGCCATAAAGGCGCTAAAAATAGGTCTTGCCGCCATAGACGGAAGAAGCATCTTCGGCACGGAAGAGAAAGGCGGAGGCGTATGAGAATAAAAGAGATAAATATTCTGGAGTTCGGTTGCCTTAAAAACAAGGTAATAAAGCCCGACTGCGGAATGAACGTCATATACGGAGAAAATGAGTCCGGCAAAAGCACCGTAATGCTGTTTATAAAATTCATTCTTTACGGATTTGGCAGAAAAGGCGCATCAAACAGTGACCGAGAGCGCTCTATAAGCTGGAGCGGACATATTGCCGCGGGAAGTATGACCCTTGAGCACGGAGGCAGAGAATACCGTATTGAGCGCAGATATACCGAGGGCGGCAGAAGCGGAAGCGAAAAGCTGAGAGCGGTATGTCTTGATGACGGATCTGAAATAGCTACCGATAAGAGCATTGGAGAATACTTCCTTGGAGTGCCTAAGGAGGTGCTTGAGAGCAGTGCCTACGTTGGGCAGATGCGCGCCACGCAGTTAGACGGAGAAAAAACGGCGGCGAGTATAAGAAACATGCTCACCTCGGCGGACGAGTCGGTTGATACGGCAAAAATACTTAAGGGTCTTGACTCGGTGAGAGTGGAATATCTTCATAAAAACAAAAACGGCGGAAGCTTGTACGAGGACGAACAGCGTATAAGTGCCACCAGACAAAGACTGGAAAAAGCAAAGGATGCTTCGTTTTTACTTGAAGAGCAGCTTCAAAAGCTTGAAAGGGCAAAGAACGAATACACAATGGTAAAGCGTGAGCTTGAAGAAAAGGATGCCTTGGTTTCTGAAATGAACAAGGTAAATCTTCTTGTCCGCTTTAATAAGCTTGAGGAAACACGCAAGGAAAAGGAAGCGCTGACCGCAAAAAAAGAAAAGCTGGCTTCGGATACCCTAAAGACCGAATTTTTTCCCGACAGAAATCACGTTGCCGAGCTTCGTCTTTGTGCGAGGGCGTTCGGTGACGCACAAAAAGAGGTCGAAGAGCGCAAGGGAACGCTTAGCGCTAAAGCGGAATCGGGCTATGACTCCGAGCTTGCCGACCTTGGTGAAAGGCTTGAGCAGAGCGGAGGAGCGGAGTCGGTTCTTAGCGATGTGGAAGGCAAAAAGAAAAAAAGCAGACTGCATAGCGGAGTTATAGCGGCGGTCTGGGTGGCGCAAGGTGCGCTTAGCACAGCGGCGGCAGCTCTTATGCTTCTGGGTTATGCTTGGGGCGCGGCATTGTTTGCTTTTCTCGCACTCGCAATCATACTTACGGTAAGGGCGGTGAATATAAAAAGAAAGCTCAGGGCTGAAATATTTGATATAGCCGCTCAGTATGGAGTAGTTACGGATGGGCTTGGTGAAAGATTGGCACAGTGTACGAATGAACTTGCCAAAAAGAAGGAACAGCTATCCCACATAGCTGTTGCAAGAGCGGAGCTGTCGGCGGCAGAACGCGCGTATTTGTCCTGCGAAAATAATTTGACGCAGCTCTTGGCAAGGACACTGCCGAGTTTTGAGCCTACCTATCTTGCCGCTCAAAATGAGGTGAAAAGGCTTGAGGGCTTTGTTGCGGCTTATGAGGATACAGTTCGGGAGGAAGAGGCACTTTTAAGAGTAATAAAAAATGAAGAAGCAGTGCTGTCGAGCTATAACGCCGACGAGCTGCGCAACAGTCTCTCGGTTGACGTCAATGATATTACCCCTGCCGCTGTATCCGAGGCGCAACGCGTAAGAGGATTTCTGGCGGCTAAAAAGGCTTCTCTCGAGCAGCGCGTGATGTCACTTGGAAATTCTGTGGCAGAGCTTCGTGCCAATTCCACAGACCCTTTAGCTATTGCCGATGAGCTTGCGGAGCTGGAGGGCAGACTTTCCCGTGACCGTGAATTTTACGATGCCTTGACTATGGCAATGGAGTCTATTGAGCAGGCGGGACAGATAATGAGCGGAAGCGTGATGCCCTCTGTATCCAAGCGCGCAGGGGAGATAATGAGCAGGATAAGCAATGATAAATATACAGCTCTCCGTACTACCGGTACGCTTGGAGTGTCCTTGGACAGCGAGGGCTTTGGCGTGAAATCCGAGTATCTCAGCGGAGGAACGAGGGATGCGGCATATCTTGCCCTGCGGTTGGCTCTTTTTGACCGCATATACGGCGAAGAGCGTCCACCCTTGATATTGGATGAGGCTTTCTGTCAGCTTGACGGAGAAAGAGCGGCGAGTCTGCTCCAAATGCTGTGCGAGCTTTCACGCGACGGTATTCAATGCCTATGCTTTACCTCCCACAAAAGGGAAGCTGAGATATGCGGCAGAATAGGAGCCGAGTATAAGGAAATAAGACTTTGATTAAAAAACGGCAGATATTAAATCTGCCGTTTTTTTCAGTTTCTTAGTTCACCACATTAGTCGGGCATCCGTTTATAAAATTCTCTATATTTGACGCTACTATTGAAAGCAAGCGCTTTCTCGTTTCCAACGGTGCCCACGCGATGTGAGGCGTTATCGTTATATTTGGAGCGTTCAGAAGAACGCAGTCAGCGGGCATTGGCTCTGAGGTCAATACGTCTATGGCGGCTCCCGCGAGGTGCCCAAGGCTGAGTGCCTCGGCAAGAGCGCCTTCGTCTATAACTCCGCCGCGGGCAGTGTTTATAAAATACGCCCCTTTTTTCATTTTGGAAAATACCTGCCTGTCAAAGAGCCTTTGAGTGGCTTCCGTCAGGGGGCAGTGTACGGTTATATAATCGCTTTGGGAGAGGAGCGTGTCAAAATCTACGAATTTCACACCCGCTGCCTCTTTTTTTGAGCGCGTGCAAGCGATTACCCTCATACGAAAGGCTTTTGCTATTTCGGCGACTCGGCTTCCGATTGCCCCATATCCCAAAATGCCCAGAGTCTTGCCCTCAAGCTCATAGGTAGGGCGTGAAAAGAAGCAAAACAGTCGCGAGCGTACCCATTCTCCGTCCTTTACGTCCCTGTCGTACTCGGATATCCTCGTGGCGTGATTGAGAATATATCCAAATACCTGCTGCGCCACAGAGGAGGTGGAATATGAGCCTGCGTTGCATACGCTCACACCCTTTTGACGGGCATAGGCTGTATCCACGTTATTATAGCCCGTTGCGAACAGAGCTACCAGCTTGAGATGCTTTGCGGCGTCAAGCTCTGCTTTACCTATAACCGTTTTATTGATTATAACAATATCCGCGTCCTTTATCCTCTCGGCGGTTTCATTGGGAGCGGTCTCGGCATAATACGTCACCGTGCCAAAACGCTCAAGTATGCTTAAATCAAGGTCTCCCGCGGAGACGGTTGAGCAATCTGTAAGTACAATGTTAAGCTTCATCTCTATTTTATCCTTTGCTTTTCTTTTAGTTTATTATATCATAAAGCTTGAATAAATGCAACAAAAAAACTCCCCCGTTTCATTAAAAACGGGGGAGAGAAATTTTAGCCCTTTACCTTAAATCTGTTCTGGCATCTGGGGCAGATAACGAAATGTTTACCCTTTGATTTGGGTAATCTTAGTACTGCCTTACACTTTGAGCACTTACGGTAAACGTGTGTCTTGCGGTCTCGAAATTTATTTCTGCGAAGCTTAAAAAAGCCACAAAATCTTTCGTTTTCACTTCGTCTTGCCGCTATATTTCTTGAGAACATTCTGAAAAACATCCATGCTGCCATAGCGGTAATGCTTATATAGTAGAAGAGAGAAAACCAAACAGAGTCAACAAAAAGCGAGATAACAGAGAAGAGGATTATCCAAATGACGTAGACCCAGAGCAGAACCTTGTTGAGGGTATCGGTTCCGTATCTCCCGTACATAAACCTATATAGCTTATTTGTGAATTTACCCATTACAGTATCCTTTCCTGATTATTCGGTACGCAGGGCGATAACGGGGTCCTTCTTGGATGCGCTCTTTGCGGGGATAAGTCCTGCGAGTATGGTGAGCAGCATGCTTATTATAACGAGAACTATTCCCGCTACCCAAGGAAGAACGGCTCTGATGTTAGAGAAGCCCGAAAGAGCTTGGATTATAGCGTTGACGGGTATGCAGAGGAGTATGGTAAACGCTATTCCTATAAAGCCTGCTATAAGTCCGATAATAAAGGTTTCGGCATTGAATACGCGGGAGATATCCTTCTTGGAAGCGCCGATAGCGCGGAGTATTCCTATTTCCTTAGTTCTTTCAAGAACCGAGATGTTGGTGATTATTCCTATCATTATGGAGGAAACCACAAGGGAGATGGAAACGAAGGCTATGAGCACGTAGGATATAACGTCGATTATTATAGATACCGAGGACATCATAGTACCGATAAGGTCGGTATAATGAAGCTCATCCTCCTTATCCTCTACGCCGCTGTTGTAACTTGCGATAAATTCCTCAATTTTCTCCTTGGAATCGAAGTCCTTGGGATAGAAATTTATAGAAGCGGGAGAAGCCTTCTCGGTAGCTCCGAGAGCCTTCAGCGTGGAATCCAAGGTAGCATCTGTCTGAGGCGCCATCTGGTAAAGAGTTTCTTCTATCATAATGAAATTCTCGTCGTTTTCATCCAAGGTAGAGAGAACTCCAATGAACATTTCTTCGTTGAGCTGGAAGGTCTTAAGCTCCTCGGACATCTTGCCGTATAAAGTGTTCATAGCTTCAGTGCCCGCAAGCTGTATAAGCCCCGGAATGGGATTGGGTTGAATTGGCAGCCCCATAAGAGCAGGCATTACGTGTGACTGCAGGTCAAGAACGGGAAGAAGCCTTGAGAAATTATCAGGAGTCACGGTTATTCCGCCTGTTTGGGATGAAATAATTCCGCACAAGGTTTGGACCAACGTGGGGTTGTTTACATTAGCGCTCTTTATGATGGCATCGAGAACCGTTGCCTTGCCTTCCTCGGGGAATAGCATAAACATTGCGAGGAAGTTCTCGCCGTTTACTACAAGCTTTTCGGAAAGCTCGGGGGTGTTGAGTATCTGCTGGGTCATAAAGGCGTAGAACTGCTCCATTGTAGCGTCGTCTATCTTTTTGATAAGGTCCTTTATGGTGTCGGGGGTGTATTTTGTCTTTTCAAAGGGAATACCCGTAAGAACGTTTATTTTGGGTGTTTCCTTCTGCTGATTTATTACTTCGCTCTTTGCGTTTTCTTCAAGAATAAGGTCGGTAAGTCCCTTGGTGTAGCCGATAGCGCCAGATATAGAGGTTGCGGTAGCGTCTACTCTGGGCTTTATTATTCCCGAGATAGTCAGCTTTGTGGAGTTTTCCTTGACGAACTCCGCAAGTGCTTCTTCTGTCATATAATCTCTCATATCGCGCCAAACGGGATAGGTCTTTTCGCCATCTGTGTAGCTCGGAACAGAGTCGTTTTGCTCAAAGAAATCCTGAGTGGTCAGGAGATGGAAGTTCATACCGATAAAGTCATTTACCGAATAGGTCTCCATAGGCTTGTCAGTGTCCTCATCCTCCTCATCCTCCTTAGAGGGGTTCATAAGCTCGCTTACAAGCTCCTCAAGGTCGTCGTGGGGAAGTATTCCAAGCATATAAAGGGTAAGCTTGCTTATCTGCTGATTTCCGTTTACAACAAGAACTACCTCTGTGGGGGACTGAGGCCAAGTGCCTTCTACCAGCTGATACTGTTGGTCAAGAAGGTCCTGATTGTTTATCATTTCGGACATAACGTCCATTCCACCCATGCCTGAGGACTCCATCATTTTGCTGAGTCCTTCAAATTGCTCTCCCATATGCGAGAGCAGAGTAGCCATTCCAACCTTGATGCTTCCGTCAGAGTTATACACCTCAAGGTCGTAATCGTAGGTATACTGGATGTCGCTTACGTAATCCTTTATGGAGTCGTAGTTTTCGTCCAGATGTACCTTAAATGCCTCAAGATTGTTCTTTACGGTGGAGGACATAGCCTGCATCATAGTGCCAAGAGAGTCCTCAACGTATATCTTGTCGGGTGCGGGCTCTTCCACGGGCTCTGATACCTGAGTCAGCGCTGAAAGCATTGCGGAGGTATCGGGAGTCTCCTTCTGAATAGTCAAGGGATAGGTGGAGAGGGTATCCTCCTGAACCTGGTCTATAAACAGCTGTATGCCGTTTGACAGAGAGAGCACCAGAGCGATACCTATAATTCCTATACTTCCCGCAAAGGAGGTAAGAATAGTTCTTCCTTTTTTTGTGAGAAGGTTTTTAAAGGACAGGGAGATAGCGGTCGCGAAAGACATAGAGGTCTTTTTTGCCGCTGCCTTTTTTGCCTTTTTATCCTTACTTTGCGCTATGAGAGCCGCTTGGTCCTTAGCTCTTGCCGCCTCGTACTCCTCCTTTGTTATAGGATTGGAGTCGTCGGTTACAAGGCCGTCGGAAAGACGGACTATTCTTGTTGAATACTGCTCAGCCAACTCGGGGTTGTGGGTTACCATGATAACCAGTCTGTCGTTTGCCACTTCCTTGAGAAGCTCCATTATCTGTACGCTTGTGGCAGTGTCCAAAGCTCCCGTTGGCTCGTCCGCAAGAAGTATATCGGGGTTGTTTACAAGAGCTCTTGCGATAGCAACTCTCTGCATCTGACCGCCAGACATCTGGTTGGGCTTTTTGTGAAGCTGGTCGCCAAGACCTACCTTGTTCAGCGCTTCGATAGCCTTAGCCCTTCTTTCTGCCTTGGAAACACCCGAAAGAGTGAGGGCAAGCTCTACGTTGGCAAGCACCGTTTGGTGAGGGATAAGGTTGTAGCTTTGGAATACGAAGCCTATGGAGTGGTTTCTGTAAGTATCCCAATCACCGTCACGGAAAAATCTTGTGGACTTACCGTTTATGAAAAGGTCTCCCTCGGTGTATCTGTCCAGTCCTCCTATGATATTGAGGAGGGTAGTCTTTCCGCATCCCGAGGGACCGAGTATAGATACGAATTCATTTTCGCGGAAGCAAAGGTCCACACCCGCAAGGGCGGATACCACGTTGCCGCCTGTTTCGTATTTTTTGACTATACCGTTAAGTTCAAGCATTTATTTATTCCTTTCAACTGTGAGTTTCTTAAAAAGGCACACCTATAATTTTATCGTATAGATTATAATACTTTTTTTTTAACAAGAAATAAAGATAATCATAATTTTGTGTTAATAATTGTGTTGCTTATGTGAAAAAGCTTTCGGCTTTTGTCGAAGCCGAAAGCTTTTTTTAGATTGCGCTTCCGTAGGGGTACTGTGCCGCCTGTTCGCGCATTTTTTCTATTACCTTTTCGGGCGCGTCTGCCTTGAATATAGCAGACCCCGCAACTATGACGTTTGCGCCTGCCGACGTAAGGAGCTTAAGGTTATCCGCGCCTATTCCGCCGTCTACCTCAATATCAATGTCAAGGCTGTTGGCTATTGCGTATTCACGCAGCTCCTTTACCTTGTCGAGGGTGTGAGGTATGAGCTTCTGACCGCCAAAGCCGGGTTCTACGGTCATAACGAGAACCATATCAAGCTCGGCAAGCATTGGAAAGAGAACGCTTGCGGGCGTGGCGGGCTTTATGGATACAGCGGCGCGTACGCCTTTTGAGTGTATATATCTTACTACCGACAGCGGGTCATCACAGCTTTCATAATGAATAGTGATAATATCTGCCCCCGCGTCGCAAAAATCGTCTATATATCTCTGCGGCTCGGTTATCATAAGATGTACGTCGAATACCATATCGGTCTTGTTACGAAGTGCTTTTATTACAGGTGCTCCAAAGCTTATATTCGGTACGAATATACCGTCCATAACGTCAAGGTGCAGATATTCCGCTCCTGCCGATTCTACTTTTTTTACATCCTCTGCCAGCATTGAAAAATCTGCCGCAAGGACCGATGGTGAAATAATAAACATAAGTATCTCCTTGTGAAGCTTTTGAGTGTCGCATAAGCTGAGTCACTCATAAAATATTAAAGAAAACAAATGCTTTTAACGGGGAAAAGACGGAAATGAAAAGGACTCAAATGAATTATCCCTTGCAAAAGCATTGCGGAAGCAGAGACGGCGAAAGCTGTCTTTGCTTCTTTTTGGCGCGTCAGATGTTCTCAATAAGGCATACCGCGTGTGCGGCAATACCCAGCCCCTCACCCGAAAAGCCGAGTCCCTCCTCGGTAGTAGCCTTTACGCTTACAGCGTCTATATCCATATCAAGAGCAAAAGCTATCTTTTTTCTCATTTCCTTGATATAAGGAGCGAGCTTCGGTGCCTGCGCTATGACAGTGGCATCTATATTTACGGGGCGAAATCCCGCCGTGTGCAGTCTTGTCCCTACCTTGCGAAGAAGCAAAAGACTGTCCGCGTTCTTATAGGACGCGTCGGTATCGGGGAAAAGGTGACCTATGTCGCCCAGAGCGGCAGCGCCGAGAAGGGCGTCGCTTATGGCGTGTAAAAGCACGTCGGCATCCGAATGTCCGAGAAGTCCCTTTTCGTAGGGTATCTCTACTCCGCCTATTACAAGCCGCCTGTTATCAACAAGACGGTGAACGTCGTATCCGTGACCTATTCTCATTGCTCTTCCTCTTTGACAGTATCAAAGTATTCCATATCCGCGGAACGCTTTTTCAGTATGCCCTCGGCTACTGCCATGTCCTCGTAATTCGTTATTTTGATATTTTGTGAGCCGCACTCTACAAGACGTATTGGGTGTCCGACAAATTCCACAAGAGAGTTGTCATCGGTTCCCTCAAAGCCCTTCTTAAGAGCGGTATATGCCGCCGCGCGGTAAAGCTTTGTGCGGAACACCTGAGGCGTTTGTGCTGACCATACTGTATCTCTGTCAACCGTTTTATCGATAAAGCCCTTTTTATCAGCTATCTTTACAGTATCGGTGGAGCGGTGAGCTGCCGTAGCCGCTTTGTACTTGTATGCCGCACGGCATACGTCCTTTATCTGCTCGGGGAGAATAAGGCATCTTGCACCGTCAGCGATAGCGACGAATTTAGAGCGGTCGTCTATGGCTTCAAGCCCTTTCAGAACCGACTCCTGACGGGTATGTCCGCCTGTAACTATTTTAGTTACCTTTGTGATTGAATGCTCCTTGCAGACACTGTGCCAAAAGGGTATCTCGTCGGGTCGGGCAACTATTATTATTTCGTGTATACAGTCGGTGTGCTCGTAAGCTAAGAGCGTGCGCACAAGCACAGGAGTGCCGCAAAGCTCTGTCATCTGCTTTGTTACGCTTCCTCCGAAGCGCTCGGAAAGACCTGCCGCCGCGATTATTGCGGAAGTGAAATTTTTAGGGTTTGGTGAGCCTGATATGGCACGGAGAACGCCTACTATTTTTTTAACGCACAAGGTGTTTTCCTCCTTTTTGATTTGTGGAGTGTCAATCGAGCTTTCCTTCCTCGATATCCTTAAGCATAGCTACGCGGGTAACGTGATTTCCGCTGTTCATATATTCGGCATTCACAAAGGCGTCAACAAGGTCAAGAGCAAGACCTACGCCTACAACTCTTTCACCGATGCAAAGGATATTTGCGTCGTTATGCTCTCTGGTAAGTCTTGCGGAGAATGTGTCGGAGCAGCAAGCGGCGCGTATACCGTCGTGCTTGTTAGCCGCCATGGACATACCTATACCCGTTCCGCATATAAGTATTCCAAGCTCGCATTCACCGCCCAGTATCTTTTTGCATGCGGCGTGAGCATAAACGGGGTAATGACAGCTGTCGGTAGAAAAGGTTCCTACCTCTACGACCTCGTGTCCCTTTTCCTTAAGGTGAGCTATTACCTTATCCTTTATGTTGAATCCTGCGTGGTCGCAACCGATAACTATTTTCATTTTTTTCAGTCCTTTCTTATTGTTCCTTTTCTGCTTGGAGTTGGAGTTTTTGCTCCCGCTCACGTTCTGCCTGTGATGGGCGCAGATAATTTACCCCTAACTCCGAGTCGGTGGAAAAATCTCCGTTTTGATAGCTCTTCAGCGCTACCGCGGCAACAGATGCCGCCGATTGAAGCCTGAGCCGCTGAGGGACGAAGCGAAGCGAGGTTTTGTTAAATCCCTTTTCGGTTATTTCATATCCGTCTCCGCACAGACATACCTCTTCGCCGTAGGCTGTTAAAAGCTCGTCCAGCTCGCTTATTGCAAGTGCGGAATCGGGCATGAGCCTTGTCAGCGTTTTTCCGTCAGAGCGGAAGAGCGCGGTATATACCTGTGAGCGTCTTGCGTTCATTACGGGACATATAAGCCCCTTGTGCATTGAGAGATTATGGGCTATTGCTTCAAGGGTAGACACCTCAACGCAGGGCTTTTTTGTCCCGAAGGCAAGACCCTTGAGCGTTGCCGCTCCTATGCGTACTCCCGTAAAGGAGCCCGGGCCCGC
Organism: uncultured Clostridia bacterium; assembly: GCA_904501715.1. Classification (GTDB taxonomy): domain Bacteria; phylum Bacillota; class Clostridia; order Oscillospirales; family CAG-272; genus HGM12713. The sequence continues at coordinate 15,974 of CAJGCD010000027.1, forward strand.
CGATACCGCAAACAGGTCGATGTCCTTGGGAGTTATGCCAAAAAATCCAAGAATACTTTCAACCATTGGCAGAATGGTTTCGCTGTGGGTATTCCCGTTGTTGAGAGTATATTCCGCAAGGAGCTTTTCATCCTCACAGAGAGCTACCGAGGCAACGAGAGCTGAGCTGTCCAGCGCAAGTATTTTCATTTTGCTTCTGCGCTCCTTTCTTGCTGTTCAGACAAGGCTGATATATATATCCCGCTTGTCTGTGTCGGTTACCGAGCATTTCTTTATCTCGGCGCGTAGGTATGTGTCGGGGAGAGCGTATTCTATATTCTCGCTCCATTCCACCAGGCATATACCGTTTCGGTCAAAATAATCGTAAAATCCTATGGAATAAAGGTCGTCCTCGTCCTCTATGCGGTACATATCAAAGTGAAATACCGAAAGGAGAGTGCCTTTATATTCGTTTACCAGAGCAAAGGTGGGGGATTTTACTCTTGCGTTGGGGGCGATAACAGAGGTAAAGCCTCGCGTAAATGCCGTTTTTCCAACGCCAAGGTCGCCGTAGAGGGCTATGAAGCGGGGAAGAGATTGGTCGCTCAGTATAGCCTGAGCCATCTCACGTCCAACCGCTTCCGTATCCTCGGCGGAATTTGTCGTAAGCTTTACAGGTAGGTTCATATTATCAGAACAGTCCCGAAATATTTCCCTCGTCGTCAACGTCAATGTTGAAGGCAGCGGGAGCCTTGGGCAGACCGGGCATAGTCATTATAGCGCCCGTAAGGACTACTATAAACTCAGCGCCTGCCGAGAGCTTGACCTCACGAACTGTGAGCGAGAAGCCTGTGGGGCGTCCCAACTTTGCCGCGTCGTCCGAGAGTGAATACTGTGTTTTCGCGACGCAGATGGGGAAGGTTGAGTACTTGGGGTCAAGTGCCTCGATCTCCGCTATATTCTTGAGCGCCGAAGCGTCGTACTTAACGTCAGACGCACCGTATATCTTAGTAGCGACGGCGTTGATCTTTTCCTTTATGGAAAGGTCGTCGGAGTACATAAACTCAAAATTCTTTTCCTTTTCGCAAGCGGCTACTACCTTATGAGCGAGCTCAATTCCTCCGTCTCCGCCCTTTGCGAATACCTCGGAGAGGGCAAAATCAGCGCCCTTTTCGGTGCATATCTTCTCAATATAAGCAAGCTCTGCCTCGGTATCTGTGCCGAAGCGGTTGATAGCTACTACAACGGGAAGTCCGTACTTGCGAAGATTGTCTATGTGAGCCTCAAGGTTAACAGCGCCCTTTGCCAGAGCGTCAAGATTTTCAGCGGCGAGCTCTGCCTTGGGGATACCGCCGTTGTACTTAAGCGCTCTTACGGTTGCAACAAGAACTACCGCGTCGGGTGTAAGCCCTGCCTTACGGCACTTGATGTCAAGGAATTTTTCAGCTCCAAGGTCAGCGCCAAAGCCTGCCTCGGTGATAGTGTAATCCGCAAGCTTGAGAGCCAGCTTTGTAGCTCTTACGGAGTTACATCCGTGGGCAATGTTAGCGAAGGGACCACCGTGTATAAGCGCGGGAGTATTCTCAACTGTCTGTACGAGGTTGGGCTTGATAGCGTCCTTAAGAAGAGCCGCCATAGCTCCGTTAGCGCGGAGCTGCTTGCAGTAGACCGGCTTGTTGTCGTAGGTGTAGGCAACAAGGATGTTTCCAAGTCTTTCCTTAAGGTCGGATATAGACTCCGCAAGGCAGAGAATAGCCATTATTTCGCTGGCAACGGTTATCATAAAGTGGTCCTGACGGGGGATACCGTCCATCTTTGTGCCCATACCTACAGTTACGTTGCGGAGAGCGCGGTCGTTGGTGTCGGTAACTCTCGCAAAGAGAATTCTTCTCTGGTCGATACCAAGCTCGTTGCCCTGCTGGAGATGATTGTCTATCATAGCCGAGAGCAAGTTGTTAGCCGCGGTTATGGCGTGGAAGTCACCTGTGAAGTGAAGATTGATATCCTCCATGGGAACGACCTGAGCGTAACCGCCTCCTGCCGCGCCGCCCTTTATGCCGAAAACAGGACCGAGAGAGGGCTCGCGGAGAGCGATGATAGCGTTCTTTCCTATCTTGTTCATAGCCATACCCAGACCTACCGAGGTAGTGGTCTTGCCCTCACCCGCGGGAGTAGGGTTGATAGCTGTTACAAGAATAAGCTTTCCGTTTTTGCGGTCTGCCGTCCTCTTGAGGAATTCATCGTTTATCTTTGCCTTGTATTTTCCGTAAAGCTCCAGCTCGTCATCCTTTATGCCGAGATTTTTTGCGATGTCGGTTATTGGAAGCATTTTGGCTTCTTTTGCTATTTCAATGTCGGTTTTCATGTTTTTTGAAGCTCCTTATCCTTACACGATCTATTATATATATAGTATAACACGAATTTGTTTTTCTGTAAAGAGGAAAAAGGAAGTTTTTACCCCTTGTATCGGATTTTTTACTTGACAAGGATAGGTATAGATAGTACAATGTTATTTGTGAGGTGATGCAAATGTACAGCAAGGATAAAGTAAGACGGACGGTGATAAGGGCAGCTGTGGCGGAAGGAGGGGTGCAGCCAAGAGGCACAGCGCAGAGGCTTGGTATTTCCGAGGGCTCACTCCGCCGTGAACTGGATAATATGGTGATGTCCGATGTGTTGGAAAAGCAGGGCAGGATATACCGCATAAGAGATGATATTGCCGCGGTTATAATAAAGGCACGCCGAGATAAGGGTGAGGTCGTGGGGTATTCCCGCGAGGAAAAGGTGTTTTTGCGTGAGCCCGTAAGCTATTCGGAGGCGCAGACCTATGAATCCAACGTGCTTACGCTGTGTAAAACCGCAGACAGATATAAACGCTTTTTGCAGAAAAAATACAAAAATGTGGTATGCGGCATAATATATTCTGAGAAGGAGGGCGCTCCGTATGCGGTGCGTGAGCTGTTTGACTCGTGTCTTTGGGAGAAAGCTCTTGTTTCAAAGGGCTTGGGCGAGGAATTCGAGGGCTCAGCGCTCTGCGTTTCCGAAAGCTCCTTGCTTTGCGCAGGTGGAAACGCGGTATGCGATGTGAATATGAGCGGCAATATTGCCGAAGCACTGAGCGAGGTTCTTGAGCATATCAGACCAGAGCGTGTTTTTGTTGATTCGGTAGCCTTTGGAGACAGATTTGAAGATATTGCGCGGGTGTGCGGAGAAAAGAGTGTGGAATGTGTGGCACGGAGCACAGCGCTAAGCGTTGACGAGCTTGAGATGCTTGCGGAGCTCATAACGAAGATTTGTTTGTGTGATAAATAGCTCTTGTTGGCTATGTAAAAAAAGAAAGGGGCTGTCTTATTAAGATGCCAGAAGTCGTGAAGACGTTCTCGTCGGCGTACAAAGGTACGCCAGAGAGCGTTTTCGCGGATAAAAAACACACATAAAAATGAAATTTGAAAGGTTTACCTTGAAAATTTCTACACAAAAACCGCTTTAACTATCCTTTTTTGATAGCAAAAGCGGCTTTTTTCATTTATTTCTTTGTGTGTTTTTGTTCTGCGCTGAATGAGACAGTCCCATTTTTGAGGTTTCAGAGCGCGTAGAGCATTACCGAAAGGGAATGCATTATGCTTCCGATTATGACGAAGAGGTGGAAGATAGAATGAAAATATTTTTTCTTCTTTCCGACCTTGTAGAACACAGTTCCCGCGGTGTATATTATTCCTCCTCCGAGGAGAAGGAAAAATCCTATGGGACCAAGCGCTTTGTACATATCTACGATGCTTAAAAGTATGGACCAGCCTATACCTATATAACAGAGCATACTAAAGGTCTTGTATCTCTTTAGGTCTATGGCATTAAGGGTTACCGCAAGAGCCGTAAGTCCCCATACTATGGCGAAGATGATATACGCAGCGATTTTGTTGGTTCTGGTAAGAGCGCAGAGCAGCATAGGTGTGTAGGTTCCCGCTATCAAAAAGTATATTGTG
>CAJGCD010000028.1 GCA_904501715.1 uncultured Clostridia bacterium
GAGAGCTATATTCCCGGTTCGACCTTCAAAATAATAACCTCTTCGATGGCACTTGAGGAAAAGAAGGTCAGTCTTACAGAAGGAGTAAATTGCCCCGGACATAAGACGATATTCGGTGAGACTATACACTGTCACGAGAGAGAAGGTCACGGAACGCTCTCCTTTGCGCAGGGCTTACAGCAGTCCTGTAACGTATGGTTTATGACCTTGGGTGAGCGTATAGGTATAGAGAGATATCAGGATTACGTAGAGGCCTTCGGATATACCGAAAAAACCGGAATAGACCTTCCGGGTGAGGGAAACAGTATTTTTAATTCCGAAATGACCGAGCTTGACCTTGCTATATACGCCTTCGGTCAGAACTTTAACGTAACACCAATACAGCAGATAACCGCGGTGGCGTCGGTAGCCAACGGCGGAACGTTGCTTACTCCGTATCTTGTAGAGCAGATAAGTGACGATGCGGGAAATATAATATTTCAGCACGATACACAGGTGAAACGCGAAACTGTCAGCGAGGAGACCTGCAAGCTGATATCCGAGATACTTGAAGAGGGTGTTTCGGGAGCGGGAGGCGCGAAAAACGCCTACGTTTCGGGATACAGAGTAGCCGCTAAGACGGGTACGTCCGAAAAGAAGGAAAGAGAATGTCCTCTTTGCGGATACACGGGAAAGCCGAAGCATTTAGAGTGTCCTGACTGCGGAAGCGATAAGGTTTCGGAAGGTACGGACGATAAAAAGAACCTATATATATGCGGTGATTGCGGTCACGAAGCTAAAAAAACTAACTTTATTGAAATTTATATTTGCAGTATTTGCGAGTACACGGGTGAGAAGGTCGAATTTGCCGAGAGTGAGCAGTACGTTTGCTCCACGGTGGCGTATGCTCCCGCAGACGATCCTCAGATAGCCGTAATAATAATGGTAGACGAACCGCAGGGCTACGGCCTTTACGGAAGTACGGTTGCCGCGCCCTACGTTGCGAACGTTCTGGAAAACGCTATGCCCTACCTTGGAATTGAAGCAATATATACCGATGCCGAGCTTGCGAAAATGGCAACCAAGGCAGGAAGCTATAAGGGCTGGTCGGTAGAGCGCGCTATTGAATATATCGAGCGTGCGGGACTTGATTATAAGGTCATAGGAAACGGCGAGGTGGTAAAATCTCAAATGCCCGCCGCAGGTACATATATAGAAAAGATTTCGGGCAAGATAGTGCTGTACACAGAGGGAAGTCCCGATGAAATGGTCAGCGTTCCAAACCTTAGCGGTATGGTGGCTATGACCGCAAATCAGGCACTTGTAAATCTTGATTTGAATATAAAGATAGAGGGTAGCGCAAGCTATCTTTCGGGTACGGGATACAGAGTGGTATCCCAGTCGGTTCCCGCGGGAACTAAAGTAGCTAAGGGAACGGTAGTAACCGTAACCTTTGTTAAAAAGGGCTCTTAAGCTCGGCGCGTGCGCCACGGAAGTTGAAGTATAACGATTTTCGGGGGTGCGTATGCGTTTTGAAGAAATTCTTTTTGACGCGGGTCTTGAATGTCCCGCGGGACTCGGGAATAAGATATGCTCGGGTGTGGTTACCGATTCAAGAAAGGTAACTAAAGGTTGTATTTTTGTCTGCATTTGCGGCTCGGTGTGTGACGGACACGATCATATCGAGGAAGCAATCAAGGCGGGCGCTTCGGTTATAGTTGCAGAGAATGTGCGTGGCGTGTGTGTGGGTGGTGCCGCAATAATTCTTGTTGAAAACACAAGGCTAACGGCTTCTTTGCTCTATAACTCGTGGTTTGGCTCGCCTGCGGCAGACCTCAGGATAATAGGGGTTACGGGAACTAACGGAAAGACCTCCACAGCCCTTATGATGCTCAGCATTTTCGAGGAGGCAGGATATCCATGCGGCTTTTTGGGGACTGTTGGGTATATGTCGGTGGGACGGCGTATCATAGCCGAAGCCGAGATGACTACCCCCGACCCAATGACGCTGTACTCTGCCTTGGCGCAGATGAAGAAGGATGGAGCGGAGTACGTTTTTATGGAGGTCAGCTCTCACTCTTTGGCGCAGAGCAGAGTCGGAGCAATAAGCTTTGATACTGCTGTCTTTACTAATCTCAGTGAGGATCATCTTGATTTTCACGGAGATATGGAGAGCTATTATAAGGCTAAGGAAATATTGTTTTCTCAATGCCGTCGGGCGGTCATAAATATTGATGACGCGGCGGGAGGGCGGCTTTTTCGCTCTTTAGAGGATAGCCGTGCGGATAAAAAAAGCTGTTCTCTTGAGGAGGGGGACTTTTGCGCTCTTATGCCAAGACCCATAGGCTCATTGGGAAGCGAATACGCGCTGAAAACCGCGAGCGGTCTGCATAGGGTATTTTTGCCCCTCGCGGGAGAATTTCAGATAATGAACTCCTTACAGGCGGCGGCGGTAGCGCTTATGCACGGCATACCCATAGATAGGATACGCAGGGCATTCGCCGCTATGAAGGGCATATCGGGTAGAATGGAGCCCTTTAGAGGGCACGAAAAACAGAATTTTGATATTTTTATAGATTACGCGCATACTCCCGACGCGCTCGAAAAGCTGCTCAGAAGCGTCAGAGCATTTAAGGACGATAAGGCAAGAGTTATTCTTCTGTTCGGCTGCGGAGGAGAGCGCGAAAAGGAAAAGAGAAGTATGATGGGGCAGATAGCCTCACGCTTGGCTGACTTTACCATAGTGACCTCGGATAATCCCAGAGGCGAGAAGCCCGAGGAAATAATATCCGACATACTTAAGGGAATAGACAAGGAAAAGCCTTATGCTGTTATTGAGGACCGCAGAAGTGCCATAGAGTACGCTGTATGTACATACGCGAGGCGAGGGGATATCCTGCTGCTTGCGGGGAAGGGACATGAGACCTACCAGATAGACGGAGCGGGAAAGCATCCCTTTGACGAAAGAGAGATAGCAAGAGAAGCTTTAAGTAAGCTTTACGATAAATGAGATTTAACGAAAGGGAAAGGAAGGAAAGAGATGAAGGTTAACGTTGGCTGTAACGCTTTGACAATGTCCGAGCTTGCTAATATTTGCGGCGGTATGCTTTGCTATGCGGGTGGAGAGACCAATCGTGACGTACCGTTCAGATCTGTTTGTACCGACTCGCGCGAAACAGAGAGAGATTCACTCTTTGTAGCCTTGGGCGGAGCCCGCGTTGACGGACACGACTATATACATGCGGCTCTTTCTCTCGGAAGCGAGTGCGTTCTTTGCGAGCGTATTCCCGAAGCGTTGAACGATAGAAAATACGTAGCCCTTGTGGTTAACGATACTCTTAAGGCTGTGGGAGAGCTTGCAAAGGCATACGACCGCAGAATTAACAATAAAAAGGTAGCAATTACGGGCAGTGTGGGAAAGACCACAACAAAGGAATTTGTAGCGGCAGTGCTTTCCGAAAATCTCCGTTTGCATAAGACAGAGGGTAACTATAACAGCACTATCGGTATGCCTCTTTCATTGCTTACTATGAGAAACGATACCGAGGTATCTGTTCTTGAAATGGGTATGAGCAATCTGGGAGAGATAGAGTATCTTTCCAGAATAGCCGAGCCCGACATAGCTATAATAACGAATATTGGCTCTTCCCATATGGAATATCTGGGAAGCAGAGAAAATATAAGCCGCGCTAAGCTTGAGATAGTAAAGGGACTTAAGGCGGGCGGAATCGTGCTTCTTAACGGCGACGAGCCGCTTTTGCGCAACCGAGAGGAGCTTGACGGAAAGAATTTCAGATACGTTGGCTTTGCAGAGGACTGCCATTTCAAGGCGCAGAACGTGCGCTATTCTATGGGCAGAACTGTATTTGATATTTGCTATGATGGAAAGCTTATAGAAAACGTAACCATTCCCGCTATGGGTAACCATAACGTTTACGCTGCACTCTTTGCTTATGCGGTAGGCGTAAATATGGGGCTTTCCGATGATGCTATATGCCACGGTCTTGCTTGCTTCAAGGCGGTGGGAATGCGCCAGAATATCTATGATATCGGTGATATTACTGTTATAGAGGACTGCTATAACGCAAGCCCCGAGTCTATGAAGGCGGCTATCCGTGTTCTTGACGAGATAGTAAGACAGAAGCAGTGCGGAAGAATGACTGCGCTTCTTGGAGATATGTATGAGCTTGGCGCAAACGAGGGTGCTTTCCACGAGGAAGTTGGAATGGAATTTGCCAGACGCGGGGGAGCGGCACTCTTTACCTTTGGTCAACTTGCCGATATGATAGCTAACGGAGCAGTTCTTGGGGGAATGTCCTGCGAGAATATTTACAGAAACTGTAACGTAAGATGTCCCGAAATAAGCGGTGAGATGCTTCTACACGCTCTCCGTCCCGGTGATACGCTTCTTGTTAAAGCGAGCCGCGGTGCAGCCGCTGAGAGAGTCCTCAGATATTTAGAGGAAAATCAAGACAGACTTTTGGGCTTGAAGTAAGGCGGTATAAAAGTAAATGTTTAATGAAATGTTGACAGAATTTGTCATAGCGGGGGTATCGTCGTTTTTACTTACGGTGATACTCTCCCGTTGTATTATTCCTATTTTAGTAGCAAAAAAAGCAGGTCAGCCCATACGCAAAGAAGGGCCTCAATCACATATGAGCAAGGCGGGAACTCCCACTATGGGAGGAATAGCCTTTATTCTGGCAATAGCTATGGCGCTTACAGGTATCAGTATATGGTATGCTATAAGCGCTAAGCAGAACGAGCTTATCCCTATGGCGCTTACTATGGCACTTGCCGTGATGAATGGTATGATAGGCTTTTTTGACGACTACAAAAAGCTTGTGAAGAAGGAGAACGAGGGGCTGAAGGCAGGGCAGAAGTTTTCACTTCAGGTGCTTGCGGCAATAGCTTACGTAGTTTTGCTTAAGGTTCTCGGGTATATAGATACGTCACTTCATATCCCATTTACGACTATAAACGTAGAGCTTGGTGTAGTCTACTATATCTTTGCTGTAATCCTTATAGTCGGTGTAGTTAACAGCGTAAATCTTACCGACGGGCTTGACGGACTTGCGTCAACGATTACCTTGGTGGTGGCTGTATTCTTCTCAATCTTGGCGTTTTCTTATCTTGATTCCTCATTGGCAATGATATCCGCAGTTCTTGTGGGAGCAATGCTGGGCTTTTTAATATTCAACCATCATCCCGCAAAGGTATTTATGGGAGATACGGGCTCGCTCTTCTTGGGAGGAGCGGTAACTGGTGCGGCGTTTATGATAAACGAGCCTATGATAATAATAATCGCGGGCGGAGTTTACGTATTTGAGGCTGTATCGGTCATATTGCAGGTAGGATTTTATAAGATGACGCATAAGCGTATCTTTAAATGTGCCCCCGTTCATCATCATTTTGAGGCGTGCGGCTGGTCGGAGGTAAAGGTAGTTATTGTATTTTCGCTTGTTACAGCGGCATTGTGCGCGCTTGCGTGGTTTGGTATATAATCTCATAAAAATAAAATAATTTAGGCAGGGAGGTGTTGATTTTGGAAGATAAAAACGAAAAACAAGATCAAAATCTGCCTGCTTTTGACGTTAAGGAAAAGAAATCTCTTAAGATAAGAATAAAGAGCGCTCTCGAAAAAAGAGAGGAAGATATGGCGATAAATGACGTCATATTTACAGAAAAGCTTACACCGGCAGAGCCTGATGATGAGACAAAGCCGCTTAATAAGGGAAGCGTTGATATGTGGTTTCTTTTGTGGACTATGCTGCTTATCTGCTTTGGAGCGGTAATGTCTTACAGTGCCAGTGCGGTATATGCTGAGAAAAATTACGACAGCGCCACCTACTTTTTGTGGAGATACATAATCTTTACCGTAGCATCGGTAGCCGTTACGGCAGTATTCGTGGCACTTGCCAGACCTTGGTTCTGGAGATTATTCGGGGTGGGCTCGTACATAGCGGCTATTCTTCTGCTGATATTGGTTATATTTATAGGCGATACGGGAGGAGGAGCGCAAAGATGGATAGAGGTAGGACCAATAACCATTCAGCCCTCGGAGATAGCGAAAATGGCTGTGGTAATGGTGCTTGCTCTGTATATGTCGAAATATGAAAAGCAGATAAATTCTACCCATAAATTCGGCGGTAATTTTAAGCACGGCTTTTTCGTGCCTATGATAATAATAGGAATACTCTGCGCCCTGATAATCCTTCAGCCTCACCTTTCGGGAACCATAATCGTCGGTCTTATCGGAGTGATGGTAATGTTTCTGGCGGGAACTCGAATAAAGTGGCTTGCCATATTCGTAGGTATCATCGGGGTCGTGGGAATACTGTTTATTTCCTTCTTCGGATACTCTATGGAGCGAGTACAGATATGGCTGAATATTGATAGCGTTGACCCACTTGGAGAGGCGTGGCAGACGCTTCAGGGACTTTACGCAATTGGCTCGGGCGGATTTTTTGGACTTGGACTTGGAAGCAGCCGACAGAAATTCGGATACGTTTCTCAGCCTCAGAACGACTTTATATTTACCATCATATGTGAGGAGCTGGGCTTTGTAGGCGCGTTTGTGCTGGTGTTCCTTTTCGGACTATTGGTGTGGAGAGGTATAAAGATAGGCAGAAACGCTCCCGATAAGTTTTGCGCCCTTGTAGTGTGGGGGCTTACTCTTAAGATAGCCTTGCAGGTGCTGATGAATATAGCGGTGGTAACAAATTCAATGCCCAATACGGGAATATCGCTGCCATTCTTCAGCTCGGGAGGCTCATCGCTCATGCTCCAGATATTTGAGGTAGGCATAATCCTTTCCATATCAAGATTTTCAACACAGAAAAAATAACTATTTAGAGGATAGGAGACATAATGAGAGTATTATTTAGCGGCGGAGGCACGGGAGGGCATATCAGCCCCGCGCTTGCCATGGCTGATATAATAAAAAGTAACCTTCCCGGCTCGGAAATAGCCTTTGTGGGAACAGAATACGGAATAGAAAATTCGCTTATACCTCAGGCGGGATATAAGCTTTATCACGTTAACGTTCAGGGGATACGCCGTTCCTTTTCGCTTTCAAACGCAAAGGCACTCTATCTTGCCATGACCTCACCTATAAAGGCGAGAAAGATAATAAAGGATTTTGAGCCCGATATAGTTATAGGCACAGGCGGATATGCTTGCTGGCCCGCGCTTAAAGCTGCGGCTGATATGGGAATACCTACAATGCTTCACGAATCGAACGCTCTTCCGGGTATGGCGGTGCGTAGATTGCAGAACAACGTAGATATCATAATGACTAATTTTGAGTCCACCAAGGAGCTGCTTTCACCCGAGGCAAAGGTCGTAAATGTGGGCAATCCCCTCCGCTCAGCGTGCAGTACGTTGACCCGTGAGCAGGCAAGAAAAAAGCTTGGTATAGGTGATGACGTAAAATTTGTTGTTCTTTCCTTTGGGGGAAGCATGGGAGCTGAGCGTGTAAACCGCGCGGCGGCTGAAATGATGGGGAATTTTGCATCTAAGCATAATGACATAATGTGCTTCCATATCGGAGGAAAAAAGAATTTTGAAAGCGCGCGAAGCTATTTTACCGCATATGGCTTGGAGCGTGACCCGAGATTTGTACTTATGGAATATACGGGAGAGCTGCCTACCTATATGGCGGCGGCGGATGCCGTGATATGCCGTGCGGGAGCTATGACACTTACAGAAATAGCTAAAATGGGAAAGCCCTCTATAATAATTCCGTCACCAAATGTGGTTGATGACCACCAGTACAAGAATGCCAAGGCGCTTGCCGATGCGGATGCGGCGATGGTCATATGCGAGGATGAGTTGAATGTTGACGGAAAATGTATGGTATGCGAGGCAATGGAAAGACTCTATGTGGATTCGGAGCTGCGTCGGCGAATGAGTGAAAATATTAAAAAATTTGCAAAGCCCGATGTGGAAAAGAGCATATACGAGGCTATATGCGGATTGCTCGACAGTTATAAAAAAATAATCCCCAAGGGAGAATGAAAAAAGAGGTTGCGCCGCAACCTCTTTTTTATTGACAAATTCTTGTGAATGATATATAATTATAATTAATAGAGCGTAGATGAAACTAAGGGTAAGGAAAAGAAGATGAAGAAACTCGGGATAAAACACAGAGCAGATCAGCTTATAGCTAATAAGAGAGTAAGACGTATAGTGCTTATCCTTTTGTGCGTAATCGTTGCTCTGTGTGTATTTCGGCTTCTTTTATTGCTGTTTCCCGTTAAAGAGTTTGAGATAGAGGGAGATACGAAATACGACCTCAACGAGATAGTAAACGCGGCGGGTATAAGAACAGGGGACAGACTTTACGGAATAAATAAGAGCAAGGTTGAGAAAAAAATTCTTGAGAAATGTCCATATATAGAGAGCGTAAAAATAAAGCGTAAGTTTCCCAATACCGTATGCTTTGTTATTCAGGAGCGAGGTTCTGGCTGGTATCTTCAGGTGGGTGAGGATTTTTACGCACTGGATTATGACCTGAAGGTACTGATGGAGACCTTTGACGAGCAGATGCTTAAGGACAGAGGGCTTACAAAGCTTGTGCTGCCACAGCTGCAAAGTGCAGTTGCGGGAATAGGAGAGGTGCCAGAATTCGGCAAGGATGATGAGCGCTTACGCAGTGAAACAGTGAAAATAATAGACACTATAAGGACGAATGATATAAAGGACAGACTTACATATCTCGACCTTTCAAACCGCTTTGAGATAAAGATGGTCATTGACGGTACGTACACCGTTGATTTTGGAGATATGGACGATGCGGATAAGAAAATCAATATGATTCTCGTAACCATAGCCGACGCACAGAAGGACGGATATGTGGGGGGAGAGATATACGTTGTCTCCCCGTCCAACGTGGATTTCCGAGGATATTTTCCCGACGGTACAAAGGAAGATGCCGACTCGGCAGAGGAAAACGAATAAAACTCTGTGAAAATCAAGGATAAATGTAAAAAATAATTAAATTTTCAAAAAAACTATTGCAAAAATATAAATAATATATTATTATATTATATATAATTATGTGCGGAGGATGTAAAAATGACTTTTGAACACGATGATAGCTGCCAGAGCGGCGTATGTATAAAGGTAGTGGGAGTAGGCGGCGGCGGAAATAACGCTGTTAACCGTATGATAGCTTCCAACGTAAAAGGCGTTGAGTTTGTTTCTATCAATACCGACAGACAAGCTCTTAAAAATTCTCTCGCCCCCAATCAGGTGGCAATCGGCGAGAAGATAACCAAGGGATTTGGCGCAGGAGCTAACCCCTCTATCGGAGCAAGATCGGCTGAGGAATCTCTTGAGGATATAAAGGCTGCCCTTGCAGGTGCGGATATGGTGTTCGTTACCGCGGGTATGGGCGGCGGAACGGGAACAGGCGCTGCTCCCGTAGTGGCTAAGATAGCCCACGACATGGATATACTTACAGTAGGTATAGTAACTAAGCCCTTCGCTTTCGAGGGTAAGAGAAGAATGGATCAGGCTCTCGAGGGAATAGAGGAGTTCAGCCAGTACGTTGATTCACTTGTGGTTATCCCCAACGAGAGATTAAAGCTGGTTACAGATAGCAGAATCACGCTCTTTAACGCATTCTCTGAGGCTGACGATATACTCCGCAAGGGTGTACAGAGCATTTCCGAGCTTATCAACGTAGAGCAGTTTATTAATCTTGACTTTGCGGACGTTACCTCTGTAATGGCTCATTCGGGTCTTGCTCACATGGGTATAGGAAGCGCTACGGGTAAGGACAAGGCTCAGGAGGCTGCAAGCATGGCTATCGCCAGCCCCTTGCTTGAGACCTCTATCAAGGGCGCAACGGGTGTTATTATAAGCTTCTCGGTATCTCCCGACGTAGGACTTGAGGACGTTGACCTTGCAGCTAATATGGTTACCAATGAGTGCAACCCCGACGCTAACATTATATTCGGTGTTGGATTTGACGAAAATCTCGAGGATGAGATGAGAATAACCATTATAGCTACGGGCTTTACAAAGGAGACTAATGACGCTCCTGCCGTTAAGACCGAGGCAAAGCCTGCTGCAGAGCCCGCTAAGGCTGCTGCCGCTCCTAAGGCAGAGCCCGCAGAGGAGGCTGCTCCCATAAAGATAGCCCCTAAAAAGAACTCCGATGCCCTCGATCTCGACGATCTTCTTGGAGATCTGTTTTAATTGAATTTCAAGGTGTAACAAATAAACGCTACGGCAGACAGTAAGTTTTGCCGTAGCGTTATTTTTGGCAAAAAAAGTATATAAATTTTTCTAAAACTATTGCAAAATTCATCAAAATATATTATCATATAAGAGAAGGATATTTATAAAAACGGAGGAAACGAAAAATGGGATTTGAGCAGTTTGATAATAACGAATATGGAGTAAATATAAAGGTCGTCGGTGTCGGCGGCGGCGGAAACAACGCCGTTAACCGAATGATAGCGTCCGATGTAAAGGGCGTTGAGTTTATCGCTATAAATACCGACAAGCAAGCACTGAAAAAATCCGTTGCGGCAAACCAGCTTGCCATAGGTGAAAAGGTCACCAACGGTTTTGGTGCGGGCTCTAATCCCGAGATAGGAAAGAGAGCTGCAGACGAGGCGTACAACGATATAAAGAAGGTGCTTTCGGGCGCTGATATGGTATTCGTTACCGCGGGTATGGGCGGCGGAACAGGTACGGGAGCTACTCCTATCGTTGCTAAGGCGGCAAGAGAGATGGATATACTTACTGTAGGTGTAGTTACCACTCCCTTTGGCTTTGAAGGCAAGAAGAGAATGCTTCAGGCGCAGGAGGGAATAAAAGAAATAAGCCAGTACGTTGACTCTCTCGTAGTTATTCCCAACGAAAGACTTAAGCTGGTTGCTGACTCGAGAATTACTCTCGCTACTGCTTTTTCCGAGGCTGACGAGGTTCTTCGCAGGGGTGTTCAGAGTATTTCCGACCTTATAAACGTTCCCGGATTTATCAATATAGACTTTGCGGACGTCACCTCGGTTCTCGCCAACTCGGGTGTTGCATATATGGGTATGGGTAAGGCTACGGGTAAGGATAAGGCGCAGGAAGCGGCTATGATGGCTATATCCAGTCCCTTGCTTGAAACCTCTATAAAGGGAGCGAAGGGCGTTATTATAAGCATTTCCGCCTCTGCCGACGTAGGACTTGAGGACGTTGACCTCGCGTCTACTATGATAGCTAACGAGTGTAATTCCGACGCAAGCGTTATCTGGGGTGTTGCCTTTGACCCCGAGCTTGAGGATGAAATGAGAATTACTATCATCGCTGCTGATTTTGATGCCGAAGAAGAGGTAGAAGAGCCCAAGGCAGAGGAAAAGACAGAAGAGGTCAAGGCAGAAGCTCCCGCAAAGCCTGCGAACGACGATTTCTTTGAAGGTCTGTTCTGATTTTGATATAAAAAAGTTCCCTGAATTTCAGGGAACTTTTTACTTTATAACATCTATTTTTTCTATTTCGTAATATCGCATCAGCTCTATTGCGTTGCTGTTTATGACCTCTCCGCTTACTACGATAGGAACTGCGGGGGGGCAGGATACGGTGGGCGCGGAGCAGATTCTTCCTTCCGAATCCTTTGCCTCTATTATCTCGCTGTTGGAGAATATTGCCTCCCGTATGGACATTCTGCGACGGGGGAGGGCGGGCAGAGTAGGTGTGGCATTATTGTATGCCGCTCTCGGCTTGAGCACACAAAAGGCATCGTATATACGCGCAAGGTCGCTGTCCGAGTTTTCGGGAGTTACCATTAACACCGCGTAATCCGGGTCCGCGAATTCTATTTCTATACCGAAGTCGGACAGATGCTTGGCAAGCTCGGTTCCCGAATATCCGCACTTGATTTTTGAGAAAACTATTTTAAGGTCTTCGGTATCATTGCACGGAAATCCTAATAACGCAAGCTTTTTCTTCAAGCTCCTCAATTTTTTTATAAATTCCGCAAGACGCGCGCCATATCCGTTTGCGATATACGCGTTGCACATATCAAGCGATTGCAGGGTGAGATATGACGGACTTGTGGACGCAAAGACCGATAGAGTATTGCGTATTTCCTCAACCGAAAAATGCCGATACTCCTTTGATATATGAAGATACGCTCCTCCCGTAAGGACGGGAAGCGTCTTGTGCGCCGAGTCACAGCACATATCCGCGCCGAGCGCCAGCGGATGCTCCGAGGGCTCCTTAAAGGCGAGATACGCACCGTGGGCGTTATCTACCAGCAGAGGCAGACCGTGTTTGTGACAGACCTCGGCGAGTCCTCTGATATCGGCGACATTTCCCAGATAGTCGGGCGAGGTGACATAGACAGCAGAGGGAAGAGTATCTCCACCTGAAAGCGTGGCATCAAGCTCGTCCGCGCTTATAATGCAAGCGCAAAGGTGGGTGAACTCCTTGGGATAGAGCCAATCCACGTCAATATCCAGCAGAGCGCAGGCGTAAATCAAAGCCTTGTGCGCATTTCTGGCGGCAAGTATCCTCACACGCTGTCCCGCAGGGGATTTTTTCTTTATCAGCGTAAGCATAGCCTTGATAGCAAGGCTCGAACCCTCCGTGGAATAGAAGCTGTGTCCGCTACCGAAAAGGGCGGTAGCGTTTGCTTCGCTTTGGGCAATTATTCCCGAGGCTGAGCCGAGAACGTCGGCACCGCTTATCTCGGTGATATCCAGCGCCTCACAGCCCAGAAAGCTTTTTCCCTTGTGTCCGGGCATATGAAAGCGAGAGGTATCGGTGTTTGCGTATTTTTTTACAAAATCCGCGATGGGAGTGGTCATATCATTCCTCCGACTCGGCAACCTGTATCATAACGGCGCACTCTATGCGCTTCTTGAAAAGCTCGCAGCCGTATTTATAAACGCCGTTTATGCTGCCCGTTGCGTGATACGAGTTAGCGGCACAGCCGCCAGAGCAATATAATCTTGCCCAGCAATCCTTACATTCCTCACGGGCGTATGCGTTGCAGGAGCGGAAGCCGTCCTGAATCTCTGTGTTGGTGACGCCGTCGTAAATATTTCCAAGACTGTATTTAGGGTCGCCTACGAACTGATGGCAGGGGAAGAGCTCACCCCAAGGGGTAACAGCCATATATTCCGTGCCCGATCCGCAGCCTGTTATTCTCTTGTAAATACAAGGACCGTGCTTAAGGTCAAGCATATAGTGATAGAAGGTAAAGCCTCTGCCTTCCTTTTTGCGCTTTATCATTTCCTTGGCAAGTATCTCATACTGCTCAAAGAGCTTGGGAAGGTCCTCGTCTGTGAGAGCATAAGGGTCGTCGGGAGGGCAGACAACGGGCTCCATACTCAACTCCTTGAAGCCGAGGTCAGCCATATGTAGGATGTCATTGGTAAAGTCAACGTTGTTGTGAGTGAAGGTTCCGCGTAGGTAATAATCCTTGCCGCCGCGTTCTTCCACCAGACGCTTGAATTTCGGAACTATTTTGTCATAGCTTCCGTTGCCCGCGTAATCGCGGCGGAAGTGGTCGTTTACCTCGGGTCTGCCGTCAAGGCTGAGCACTACGTTGCTCATCTCCTTGTTGAGAAAATCTATTACCTCATCGTCTATCAACATTCCGTTGGTAGTGAGAGTAAAGCGGAAATTCTTGTTGTGTTCCTTTTCAATGCTCCTTGCGTATGCCACAAGCTGCTTTACAACCTCCCAGTTCATAAGAGGCTCACCGCCAAAGAAGTCTACCTCAAGGTTTCTGCGGCTTCCCGAATTTTCAACAAGGAAATCGAAGGCGCGCTTTCCTACCTCAAAGCTCATAAGCGCGCGGTCGCCTTGATATTTGCCCTGACTTGCAAAGCAGTAGGAGCAGTTCAGGTTACAGGTGTGCGCTACGTGGAGGCACAGAGCCTTTATGACCTTGCTGTTGTTCTTATAGTTACACGCCAGCTCCTCGTATTCGTCCTTTGAGAAAAGCTTTCCCGCTTCCTTAAGAGCGGTTATATCGTCGATACATTCAAGTATCTCTTCTTTGGTAACCTCGGGAACAGCGCTGTATTTTTTCAGAACAGCCGCTACTATTTCATTGTCAGAGCTGCTCTCATACATTTCAATTATGTCGTAAGCCACATCGTCCACGGTGTGTACCGAGCCGCTTGCCGTATCGAGAACTATATTGTATCCGTTAAGTTTGTATTGATGTACCATAATTTAATCCTTTTGTATATCCTTAAAATCAAAACGCTGTCCGTTATAGACAGCGTTTTATTGAGTTGCGGGAAAATCAGTTGTTTTCCTTGTTTTCGCACTGCTGATTTGCAACGCCGCAAGAAGTTTTGCAAGCGGACTGGCAAGATGTCTGGCACTCGCCACAGCCGCCGTTCTTAACGGTGCTTGCGATATCCTTAGTTTCAATTGTCTTAATTCTGCTCATGATAAAGACCTCCGTATGACTTGAAATTTACTAATTCAGTATAGCATAAAGCAACTGTTTTGTCAATAGAATAATGTTATTTTTTTGCGTTTTTAGGCGTGTGAATATTTTGTGGTATATACGTGGCTCTGTCCGGGGGTGAGCACAAGATGTCCGTCGGGAATATTAAGACCGTTTACCTTGCCCGCCTGAGGCTCAAGGCAAACGTAGTCATCCTTGCCCCATGCGTTCCAGGTTATCCAGTGGTCAAAGTTCTCGGATACGGTGTATACGAAATCGTCCACGGTTACCGTGTGCCCTGCGGCAGAGTAATATCCGCACATAGCCACGTCTCTTGCGGGAGAACCGGTAACGAATTTTTTCTCAACGTCGGTAAGTTCTATATATCTGCCCGTGGGGATATCGTTGATAGCTTCCTGACGCTCCTTGACGGGGAAGGTGAACTGACCGTAGGGAATAGCAAAGGTAGTGTGCAGACAGAAGGTGTAGGGCATATTCTTATCGCCTATGTTCTTTATGTCAAACTCCTGAGAAAGTCCGTTATCGTCTACCGAGTATGTAACCGTCATTTCAAAGTCAAAGGGATAAACGGCACCGTTCTTATTTACGAATTTCATAGTGATGGACGTATCGGTTTGGTCTACTACGAAAAACGACTGGAAGAGAACCAGCCCGTGCAGGTGGGAATTAGTTCTCGGCTCGTTGAGAGGAAGGGTATATTCTACTCCCTCAAAGGTGAATTTTCCCTCGTATGTTCTGTTAGCGGGAAGAAGTATAGGCGAGCCCTGAAGGTAGGGGTTTGTGTCTATCTGACTCTCGTCAACCAAGGGACGCAGAACATTTTTTGAATTGTAAAGAAGGTACACAAGGTTTCCGCCAAGTCTGGGGCAAACGCCTGCCACCCAAGGACCTTTTTTGAGAACGATAACGTCTTTCATATGTGGTTACTCCTTATTTATTTGATGTATAAATTATACATTAGCTGCACTTTTTTGTCAATACGGTAAATCAATCATCGGTATAATTTTTAATGCCCTGCATTTTGCCTATTTCGCGAAATCCGTCTATCTCTCCACGTTGTATTGCGCCGAATATACGGTATCTAAGACCCTTGTTTTCACGCTCCAAGGAGGCAAGGAGCTTTTTCATTTCCTCGCGCTCGGTATTACCGTCCGCGGGGCAGGGGGATTTTACCACGGGAAGGTCGGCTTTTGACGCAAAATAACGGACATCCTTTTCGGGCATATACAGCATAGGTCTGATAAGAGTAACGCCTGTGTTGGAAAGATAGGTTACGGGCTGGAAGCAGCCCAGTCTTCCCTCATAGAAAAGATTTAGCATAAAGGTCTCGACCACGTCGTCAAAATGATGACCGAGAGCTACCTTGTTAAAGCCTATATCCTTAGCGTAGCCGTAAAGCGCGCCCCGCCGCATCTTTGCACAGAGAGAGCAGGGATTTTTCTCTTTTCTCACGTCAAATATGACCTTTGATATCTGGGTTGGAACTATGTGATATTCCACTCCCAGCTCGTCGCACAGTGATTTTATGGGGGAGAAGTCAGCATCCTCAAAGCCCATGTCTACGGTGATGGCGCAGAGGTCAAATTTTTTAGGATAAAAGCGTCTGAGGTCAGCCATAGCGCAGAGAAGGGTAAGTGAGTCCTTTCCCGCAGATACGCCAACGGCAATTCTGTCGCCGTCCTCTATCATATTGTAATCGTCAACTCCTCGCCTTACGTAGCTGAGGACTCTTTTTATATTTTCCATAAGCTTCCTTATTCAAAATTCAAAAGACATAGTGTCGTAAATTTTTTGCGCCTTCGCGCTCATTTTTTCTCTGTCCTTGCCGTCGTACAGAAACAGAGGGGGAGTGATCTTGATTCCCGACGCTCCTCCCTTTGTGGCGGAAATAAGCACTATGGAGGGAATGCTTTCGCTGTCCGCGTGTACAAAGGTCATTATTTTTGGCTCAAGACGGTTTTTTCGCATAGCGGTTATTATGTCGGTAAGACGGTCGGGACGCCATACAGCGTAAAATTTACCTCCGTGCTTAAGCAAACGGAAGGCGGCGGAGCAAAAGTCGTCAATGCTTCCGCAGACCTCGTGTCTTGCGATATATTTGTAGTCGTTTTCGTTTCGTTTTCCGCTGTCGGTCTTCATATAGGGAGGATTTGAAAATACCACGTCAGCCTCTCTGTCTGTATCCGAAGCAACCGCTTGCTTAACGTCCTTGCACAGAACTTTTATTTTTCCGTCCATCCCGTTAAGTGTTACGTTTCGGGTGGCTATATCGGCAAAATCCTTTTGTATCTCATAGGCACTTATCCTTGAGAGCCTGTTTCTTGCCATCAGGAGAAGTGAGATTATTCCCGTACCTGCTCCAAGCTCCGCGGCTATGGCTTTGGGCTGAGGCTTTATAAAGGACGCTAACAAAAAGGCATCGGTACCAAACGTAAGACCGTCCTTTTTTTGTATTATTCTTATATTCTCATTTACGTCGTCCAAACGCTCATCCTGAGCAAGAGCCATATCCATTAATCTTACCTCCGTATTACATAAAAACGAAAGGTTGCTGCAAAGAATGCAACAACCCCGTCTATGTACCGATAATTAAAAATTATTCAGCAGCAGGAGCGTCAACAGGGCAAGCCTCTGCGCACGCACCGCACTCGATGCACTCGTCAGCGTTGATCTCGTACTTGCCGTCACCCTCAGCAATAGCGTTTACAGGGCAAGCCTCTGTACAAGCGCCGCAAGCGATGCACTCATCGGAAATTTTGTAAGCCATGATAAAAATACCTCCATATATTTTTGTTACACATACATTGTATCATAATAATTGCGAAATGCAAGAGAATTTTTTAAATTTTTCTGAAAAACTTAAAAAAATTTTAGGAAAAACGCAAAAAAATTACATTTTATGGGAAATGCATCTGCATTTTACTATTTTTTTGTATGGACATCATTTGACAAAATATGCGGATACTGTGTGCTAAAATATGAAATAAAGACAAAGAACGGAGGTCTGAGATGTTAAAAAAGAATTGTTTGCTCCAAATGAGCGAGAAGGGAGACGAGCTTATCATAAGTCTGTCTGGAGAGATAGACCATCACAGCGCAGTCAGAGTACGGAACGAAATAGACGGACGCATAATGGAAATGCGTCCTGCGAGAGCGGTCATTGAGCTGTCTATGATAGATTTTATGGACAGCTCGGGATTGGGACTTATTATGGGGCGATACTCAAAAATGCAGGCAATAGGCGGAGAGCTGGTATTGCGCGACCCAAATGAAAGACTTGTAAGGATATTTAAGCTTGCGGGGCTTGAACGGATAGTGGGGATAGAATACACAAGTGAAAAGGAGAGCGAAGATGAAGACCAAAGGAACTAAAAACCGTTTTTCGGCACGGGTGCTGAATGAAATGAAATTAAGACTGCCCTCACTGTCTGTGAACGAGGGTGCGGCAAGAGCCGCGGTAGCGGCGTTTTGCTCACAGCTTGACCCGTCTGCAAGTGACATAGCCGATATAAAATGCGCCGTGTCCGAGGCTGTCACAAACTGTATAGTTCACGCCTATCGGGATACCATCGGCATCATATACATAACCGTCCGTCTGTGCGAGGGGAATCTTGTCCGTATAGAAATAAAGGATAAGGGCTGCGGTATAGAAAACGTGGAGGAGGCGCGTCAGCCTCTTTATACTACCGATGCCGCCAACGAGAGGAGCGGAATGGGCTTTACGGTTATGGAGAGCTTTTGTGATAAGGTGAGGGTATTTTCGGGATGCAAAAAGGGAACTACTGTGACGCTGTTCAAATATCTGAAGGCGAGGGAATAGAGACCTGTGGAGCGGAAAAGCGCGACTACGGGCAAAACAGAGAGCTTATAGAGATAGCGCAGGGAGATAACGAGCAGCAGGCAATGAAGGCCAGCGAGCTACTTATAGAGAACAATTACGGATTGGTACGTAGCATAGCGCTCAGATTTCGCGAGCGGGGTATGGAATTCGAGGATCTGATGCAGATTGGTACGATAGGTCTTTTGAAGGCTATACGGAGCTTCGACCTTGAGCGGGGCACCTGCTTTTCTACCTACGCAGTGCCTATGATATTCGGTGAGATACGCAGAGCGCTCCGCGACGACGGACCCATAAAGGTGGGAAGATATTATAAAAAGCTTGGCGTCGAGCTGATAAGAGCGAGGAACGATATCATCAATAAGGAGGGCAGAGAGCCTCACGTAAAGGAATTGGCACAGGCGGTGGGAGTGTCTGCCGAGGAAGCCGCTATGGCGCTTGACGCAATGGCTCCTCCAAGCTCGCTTTCGGATTTCGTATACGGAGAAGAGGAAGGGGCGGTGCTGGAGGATATGCTTGCCGATACCGACAGTATTTATGAAAACCAACGTTTTTTTGACAGAATGGCTCTGCGTGAAGCAATAGGTAAAATGTCGGAGCAATGGCAGAAAATACTTTTGCTCAGATATTTCAGAAACAAGACACAGCAGCAGGTGGCGGAAATACTTGGACTATCTCAGGTAAAGGTGTCCAGAGAAGAGAAAAAAATAGTTGCATTTTTACAAAATGAGATGCGATAAGGCTGTAAAAGACAGCATCTGACATAAATTTAACAAAAAAGTAAATTTTTTTCCAAATTGTACTTGATATCCGTGGAATTTTGTGGTATATTATAGGATGGAAAATAAATTGAAAGGTGGATATACCAAAATGACTTACAACAAAAGATCAGTTGAAGACATTGACGTAGCCGGAAAGAGAGTTCTTGTTCGTTGCGATTTCAATGTACCTCTTAAGGATGGCGTTATCACATCCGATAAGAGAATAGTAGAGGCTCTTCCCACTATCAAGTACCTGCTCGGTAAGGGCGCAAAGGTCGTTCTTTGCTCTCACATGGGCAAGCCCCATGCTATCTTTACCGAAGGCTTCGGTCTGACCAAGAAGGAAAAGGCAAAGGTTGAGGCTCTTCCCGCAGAGGAGCAGGCAGCCGCAAAGGCAGAGCTTCTCGAGAAGGCTCTTGGCGACAAGAAGAAGTTTACACTTAAGCCCGTTGCAGACAGACTTAACGAGCTTCTCGGCGATAAGGTTACCTTCGCTGAGGATATAATCGGTCCCGACGCAAAGGCAAAGGTAGCGGCTCTCAAGGAGGGCGAGGCAGTTCTTATAGAGAATGTTCGCTTTGACGCAAGAGAGACCAAGAACGGCGCAGACTTCGCTAAGGAGCTTGCTGATTTCGCAGAGATCTACGTAAACGATGCTTTCGGCTCTGCACACAGAGCACACGCTTCTACCGCAGGAGTTGCCGCATATCTTCCCGCAGTTTGCGGTTACCTCATTCAGAAGGAGATCGACGTTATGGGTAAGGCTCTCGCTGATCCCGCTCGTCCCTTCGTTGC
>CAJGCD010000029.1 GCA_904501715.1 uncultured Clostridia bacterium
ACTCTCTTCTGCTTCTTGTAGAAAGCGGTTTCGGAAAGAGATGTTGCGTGATGAACATCCTCGTTCTTTGCCTCGTGATATACGAGTCTTTCAACGGGACGACCTTTAAGCAAATGCTCACTTACTATCTCAGGAACATCTTCAGCCGTTACACAGCTATAAAAAGTTCCCTCGGGGTAAACGATCATAATGGGTCCCAGTGCGCAAAGACCGAAGCATCCTGTAAGAACTACCTTTACCTCGTCTGCAAGACCCTTAGCGAGTATCTCGGCTTCCATTGCATCCTTGATCTTGACACTTCCGGATGAAGTACAGCCTGTACCGCCACAAATCAAAACGTGTGATCTAATCATTTTTCTGTTATCCTTTCTCTGTCAAAATCAGTTTTTGTATGCGCCGATGGTATATTCCTCAACGACCTTACCGCCCTTGAGGTGCTTCTCAACGATCTCAGCTGCTTTAGCTGCGTCGAGCTTTACATAGGTTACCTTTTCCTTGCCCTCTTCAAATATCTCTACTACGGGCTCATACTGGCAAATACCGATACAGCCTGTCTGAGTAACAGCAACCTTATCGGTAAGACCGTTTGCGTTTACACCCTCAACGAATGCGCTAAGAACGGTTCTTGCGCCTGCCGCGATTCCGCAGGTTGCCATGCCGACAACAACTCTTGTTGTTCCCATTCCCTCGCGGATAACGACCTTGTTCTGCATCTTTTCTCTGATAGCAGCAAGTTCTGCCAAAGATTTCATAAGTGTTTCCTCCGTTTATTTTTTCAAAATTTAATCAGTTGTTCAATGCCCCGTACTGCTCCTCAAGATATCCCTTTATCCAATCCTGAACCTCGGGCTCATCAAGCGATATATCTCCCAGCACCTCCCTGAGCTCTGCGGTTTTCAGCGATACCGTACCTCTCGGTGAAATATCGTGAAAATCAAAGTCTATCTCGGGGCTTCCCGCAATGAGGATACATACAGTCGAAACTATATCTCCAACAGGCGCGAAGTCGATGCTCCTCGTATCAAAGATTGCCTCAAGCGTAGTGCCGCTTTCGCCTTCCTTGTCCGAGGAAACGATATGAAGCCTTCCTCCCGTCTGTTCAGCCGCCATTTTAAGAAGTGGCAACCCCATTCCGACCTTTCTGGTCTTACGGGTGGTATAAAAGGGGTCGGTAACTCCTCTGAGCGTTTCCTCGCTCATACCGCAACCGTTATCCCTTATAGTAAGCTTAAGTATGCCGTCGGGTGTCTCGTCAAGAAACACGTCTATGTGAGACGCACCGGCGCTTACCGAGTTCTTGGTAATATCAAGAATATTGAGTGACAGCTCTTTCATATCGGGGTCTTATTTGTACTTTGCAAGGATGCCTTCCATATCGGCGGGAACAAGTCTTCCGTAAACCTCATTATTGATGGTAAGTACGGGAGCAAGTCCGCATGCACCTATGCATCTTGTTGCTTCAAGAGAATACTTTCCGTCGGGAGTGGTAGAGCCTGCGGGCAAGCCGAGGATCTGTGTGATCTTATCAAGAATATCTCCGCTTCCCTTTACGTAGCAAGCCGTTCCAAGGCAAACCGCGATAGCTACCTCGCCCTTGGGGTTAAGAACGAACTGCGAGTAGAAGGTGGATACGCCGTAAACCTCTTCGATGGAAACGCCCATTTTCAGAGCGATCATCTTCTGAACCTCGATCGGCAGATATCCGTAGATTTCCTGCGCCTGCTGAAGTACAGGCATCAATGCGCCGGGTGTGTCCTTAAGCTCGGCAATTACAGCGTCAAGCTGCTCTTCCTGAGCCTTTGTTCCACGGAACATTACTGTGGTCAAAGTCTTTTTCATTTGAAAAATTCCTCCGTTTTATTTTTATATTTATTTATTTTAATTTAAATAAATCAAACCATATCGGCTCTCTCGAGCCTTTCAAAAAGCCGCTTTCTCACAAGTGCCGAGCTGTAAGGCTCGTCATCAAGGAGCACGCAGTTCTCCGCCTCGCTGATATCCCAGAGATGATGGGCATCCGAGCAGATTATCATAGTATCCTCGCAAAGCTCCTCAACTACTGTTGAAAGCTTTTCAAGGCTTTCCCTCTCTCGCAGCTCAAACACACGAAATCCGTATTCTTCGGGAACGTCACCAAGTATAGCTACTATCCCGTTTGACTGTCTGTCAATGTGGGCGGGATGAACGTGGGCTCCGAAGCTCTTTGCCAGTGTTACCGCCTCGTCTATGGGGAGATCGGTTGCAGAAATGAGCAACAGCTCCTCCTCGCCTACGATCTCGTCCTCCCCGTCAAGTATCAGTTGATTTCCAAATATCTCGGGGCGATTGTTCAAGGGCATCAGATGCTTTTTTACCTCCTCGCCAAATCGCATCGCGTCCTCAAGCTCGGGAAATAGGCATACCAGATGTATATCCTCCGCGGTAGAAAGCTCCATACCCGCTATGGGGATTATTCCCTGCCGCTTACATGCCTCAAAAAACGCGGGGCAGTTTTTTGTGGAGTTGTGGTCGGTAAGCGCCAATATGTTCAAGCCCTTCAATGCCGCCATTCCAGCGATATTGTTGGGTGTCATATCATCGTCAGCGCAGGGGGACAAGCATGAGTGTATGTGAAGGTCGTAATAGTAACGGGTCATAGCAGTGCCGCTATCCTTGCGCACGCGCTGAAGGTATCAAGCTCTGTGGAAAGTATATTTACTCCCTGTTGCTCCGCTCTCATTTTTGCTTCGGGGTCGGGCTGTACGTTTTCGGAAAGTATTATACACGCAGGATCGGCAAGGGTGCACACCGCAACTATATTGACGTTGGACATAATGGTGACCCAAGCGTCGTCCTCGGACGCCCGTCCCATTACCCAGCTAAGCAGATCCCCCGCATAGCCGCCCTTTATCTCTCTCTCGCCATCGGGCATACAGACCACTTTAAATTCAGACATTTCCGAAAGCTCTCTGACGGTCATACTTACCTCCGACTGACATATGTCAGCTCTTATTTTGCTTATCACGAAGCTGTATGAGACAGTCTCCAAGCTTCGCCTCGTTTTTGATTATATCCTCCGCAAGAGCGTGACAGTTTGGCGCTCCGCAGGAGCCGCAGTCAAGGTGAGGAAGATCCTTGTATATCTCCTCTATCTCCGCCATTTTAGCTATTGCGGTAAATCTGTCCTCCGACAGAACGCAGGACGTGTTATTATCTATTCCCCTATCATAAAAAACATCAGGGGTCAGCGCCTCGTCATCCTCTATACGGTTACCCGAAATAGGCAGATACTTACGCAAGGAGCGCAATCTCGCCTTCGCAATAAACGGATTTTCCACCGTAAGCGTTCCGCCCACGCATCCGCCTATACAAGCGTTAAGCTCAACGAACTCAAGGTCGTGCATCGAGCCGTTCTCTATTTCATCCAGTATCCTTATGCAGTTCTCTATTCCGTCTGCCGCAAGGTATTTATCAGAAAGTATAGACGTTGCCTCTCCGCCCGAGCCTGCCCAGTTGAGCCCTATTATTCCCGTGGTGGAAAGTGCCTTAGGCTCCTCTATGTTCCTATACTTTGAACGGAGCTTGAAATAAAAGTCGCTTATGGCAAGTCCGCCCGTGACAGCGCTCTGATTTACACCCAGAGGATTTTTTATATAGCTTATCTTAGCGGGACAGGGTGACAGGAACAGCACGCATATATCCTCATCGCTAAGCTCGGGATGAGCCTCCAGCGCCTCTTTTCTCGCTTGTCTGGCCGCATACTCTATGGGTGGCATAAGCGGAAGAAGATTATCCACAAGACATGGGAAGCGCAGACTTATAAGTCTTACTATGGCGGGACACGCTGAGCTTATTATGGGCATAGGAAGGTCACTTTTCTTCATATACCTTCTGGTATGCTCTGTGACCAGCTCCGCCGCCTTTGAGACCTCATATACTGCGTCAAAGCCACATTCAAGGAGCGCGTTAAGTATATTGTCCACATCCTCAATGTCCTCAAACTGTCCGTACAGTGCGGGCGCGGGAAGCGCGATCTTATATTTATAATCGGCAAAATCCTCAAATCTGTCGTAAGTAGCCTTTTTTGCCTTGTACGGGCAAAGTCGGATACACTCACCGCAGTCGATGCACATATCCTCTTTTATTATAGCGTGTCCTTCTCTGACTCGTATCGCCTCGGTAGGACAGCGCTTTATACAGTTGGTACAACCTTTGCATCTGGAAAGATCAAGAGTAACCGAATGCTTATTGTTTAACATTTTATACTCCTTTCCAAAAGTAGGATCAGACGTTTACCGTCATATAAATGGTAGTGCCCTTTCCCACCTCGGATTCTATTCTCATATCATCAGTATATCTTTTCATATTCGGCAGACCCATTCCGGCGCCAAAGCCGAGTGAACGGATATTTTCGGGCGCTGTTGAGAAGCCCTCCTTCATCGCTTGCTCTATATCTGCGATTCCGGGTCCGTTATCGGCAAGTATTATTTCCACCTTATCGTTGCTCACGATAACGTCTGCGCTTCCGCCGTTTGCGTGGATGACCATATTTATCTCACCCTCGTACATAGCCACGGAAACACGTCGGATGACCTCGGATGAAAAGCCCATCTCGCGAAGCATTTTCTTTATCCTTACCGAAGCCTCTCCCGCGGAGGTAAAATTCTCTCCGTCTATATCAAAATGAAACTTTACCTGCTCGGTCATTTGTGACACTCACCCCCATGGAGTCCTTGAGCGTACAAAACTCCGCATGCAACGTACATCCTCGTATCTGTGGCGAGTATAACTATTCCTGCATCGCGGGCCAGCTCTATAACGTCTTCGGTAGGCATCTTACCGCGCACAAAGACTATGCATCTCATATCCATCATCATAGCGGTGCGCACGACCTGGGGATTACAAAGTCCTGTAAGCAATACAGCTTGATCCTTAACGTAAGCAAGCACGTCGCTCATCATATCGCATCCGCATGCGGAGTGGACCTCACCCTCGAGGTTTTCTTCACCGCAAAGGACACGAGCGTCAAGAAGCTCCTTTATTTTTTGAATCTTCATCCCTGTTTCCTACCTTCGTTTGTCAAAAATAGTTAGGGTATATATCTTGTGATATAACTCCTATTCCAATTCTATATTATACTACAATCTCGCGCAAATGTCCATAGCTTTTATCCAAATTATCAGACAAATTTGTGATTTTTCTGACAATTTTTTGTGCCAAAGGACAAAAATTGTATATTTTTGGAAATACACCGTATTTTTACCTTTATTTTACATTATTTTGCTTCGAACCAAGTGCCACCAATATGAGCATCCACATCAAGAGGAACTCTTAGCCTTGTGCTCTCCTCCATACATCTGACAAGTATCTCATACGCCTTTTCGGCGCAATCCTTATGGGACTCAACGAGAAGCTCATCGTGCACCTGAAGTATCAGTCTTGCGTCAATTTTACTGTCGGAAAGCTCCTTTGCCACCCTGACCATAGCTATCTTTATTATATCTGCCGCAGTTCCCTGAATAGGACTGTTCATAGCCACTCTTTCTCCGAAATGCTGGAGATTTTTATTTGAGGACTCAAGCTCCGCTATCCTTCTTCTGCGTCCGAAAAGAGTGGTGGCATATCCGTCACGGTGAGCGTCCGCCTTGACGTTTTCGAGATATTCGGATATCTTGGGAAAGCCCGCAAGATAGCTCTCGATATACCTCTTAGCCTGAGCTCTTGATATACCGAGGTCCTCGGAAAGAGAGAATTCACCTATTCCGTAAAGTATTCCGAAATTCACAGCCTTAGCTCTTTTTCTGAGCTCGGGTGTAACATTTTCGGGAGACACCTCGAACACTCTGGATGCCGTCATAGTATGGATATCCTCGCCCGACAAAAAGGCGTTTATCATATTTTCATCATTCGAGATATGAGCAAGTATGCGGAGCTCTATTTGTGAATAGTCCGCATCTATCAGACAATAGTCACCGTTTTGGGGAACAAAATATTTTCTGAATTCCCTGCCCATATCGGTACGGACGGGGATATTCTGAAGATTTGGCTCTGCCGAGGAAAGTCTGCCCGTAGCAGTTCCCGTCTGGTTAAAAACGCTGTGTATCCTGCCGTTTTCGTCAGCCGCCTTGGCAAGGGCGTCGGCGTAGGTGGATTTCAGCTTTGTCACCTGCCTGTAATCGAGTATATCCTCGATTATGGGATGGTACGGTATAAGCTTTTTGAGCACGTCCACGTCGGTGGAATATCCCGTCTTGGTCTTTTTCGATTTTGGCAGATTCATCTTCTCGAAAAGAATCTCACCAAGCTGCTTGGGTGAGCCTATATTAAACTCCTCGCCCGCATAAACGTATATCCTCTGCTTGAGCGCCTCAGCCATTTCTCCGAGGGCTACTCCGTACCTTTTTATTCCCTCTACGTCTATACGGAAGCCTACGGTCTCCATATCGGCAATAACCTTGGCAAGAGGCATCTCTATATCATATAACAGCTCTCGGTTATCTCTTTCGTTTATTCCTTTCTCAAGAGCCTCTCGAAGCTCGAACACCGCCATATCCTCGGCGTAGTCTTCGTTGAGCGTCTTTGCCAAGAATATAAGAGCAAGCTTTTCAACGGAGAAATCTCCCATTGTGGAGTCAAGAACGTACGCAGCAAGCATAGTGTCAAAGGCTATGCTTCCCTCGTCCTTCACAATGCTTTTATAAAATCTTTTGGAATCGTGAACCGCTACCTTTGCAGCGGCAAAAAGAGCTTTGGCACTCTCACCGTCGCAAATGTATCTCTTTTTTCCGTCGAAAAACGCTATTTTTCCGTCGGCGCATATAGCGGCAGAAAGCTTGCTTCCAGAAAGAGCCTTCAGGTCATCCGCGGTTGCCGTTACAGTTTCGGCACATTCGGCGCTTTTCTCAACAAAATCGGTACATTCCAGAGCCGCGTTTTCAAGTCCGAACTTCTTTATAAGAGCAAGAAAATCAAGCTCCACAAAAAGGTTGTAAAGCTCTGCTCTTTTCATTCCGCCGTAGGCGCAGTCGGAGAGAGTTATATCAAGCGGAACGTCGCAATTTATTCTTGCGAGGGTCTGGGAAAGATAAGCCATATTCTTGCCGCTCTCAAGCTTTTGCTTGGTTCCCGCGGTCAGCGATGAGTCAGCCAGCCTTTCATAAAGCCCGTCGAGCCCTCCAAATTCCGATATAAGCTTCAAGGCGGTCTTTTCACCTATACCCGCCACACCCGGGATATTATCAGAGCTATCACCCATAAGCGCCTTTACGTCCACGAATTGCTCGGGCTCAAGGCCATAGGTCTTGTTGAACTCCGCTCTGTCAAAGTTGACGGTTTCCTTAGTCTTTGCAAGCAGTACCCTCGTGGTGTCACCTATAAGCTGAAGCGAGTCACGGTCGCCCGTAAGAATATATGCCTCAACACCCTCCTCGGATGCCATTTTTGCAAGAGTTCCCAGAATGTCGTCAGCCTCGTAGCCCTCAAGACAGAGCACCATACAGCCCATATCCGCCATACATTCCTTGGCGTAAGGAAGCTGGACCGCAAGCTCCTCTGGCATTCCCTTTCGATTAGCCTTGTACCCGTCATACATCTTATGTCTGAAGGTAGGCGCCTTAAGGTCAAACGCCACAGCGCAGTAGTCGGGAGAAATATTGGATATATGGCGCTCTATTATGGTTGCCATACCGTAGATAGCGTTGGTATAGAGCCCGTCCTTATTAGTCAAGAGCCTTATGCCGTAAAAGGCTCTGTTGAGTATACTGTTTCCGTCAATAACGAGTAATTTTTTCATATATGTTCCTCCCATTCGGCGCGGTAAATGATAAAAATATTCCAATTATAATTATAACACTTTTCAAGAGCTTTTGTCAAGAGTTACTCTTTTCCATAAAAGCAAAAAAAGAACTCCCGAAGGAGTTCTTTTTCGAGTTATTTCTGCATTTCGTGATTGAACCAAACAAGTCCGAGGCTGAATGCCTCGTAAAGACCCTGCTTATTGCCCTGTCTGAATATCTTGGACTGGTCCTTGGGGTCAAGCACCTGAATGAGTATCTTATCGGGAAGCTCCTTATCTCCGTCCTTCTTGTAGGACATTATCTCAAGGATAAGTATGCACTTTCCCTCCATATCGCCGTAACAGATGGTATCGCCCTCTCTTACAAGAGGAAGTCCCTTATATTCAAGATATTTGCCGCTTACAAGCTCTTTGATTTCGTCTGCCATATCTATATTCTCCTTCCGTATCGTTCATATATCCTATATATTATATCACGCAAAAAACGAAAAGTCAACAGTTGTTAAAATCTTTTGCATAAGCTTTGAGAATTTTATAAAAAATGAAAAAAACTTGACATAGCGCTATAACTATGCTAAAAGTAAATGAATTTTTCTTGCAAGGCGCTCCCCTGCCGCACGAAAAAACTTGTATTAACACAGACGGTCGTACTGCATTTACCTTCTCGGACAGTCGAGGACGCCTGTCCCTACAAGGTTTTACATATCATTTTATAAACGCATTCTTTCGGTAGCTTTCTCCAAGGGATGCGCTGTTTTTGAGGGATAGGGTGAATATGGCTTCAAGCTTCTCTCCCGTCTCGAACTGCTCGGTATCCTTCGGCGCATCGGCGGGTTTGGTGACGATATTTATTGTATCGCTCTTACGCGCTTTCGCTATAAGCTCCCTGCCCTTGTCACTTGCTCCAAGGAGTGTCACGTAAGCGGGGCGTTGCTTTAAAAGCCCTTGTGTAACGCCTGTCATACAGAAAAGAATTGCCCGTCTGAGCTTGGCGTCGGTATATCTTTTCGTCCTGAGCAGCTCAAAAAATTCCTCTCCGTTTCTCGCTTCTTTCGAGGCATTGATAATTCTGTTGGCTATCCCACCCTCGGCTTCGGCTACATCCTCAAAATCCTTTGGGTCGGCAAGACGGAAATACATAAGCATAGCTTTTGAAAGCTCCTCGGGGGCACTGCGCTCGCTGTTTAAAAAGACCTCTGCCGCTTCCGTGGGCATATATGCGAAAGCATCCCTTCCCTCTCTCCACGCTCTGCGTATAGCGGTTGCGGAGGGGTATTGACCTACGCTGAGAAGCTCGTCGTTATATCCCGCTCCCTCTCGCTTCAGCGTATAAAACTTGATATCAAGCTTCTTCTCAATTGCCGTTCTTATATACTCCATCCCAAGCAGGTCGTTGGATGAGAGCTTAACTCCCGTTTCCTCCTCAAGCAGAGAAAAATACGCGCTTGCCGCGCCCTCTCCTTGTTCGGTACGGGCTATAAAGCTGTTTTTGAACTCCTCTTTTGCGGCAACACTTCCCGCTTTTTTGAGCAGCTCTATATCTCCGCACTCCGAGCCGAATATAACGCTATCACAAAAGTAAGAAAGCACCTCAACTCCGCAGGCGGAAAAATACTCGGCACTTGCCGCGCACCAAGGATATGGCAATTCGAGCACAAGGTCTGCTCCGCAAAGCACTGCCGCTTTGGCTCTGGTATACTTGTCGGTTATGGCAAGCTCTCCACGCTGTACCGCGTTTCCGCTCATGACGCAGACCACGCGCTCCGCGCCAAGCCGCTTTGCCTCATCTATAAGCCTTTTATGTCCGTTATGCAAGGGGTTAAATTCACATACTATACCGAAAGTTGACATTTTCTTTTCCTTTTTTATCTTTTATAAAATATTCTTGAAATTTCTATTGAAAAAATATTTTTTTTGTAGTATAATTAAATGTAATTATTTTTTTGGAGGACTTTAAAATGAACGTACTCGTTGTAAATGCCGGCTCCAGCTCGCTTAAGTATCAGCTTATCGAAACTGATTCCGGTCTTGTTTCCGCAAAGGGTGTCTGCGAAAGAATTGGCGGTGATGGCTCAAGCATCACTCACAAGCAGCTCATAAAGGACATCAAGGTAACTAAGGAAGCTCCTATGAAGGACCACTCTGACGCTATGAAGCTCGTAGTTGATGCTCTTACCGATAAGGAGATCGGTTGTATCGCCGATATGAATGAAATTCAAGCTATCGGTCACCGTGTAGTCCACGGCGGTGCATACTTCTCAAAATCCATTCTTCTGGACGATGAAGTACTCTCTAAGCTTGAGCTTTGCAAATCCTTTGCACCTCTTCACACCACTGCTCACCTTATGGGTATCAAGGGCTGTCTTGCAACTATGCCCGGCAAACCCCAGGTGCTCGTATTTGACACAGCCTTCCACCAGACCATGGCTCCCGAAGCTTACGTTTACGCGCTTCCCTACGAATATTATGAGAAGTACGGCATTCGTCGCTACGGTGCTCACGGAACCTCTCACCGCTACGTAAGCGCTGAAATGGCTAAGCTTCTTGGTAAGCCCGTTGAGGACACAAAGATAGTTACCTGCCATATCGGTAACGGTTCCTCTATCTCGGCAGTTAAGGGCGGTAAGGTTATGGACACATCTATGGGCTTCACTCCTCTTGCTGGAGTTGAGATGGGCACACGCTGCGGTGATATTGACCCCGCTATCGTTCCTTACCTTATGGAAAAGGAAGGCTTTACACCCGCTCAGATGGACGACCTTATGAATAAGAAGTCGGGCTTCCTCGGAGTTTCGGGCTTCTCCTCCGACTCCAGAGACCTTGAGGACGCTATTGCGGACGGTCCTTCCAATCCTAAGTATGAGAGAGCTAATCTTGCTGTCAACATACTTAAGCACAATATCAAGAAGTACATCGGCTCCTATGCGGCTATAATGAACGGTCTTGACGCTGTTGTGTTCACCGCGGGAATCGGCGAGAACAATCCTCACCTCCGCGAGCTGGTTTGCCAGGATATGGAGTTCCTTGGAATCGAGTTTGACAAGGCAGCTAATGACGCCGCTCCTCACGTATCCGAAAATACCAAGATATCCACTGACGCGTCGAAGGTAGCCGTTTACGTTCTTCCCACAAACGAAGAGCTCGTTATCGCACAGGATACCGCCGCTATCGTTGCAGCTCTGTAAGATATTTTATCACAATTTACAAATAATTGCAATAACAAAAATACCGTGGATTTTTCCACGGTATTTTTACATTAAAGCACTCTGTAAACAGAAATTACATCGGACTTTGCCGCAAGCTTGGCTGCCTCGGTCTCGGTCATTTCCTCGGTAACGTAATTTCCAGCAGCGGATATAACCATTCTGCGGCAGTAATACTCAGCGAAATCCGCAATGTCAGAAGCCTCGGCGCTTACCCAGCCAAGCGGTGTAGGAGCAAAATCACGCTTTGCGATAACGTCAACTATATCGGCAACGACTGCGCTGGCTGTAGGTAGCTTGCCCGCACCGGGTCCGTAGAACATTACCTCTCCTACCATGTTGGCGTTAACGAGGATTCCGTTGAATACGTCATCTATTCTTCCCAATGGGTTGCTGCTCGGTATTGCCATAGGCGAAACGAGGGCGAGAATCTTTCCGTCCTTCACCTCAGCGTGACCGATAAGCTTGATGTGATATCCAAGCTTCTCTGCCGCTTCAACGTCAGCAAGGGTTATCTCGGTGATTCCTTCTATATGAATATTATCGGTTGAAACAAGCTTTCCCGAAGCGATAGCCGCAAGAATAACCGTCTTTCTTGCAGTGTCAAAGCCTCCTACGTCAGCAGTAGGATTTGCCTCTGCGTATCCAAGTCGCTGTGCCTCTCCAAGAGCCTCCCCAAAGCTCTTTGCGTCATCACGCATCGAGGTAAGGATATAGTTAGTGGTACCGTTGAGAATACCGTTAATTTTTGTTATCTTATTAGACGCGAGATCGGTCATCATAGGACGGATAACGGGAATTCCTCCGCCTACGCTCGCCTCAAACATATATCTAACTCCGTTTTTAGCAGCTATTTCCCCAAGCTCAACTCCGAATTTCGCCACCACCTCCTTATTGGAGGTAACAACGTTCTTCCCAGCCTCAAGGCAAGCCTTTGTAAAATCATAGGCAGGATGAGAGCCGCCCATCATTTCCGCAACTATGCTTACCTCTTCATCCTGAAGAATAGCATTAAAATCATGGACTACCAAGCTGCCAAAGGGGCTTTCGGGAAAATCTCTGAGGTCAAGTATATATTTTATGCGGTATTCACAGCCGAGGCGTTCTTCAATTATTTTCTTATTCTCGGTAAGCACCTCTGCCGTTCCGCTTCCTACGCATCCAAAACCAAGTAAAGCAATAGATATCATATTCTTTCCTTCCTGAGTGTTCTTTTTTGTTCAACATGTAGATTATATCATATTTTTTCATTATTTGCAAATACTTATTGAAAATTTTTTTGAAATATGTTAAAATATATCCAGTAAATTTATAAGGAAGGCTCTGTTATGATCAGTTCTCCAATTGGAAGTATGCGAAACGTAAAGATATTTGTTCTTTACCTGCTCGAAAATATAAATTACCCCCTTGAATTTACTACTATCAATGATGTTGTTATGCAAACAGACTACGTTATGTATCTTGATTTTGCCGAAGCATTTTACGAGATGGTAGATATGGACCTTATCGAAAAATATGAAGGCGAGGACGGACGGGACCTTTATCTGATCACAGACAAGGGCAGACTTGTTGCCCGTGAGCTGAAGAGCGACATTCTGGCGAGTATTCTTGACAAGGCTCTCTCCAAAGCACTCAGATTTCTCGATTTCAAAAAGCGCGACGTTGTTGCCCGCTGTACGGTGGAGAAAACAGATGATGGCAGATTCTGCGTTTCCTGCTCCTTTACCGAAAAAGGAGTTTTGATATTCTCTCAGACATTGGTCGTTGACACAGAAAATCGCGCGCAGAGGATGCGTGATAATTTCTACGAGCGACCTGAAGTAATCTACCGCGGAGTCACCGCTCTCCTTGCAGGTAATGTAAACTATCTTTTTGATTAAGACAGATATTTATATTAATACCCAAAAATACGGAAATATTATAATAAAGCGGAGTAATCATAATGAAAAAAATAGATTTTTGCAGAGGTATTGAGCTATACGGAGAGTATGATGTAGTCGTTATCGGAGGCGGACCCGCAGGCGTCTGCGCTGCAATTTCAGCGGCACGTAAGGGTATGAGGGTTATACTTATTGAAGCTACTCCATCCCTTGGCGGTATGGCTACAAGTGCGCTCGTAGGACCGTTTATGACAAATTATGACCGCGACGGAGATGAGCAGACCGTTGCAGGTATATTCTCCGAAATTATCGAAAGACTCCAAGCATACTCGGCGGCTATCCCCTCTGAAAACGTCGAAAGCAATTCCATTTATACATCGTTTATCACAAAATACCACCGTCACGTAACGCCATTCGATTCGTTTTATCTTGAAATAGTTCTCGATCAAATGCTCCGAGAGGCTGGTGTTGAAATACTCTGCTACACACAGTTTGCTGACGTAATTATGGATAACGAAACCGTAACACACGCCGTTCTTACCGCACCGCAAGGACTTCTTTGCGTATGGGGAAAGATATTTATTGATTGTACAGGAACCGCCTCGGTTGCAGATAAAGCCGGAGTGCCTACATATAAGGGAGAAGAGATAAGCGGAATACCGCAGCCCGGAACTCTTATGTTTGAGGTGGATGGTGTAAACGACGAAAAATTCAATCTATCGGGCACTCGTCCAGAATATCCCGTCAAGGTCTACAAAACTCCTAAAGGCAAATATAAAGTAAACCACTATCACGTTTATAATGTTGATGCAACCAACGCAAAAAGCCTTACAGATGCTCACAGCATAGCACGACGTCAAGTGCTTGATGCTTTCTGCGTTCTTCACGATAAAACTCCCGGATTTGAAAATGCTCGAATAGCGGCGGTTGCTCCGGTTTTGGGCATCCGCGAAAGCAGACATATCGAGGGTGACTATAAAATCACTGTGCAGGATGTTGCAAATGGCACAAAATTCGATGACCGTATTGCTGTATATGGCTTCGGAATGGATGTTCATAACAGAAGCGTATCTGAAAGCGGAAATTTCAAAATAGAGGTTGCTAAACGGTACTATATTCCTTATTCTGCATTGTTACCCAAAAATTGTAACAACATTTTAGTCGCCGGCAAAACACTTTCATGTGCATCCCAAGCGGTTGGCGGAATGAGATGTATGCCCGCAGCAATGGCAATGGGCCAGGCAGCGGGAGTAGCTGCTGCTCTATCGATACACGACGGAGTCACTATTCGTGATATCAATGTAAAGGAACTCCAAACAGAGCTGGCAAAACTTGGCGCAATATTGGATTGATTACGTGCGTATGTTCTAAATAAAAATCTCGTAAGCACTTGTGAAAAAAGCTTTCGCAAGTGCTTTACTTTGCTTCTTAATATTATTGTTCTATTTTTGTTGTGATAATAACCAACTTTTTGCGGTCGGCTTTGGTAAAAATAACCGCACGACATTTTTCGTGAATTTTTTACAAAAATATTTTTCAAAAAGGTATTGACATTATACAATTTAATGATATAATTAAAAATAATAGGACGCGTGGGGCGTATTGTACCCTTTGGTTCTTTTTTGGCGTTAAGGATCGGTAGCATATGGAATTTGAGAAAAACAGTTGTGATATCAAGAGCTTGATTTTAGCGGTTCGCAACGGTGACCAAGAATCATTTGTTACCTTGCTTGAGCGTTACAGTCCGCTGATTGATTCATCTGTAAACCGCTTCTCTTTGGACGAGTCGTTCGCTCTTTACCGTGAGGATCTTCGGCAGGAAGCGTCTTTGGTGTTTTATAACTCAATATTGGCTTATGACTTGGAACAAAACGAGGTCGAGTTCGGACTCTTTGCGAAGATATGCATACACAATGCGTTAGTATCTCAGCTCCGCGCTCTCAAAAAGCGCTATGAGGAGCCCCTTGAAAAGATTCCCGAAGATTTATTTTTAGTTCAGGGAACGGATGACCCTTCGGTCAGGATTTTGGAGCAAGAACGTATCAAATCGCTTTACTCTGTCATAAGAAAAAACCTCTCGGATTTTGAATATAAGGTCTGGCAGCTCTATATTTCAGGACGGTCTGCCGCCCAGGTGGCTCTTATTCTCTCTTCAAGCGAAAAATCAATTACAAATGCCATCTATCGCATCCGAAAAAAGCTCAGAGCATTGCTCCAATAAATTGAATGACTCGGGTTCTCCCGATCAGATAGCCCACCGCGAAGGGTCATGTCTTAACGGAATTTGGGCAAAACAATTCCATCTTACAAAGCGAGGTAAAATCATGAACGAAGAAGTAGTAAAAGCCGGAGTAGAAGAGTTTGTAGACGAGACTCTGGTATGCAAGGAATGCGGAAACGAGTTTGTTTTCACCGCAGGAGAGCAGAGCTTCTACAAAGAAAAGGGCTTCCTCAATAAGCCCAAGAGCTGCAAGGCTTGCCGTGATGCAAAGAAGAACGCAGGAAAGGCTCCGCGCGAATACTTCGAAACAACTTGTGCAAATTGCGGTGGTGTAGCAAAGGTTATCTTCCAGCCTTCCAACGACAGACCTGTATATTGCAGTGCTTGTTTTGAGGCTATGAGAAAGAACAATCAGTAAGCTTTCACAAAAAAACAAGGAACTCTTTAGTGAGTTCCTTGTTTTTTTATAATTTCGTTCCCCTGCTCAATATATCCAGCCAAAGCTTACGGGCACGTTGCAAACGTCTGTACACTGTCCGTTCATCCAAATGATTTTCAAACGCAAATCGCAAGACTCTCATTGATATCTCGCTTTTCGCGGGAATACGCAACGGTGAGGACGAAAAGGGTTCTAAATATATTTTTCTAAGTGCCTTTATAGTTTCTTGTTCTCCAAGAACATCAAGCATTATCAGACATTCCTGCACCGCCCAAAGCTCAGCCGCAAGCCTCTCTTTTCCTGTACAAGCACCTCTTATGGCACCGTACATATCAAGCGGAGAACGGATTTTATCTTCTCCTCTTAGCCGCGCATAATACACCAAAGCACGGGTCATAGATGCTCTTTCCTTACTTTGCTTCATCTTTCGCACCTATGCGCGCGGCATTGCTTAGCATCTCGGCATATCCTTCCGCCACC
Organism: uncultured Clostridia bacterium; assembly: GCA_904501715.1. Taxonomy (GTDB): domain Bacteria; phylum Bacillota; class Clostridia; order Oscillospirales; family CAG-272; genus HGM12713. The sequence continues at coordinate 15,998 of CAJGCD010000029.1, forward strand.
CATTCGGGAGCAACTACACGCACACGCCCAGTCTTGGTAAACAGCCATGCGTAAAAATCACTGTTCACTTCGGCTTTTACCGAAACTTCAAAGCTATTCTCTCTATTTGAAAGAATAGTAACATCTATACCAAAGCGTCCAAAGACCTCTGTTGCGGTGTCGTTATCACAGTCGAGCCTCAGATTGACCTGCTCGCTCTCGCGAGCTTCAAATTCAATAAAAGCTCCTTCCCCGTCTCTCTTTTTGTTGACGGCGGAAATAAATAGCATCCTATCTACCGAAAACTCGGTTATCGAATTATTATTGTGGTCAAAGCCTATAAGCAGATATCCTTCTTTTTGGCAAGCAAGCTTCCACGGGCTGACAGTAAATACCTTACCTTCATTTTTCAGCTTTCTTTGCTTGTACGAGTTCCACTGAAAATATTTAAATGACAGCACCTTATCATTTGCCATAGCTTGACAAATAAGCTCCATATTTTTATACACCGCATCTTCTTCACCCGTATCACGTACTACGGCTTTTGGCATTTCAATACCCGACATATAACCCGTCTGCCAGATTTTCTTTATGAGCTCCCTTTTGTAGCCTTCCCCTACAAGCTTACAGGAATCGACGAGGTCGCATAAAAGCTTTATATCGGCACGGTTAAATTCTCTGTCTTTAATATAATACCTGACAAATCGGTCGCGCTTTGAACGCACGTCATACCCGTAAACACGAAGCGCCTCCATATCATCATACAGACTCTTTCGCCCCGTCTCTATGCCATACTTTGAAAGCTCCTCTAAAATTTGGGTGAGAGTCATACCGTGACGCTCATCTGTCATATTCAGAAGTATTTTTGAAAGGTAAAAAAGCTTAAGCTTTTGGTTGGAACGTCGCGACATATACTCACTCCCTTCTTTCGCCGTTATTTATATGTAATATTTTATCACAACACGACCGCAAAATCAAGAGCTATCGCAAATCGCAAAAAAAACTTACGCCGCAAGCAACGCATAAATTATTATACCTACGCAAAAGAGCAAGCATCCCGCAACGGCTGCCATAGTATATACAGAGCAATTGCAATTTTCGGGAACTATTCTCATATCCTCGTTAATATTCTTTCTAAGATCTCGGGTCATTTTCTTTTCTCCTTTAAACCTTTGATATTTGCATTGAATTTCCCCTCTGCAACTATATTATACCACAAACAGTGTGTCTTAAAAAGGACAATGCTAAAAATATTTTTATTTTTTTCTGTTTTTGAAATATATTTTTCTCATTTTTAAGATAAAATTAAATTATATATTCTGTTTTCGGAATTATAATCCGTTGTTTATAAGCAGTGTTAAATTTCTTTTGCTTTCGGTCGTTTGTTTGTTTTGCACAAAATAAATTATTTTTTGCAAAATTCTTTAGTTTCTATTTACAAAAGGCAAAAGATGTGATATAATATTCTCAGGGGATAATCCCAAAGAAAAGTTTAGGAGGATCAACTATGAAAGTTACCATCATTGGCAGACAAATGAACGTATGGGATGACATGAAGGTCATTATCGAAAACAAATTACAGAAGTTCAATAAGTACTTTGACAACGAATGCTCTGCTACCGCAACACTCAGCTGCAAGCACAACCAAAAATGCCTTGAGATAACCATAGTAGCCTCCGGCACTATATTCAGAAGCGAGGTGGAGGATGAAACCTTCCGCAACGCGTTGGACAGAGCTGTTTATCTAATTGAACGCCAGATAAGAAAAAACAAAACTCGTTTGGAACGCAGACTTAAGAGCGGCGCGTTTGAGGGAGTAATGCTGGATACGGGGGAGGATTTTGAGGAAGAGACCGAATTCACTATCAGAAGAAAAAGCTTCTCTATAAAGCCGATGTCAGCAGAAGAGGCTATAATGCAGATGAATCTGTTGGGACACGAATTCTTTGTATTTAAGGATGACGGTACTGACGAAATATGCGTAGTTTATAAGCGTCACGATAACACCTATGGACTTATTGAAGGTAAAGCAGAATAAATAATTTTTTAGCGGTTGCTTCGGCAACCGCTTTTTTTCTTGACATACATATAAAAATGAAGTATAATAAATATAGTAATAACGCATCATAAAGGAAAAACAATGAAGGTATTAATAATTTACGCCACAAAGGGCGGTGCTTCAAAGGAAGCTGCCGAAATGCTCGCTCAAAGAATAGGCAATAAAGCTGACATATCCCTGTTTAACGTCACGGACACTCCCCCTTCCCCCGAGGGATTTGACGTCGCTGTAATCGGCGGCTCTATCCGTATGGGAAGATTAAATAAAAGCTTAAAAAAATATATCAGAAATAATCTTCAAGCGCTGTCGTCTATGCCCTGCGCTGCTTTTCTGTGCTGCGGAATTTCAAAGGATTTTGACGATTACGTTACGATGCAAATTCCAAAGGCTCTCGTATGTTCCCTTGGCATTCATCATTTTGGGGGAGAGTTAAAGCCCCATAAATTAAAAGGAATTGACAAAATCATTGTGCGCATAATGAGAGAAAGCATTGCCACTCAGGACCCCGATATTTCAGACAGTGACCGACAGGAGCTTCCCGAGCTTCTTCCCGACACTATATATGCACTTGCAGAGCGCATATGCCGCCTTAAACAATTTGTTTAAAGTGCACAAAAACGACCTTTTAAATCAGCTCTTTATTGGAATTGCCGCGACAAACTTTTTCCTTGACAAAAATCATTTTGTGTGGTATCATATATGGGTAGGTTTAAAAGGAATACGACCCACTAGCTCAGACGGTAGAGCACTTGACTTTTAATCAAGGGGTCCGGAGTTCGAGTCTCCGGTGGGTCACCAAAAAGCAGGGTTTAGACCTGCTTTTTTTGTTTATTATATTTACAATCCTATATATTCCGGCTAAAAGTAAAGCTCCAAAAAGCTTAGAATAGCTAATCCTCCAAGTTTGGCAGAAAAATTGAGATTATAATTCCGAAATATAAAACAATATCTCCCCTTATTTGAGCAATGGGAGGTGTTTATTGCGCCGAGTCCTCTTCTCTGCTCGACGAGCATTTAATGAGCAATGATAAACTCTATTCCTCCGCTATTTCCGATTATATATCCCGCGGATATTCCAAGAGCTACTTTGAGGGACTGAACGAAGAGGGCAAAGATACCACCGATGTCTTAGCCGACATAGTAGAGAGAGGGCGCGCAGGCGAAGAGCTTACCGATGCAGAAGCCGAGGTGTTTGAGGAGTTTGAGAGCGAGTGGCCCTCATTTGCCTCGCAAAGAGTGCTCGGCACCGAGGAATTCGTAAGGCATCTGATAAAGAACGACCTTAGCGCCGTTGAGAGGATACTCGGCAGTATTCAGGATATAAAAAAAGCACTGAAAAATCGAAACAATCCTGACGCAAAAAAAGCCGCCGATTTCGTAAAAAAGGCGGAAAAGCTGTATATGGACGGTCTTGAGGAGATCGGCGCTAAGTACGTAGATGGTAAGATAGCTATGGCAGAGAGGGATGATGAGGAAGAAAGAGTTGACAACGAGGGCAGTGTAGTTTATAATAATACTGTACACGCATCAAAGAAGGTTGAAAAATACATACCTTACGGAAAGCTTGGAAATAAAGCCGTTTCCTTTATTAGGCATACTCTCTCGCAGATTTATGCAGATATTCGTAACGGAATTGCAGATGGAATTGCGATTGAACATGAAAACCGAATTTACATTGTTGATTCTGGAAAAGAAAATGGAAAAATC
>CAJGCD010000030.1 GCA_904501715.1 uncultured Clostridia bacterium
CAATCTATCTCCTCAAGCCCCTCGAGAAGCTCCTCGGCAAAGGCAGGCTGGTCTATTACCCACTGCTTCATATTTTTTCTGATTACGGGGAAGCCGCCGCGCTCGGACTTTCCGTCGATAACCTCGTCGTTGGAAAGAACGGTGCCAAGCTCTTCGCACCAGTTTACGGGCATATCTATATACTGAGCGTATCCGTCAAGATAAAGCTGCTTGAATATCCACTGCGTCCACTTATAGAACTCAGGGTCGCTGGTAGCTATCATTTTGCTCCAGTCGTAGTCAAAGCCAAGCTCCTTGAGCTGCTTGGAGAAGGTCTTTATATTTTCCTGAGTGAAGCCGTTGGGGTGATTTCCCGTATTTACGGCATACTGCTCCGCGGGAAGTCCAAAGGAGTCATAGCCCATGGGGTGAAGGACGTTGTAGCCCTGCATCCTCTTCATTCTGGAAACTATATCGGTAGCCGTATAGCCCTCGGGATGTCCCGCGTGAAGACCTACTCCCGACGGATAGGGGAACATATCCAAAACATAATATTTAGGCTTTGAAAAATCCCAGACGTCGGTCTTAAAGGTCTGGTTCTTCTCCCAATATTCCTGCCACTTTTTTTCAATTTGTGAATGCTCGTATTTCATTTCAAAAAAATCCTTTATATTTCCGTCCTTGCGACTGTATTTTCGCTTTAATCCTCGTAAAGCTTGTCGAGATTGTAAAACTCTCGCGCCTCTCGGCTGAATATATGAACTATTACGTTGCTGTAATCCACCAGAACCCAAGAGTTATTATCTCTGCCCTCAACGCTGTAAGGGTTAAGACCTCTCTGCTCCATACGGAACTCAACCTCTCCCGCAAGAGCCTTTACCTGCGTGGAGGAATTACCCGTGCAAAGCACAAAATACTCGGCAATAACCGTTTTATCCTCAACGTGTATCACCTTGATATCTCTCGCCTTCTTGGAATCCAGCACCTCGGCTATTGCCTCTGCTATCCCGGGCGCGTTAGCGGGGTCGATAGGGGGCAGTGCTTCTGTCATATTTTCAAATTGCTCCATTTTATTTTCCTTTCGTATGCGGTAGCTCCCGCAAGTATATCTATATAATTTTAATGCAAAATTCGTCTTTTGTCAATACAAAATCCAAAGTAAGCTTACTTTTTATCAAAATCAAGTCTGTTTATCCAAATTTGTCGGCAAATACTACCGAATATTCAAAATCCTTATAATATATATCACTGAATTTTTTGTTGGTTGGGTGCTTGAACAAGCTCTTTTCGTCTACACGTATATCATTCATAGAGAAATATTCTCTTAGCACCGCCTCGGTAGGCGTCAGGGACATAACGTAATAGGATGCCCCGCTTTTATCCGACACGACGTCCTCACCGGGGAGCGTCAAAAATACCAACGATGAATTATCCACCTTAATTGCTTCAAGCCCGAGAGCAACCGCCATAGGTAGGGATACGTTAGTCCTTACGTGAGGAAAAACGCTCGTGGCAAGCTTATAGGCGTTAGCGGCGGTAAGCTCTGTTTTCAGCTTGGCAAAGAGAGCCGCCAGAAAGCGCTTCTGCATATCAAGTCTGTCAAGGTCGCCCCTCGCGTATCCATCGCGGAAGCGCACCACCATTTCAGCCTTTTTTCCGTCTAAAATCTGTTTTCCCGCGGGAAGATGGATATAGAGGTTCTGCTCAGGGTCCTCGTAATCAAGAGCGGCGGGGAGGTCTATCTCCACTCCGCCGATAGCGTCAACCGCCTTTCGGAAGCCCTCAAGCTCCAGGCTGAGATATCCGTCTATCCCGATACCAAGCGCCCCCGAAAGAAATTCGCAAAGCTCCTCCTCGCCACCCAGTATTTTTGTAGCCGTATTGAGCTTTTTATGAGCCGAGCTGCCGTAATCCGCGTAGGTATCTCTGGGTATCTGCATAACGCAAATTCTGTCCCGTGAGGTATCGAAGGCTACGAGCATCATAACGTCGGTAAGTCCCGACACCTTATCCTTCCCCAGAACCAACAGACAAAAGGGCTCTTGCGCGCTTTTACCCGCCTGAAGGTCCGCGTTGGGGCTTTCCTGCCCCCCCAGAGCCACGGCAAAGCAAACGCCAATAATAATCGCCACCAACGCGGCAATGATAATAATTATATATTTTTTAGGCATAATTCCTCCACATACGAAAAAATATGTAGAGGAATCATTTTATTTTTTAAGTCTGCAAATAAGCGAGTTTCTCGCCTTTACGGTGTCCGCGCTTATGGGACTTCCCTCCTCTATAAGCGCCTTGAGTGTCATATCAAAGGAAAGGATAAGGGTCTGCCACAAATGCGCTTCCCGCGCCTCCTTTGACATCAATTGGGGGTCTTTTCCCCAAAAATACTCACGAAGCCTGATGCAGTCCTCGAATTTTCTGGACATATCTATGTAGTCGGCAAGATATATCACTCCGTCAAGCACCGTCATATTTGCGTGTCCCGTGGTATGCCTTTCCACCGCAGAAAGAAGCTCAGGGGTGGCAAACTCGCAATATTCCTCCTTTATCACCTCCACCGCCGTCCTTGCGTGGAGCGTTTTGGGAGAATACCTGTCAAGATCACTTACCACTACGCCGTGAGTTCGGAGTATTTCCAACTGCTCCTCGGTGCTTTTTTCCTTGGTTATATCGTGAAGCAGTGCCGCAGCGCGTAAAACATCAACCTTCTCGGGAGCATAAAGCTCTGCAAGACGCATTGTCATTCTTTCAACCTCTGCCGTATGGGTAAAGCGCCGCTCGGACATTGTGGAGCGAACACGCTCTCGCAAAGCGTCTATCTGTCTTTCGTCAAAGGTCATTTTTCGCCCTCCGAAAGATAGAGCCTGTTCTGCTTTATAAACTCCGCCACACCTTGGGGCACAAGGCTTGATATATCCTTGCCCTCGGCTACTCTCTTGCGTATCTGCGTAGAGGAAAGCTCCACGGGCTCGGTAACTATACGCCTGAACATTACTCCGTATTTGTTGTAATACTCGGTTATTTTGTCAACTATCCGCTTGGTCAGTATAGGGTCGTTCTCACGCCTTACGTACACGGGATAGCAAAGCTTGAATATCTCCTCAAATTTGTACCACGTGTCAAAGGTGAGCACCATATCCGTACCGCACATAAAAAAGAGTCTGGTGTTGGGTCGTGACAGTTCTCTCAGTGTGTCGTAGGTATAGCTGACTCCTCCTCTTTTTATCTCCATATCCGAGATAACCACTCCGTCGGTATCCTCAAAGGCAAGCTCACACATACGCAGGCGGTAAAGCGGGTCATCCGAAAAATCAACCTGCTTATGAGGAGGCATATAGGTAGGAATTATGAACAGATAGTCAAGCTTCATCTGCTCCATAAATGCCTTTGCCGCCGCAACGTGTCCGTTGTGTATGGGCGCAAAGGTACCGCCGTATATGCCCACACGCAGCTGCTCCGCTCCGTTCATAGTGTTCCCTCCTTTTTAGTCTTTAGTTAAGCTCTATGCGTTTATTCTTCTCGGAGGGGCGGTAAAGTATGATCTTCCTTCCAATCACTCCCACAACCTCCGCCATCACGGCTTCCGCAAGCTCGTCGGCAGCCTCTCGCGCAGTCCAATCGCAGTTTTCAAGAACGCTTAGCTTGATAAGCTCTCTTGCCTCAAGGGCATCAGAAACTGTTTTAATCAAATTTTCGCCGATACCGCCCTTGCCCACCTGCATTATGGTAGGCTCGTTTGTGGCAAGTCCGCGAAGATATGCTCTTTGCTTTGAAGTCAGCATATATTTCTCTCTTTCTCAGATAAAATCTTTTATTTTTTTAGCAAGGGCTTCTATTGCCCTTCCTCTGTGCGATACCGAGTTTTTCTCCTCAGGCGTAAGCTCGGCAAAAGTCTTTCCCAAAGGCTCATAGTAAAAATACGGGTCGTAACCGAAGCCGCCCTCACCTCTTGCTTCCTCTATTATCACTCCGCCCGTTCTTCCTTCTACTACCAGCGGCTCTTCCCTGTCAGGGCGCACCACTGCCACGGTACACACGAACTCTGCGTACCTATCGTCCTTATCGGCAAGCTTTTTGAGCAAAAGCGCGTTGTTAGCGGCATCATTTCCGTGCTCTCCCGCATATCTGGCGGAATATATTCCCGGCTCGCCCCCAAGAGCTCTTACCGAAAGCCCCGAGTCGTCGCCAATACCGATATAGCCCGAAGCCGCCGCAGCTCTCGCCTTTATTATGGCGTTTTCGGTAAAATTGCTTCCGTTCTCATCTATCTCTCCGTATATACCCACGTCGTCAAGGGAGAGTATTTCTATATCCTCGATATACTTTGAGAGAAGTGCCTGAAGCTCACTTATTTTATGCTTGTTTCTTGACGCAAGTACTATCTTCATCAGTCGAACAACGCCTCCACAAATTCCTTGCTGTCAAATTCCTGCATATCGTCTATCTTCTCGCCCACGCCGATAAACTTAACGGGAATGTCAAGCTCACGCTTTATGGATATAACGATACCGCCCTTTGCCGTTCCGTCAAGCTTGTTGAGGACAAGTCCCGTGATATTTGCGGCATTGCGGAATTCCTTTGCCTGAAGTATAGCGTTCTGCCCCGTAGTAGCGTCAAGAACAAGGAGATTTTCACGCACCGCACCCGGACATTCCTTGTCTATAACTCGGTTTATCTTCGCAAGCTCGTTCATAAGGTTGGTCTTGTTGTGAAGTCTGCCCGCGGTATCAACGATAAGAACGTCCGCTCCGCGCTTCTTGGCGTAATTAACAGCGTCAAACACAACAGCCGCGGGGTCGCTTCCCTCGTTCTGCTTTACGATATCCGCACCCGAGCGCTCACACCACACCGCAAGCTGGTCGATAGCCGCCGCTCTGAAGGTGTCCGCCGCGGCAACCACTACCTTTTTACCACGCTTTATCAAGCGGTTTGATATCTTACCGATAGAGGTAGTCTTACCCGCTCCGTTCACGCCTATAACAAGTATGATAGTGGGGTTGCCCGAAAGGTCGAGCTCTCCGCCCTCTCCTATCATATCACCAAGTATCGCCTTAAGAGCGTCTACTACCTGTTCCTTTTCCTTAAGTCTGCCCGATTTTACGTCATCGCGCAAGCGCTCCATTATCTCCTCGGTAGCGCCAACGCCCACGTCCGACATAATGAGCAGCTCCTCAAGCTCCTCAAGAAGGTCCTCGTCCACCTTGACAAAAGCCTTGAGTACCTCGTCTATCTGTCCGAAAATTGCGTTTTTGGTTTTGGAAAGTCCTTGCTTCAGCTTATCCAAAAATCCCATCCCAATCTTCTCCTTTCTTCTTTGAAATATCGTTTACGTCAAGCTCCAGCACCTTGGATATGCCTCGCTCGGGCATAGTTACTCCGTAAAGGCGGTTTGCCGCCTCCATAGTGCCTCGTCTGTGAGTTATCATAACGAACTGAGTTCCGCCTGAATATCTCTTGATATATTCGGCAAATCTCGCCACGTTCACCTCGTCAAGCGCCGCCTCTATCTCGTCCAGAATACAGAAGGGCGTGGGATTGACCTGAAGTATGGCAAAGAAGAGCGCGATAGCTATAAACGCCTGCTCTCCGCCCGAAAGCTGTACCATATTCTTGATTATCTTTCCGGGAGGCGCCGCCTTTATCTCAATTCCGCTTTCAAGCACGTTGTCGGGGTCGGTAAGCGATATTTCTGCCGAGCCTCCTCCGAAGAGCTCGGAGAATACGCGGTTGAAATTCTCGTTTATCTGGTTGAAGGAATCAACAAATGCTGTTTCCATCTCTCCCTCAAGCTGTCCGATAACACCGAGCAGCTCCTCGCGAGCGGCGTTAAGGTCGCTTATCTGCGCCGACATCTCGTCGTAACGCTTCTTGACCTCTTTATATTTGTTCACCGCGTCAAGGTCCACGTTTCCGAGAACGCGAAGCTTGTTACGGCATTCGGTCTGCTTTGCCGCCGCTTCTCCTCTGGTTTCCGACGTAAGGGCGGGATATCCGAGTGCCATTGCGTCGGCTCTGGTCAGCTCGTGCTCATCCCACAGCCTTGAAGCAAGCTTATCCTGCTCTTCGCGCAGATGCTGAAGTCTGTTTTCAAAGCGAGTGTATTCCTTGAATATATTTTCCTTGTGCTGAAGCTTCTCGCGCATCTTGGCATTGACCTCGCTGAGCTTGCGCTCAAACTCACTGCTGCCCTCCTCGACCTTAGCGCGCTTTGCGTTAAGCTCGGCAAGAGCCGCCTTGCCCTCCTCATATGCCGCACGGTTCTTCACCTGAGCTTCCTTGTATTCCTCGATACGCTCGTTGAGTGACGCAATGCGCTCCTCCTGAAGCCTTTTTGCCTCAAGGAAGCCGTCAAGTCTTATCCTTGACTCCTCGGACATTCTCTGCTCGGTCTCTATATCCTTGCGTATTTCGTTGACAAGAATTATCAGAGCCGTAATGCGCTCCTCGCACTCCTGTCTTCTGTCAAGCGCCTCGTTGCGCTTAACGTCCATATTGGCACGCGCCGCGCCTATCTCCTCGATCTGCTTTTCTATCTCCACAAGGCGTACAGACAGAGCCTTTTTGTCCTCTTCGAAGCGCTCTCTTTCACGGAGAATAGCCTCATAATCGGCTCTGAGCTTTTCTGTAAGGGTCATATTGGCAGCTATCTTAGCCTCAAGCTGCTCGAATCGGGTATTCTCCGAGTCTCTCATTATCTTGATAAGACTTATCTTCTGCTCTGCATCACCCTTATCCTGCTCAAGCGCGCTTATCTTATCATCAAGAGCCGCAAGCTTCTTCTCAAGCTCTGCTATTCTGTCCTCAAGCTCTGCCGCCTCGCCCTCAAGACGCTTTATCTCTCCCGCTCTGCCAAGTATATTTGCGTTGCTCTTGACCGAGCCGCCCGTAAACGAGCCGCCCACGTTTATCTGCTGACCGTCAAGTGTTACCGCCTTCACCTTGTACTTAAGATCCTTAGCCATTGCGGTTGCGTTATCTATGGTATCAAAGACCACTGTTCTGCCAAGAAGGCTGGAGAGCACCTTGGAAAACTTAGAGTCGCTGTCCACCAGCTCGTCGGCTACGGCAATATATCCCGCATATCCCGCCGCCTCACGCATTTCGGGTGTAACTGTCTGCTCTCTCATAGAGGTGAGCGGGAAAAAGGTCGCCCTGCCCGCCTCGGCGCGCTTCAGCGCGAACATTGCCGCCTTTGCAACGCTTTCGTCCTCAACGACTATGTGCTGAAGATTTGCCGCAAGAGCCGTTTCAATAGCGGTTATGTACTTATTTTCAACGTTTATGAGCTGTGAGAGCGGTCCGTATATCCTTCCCGCCTTGTTTCCGTACTTGTCGGTGATAGCGCCCTCAGCGTATTTTTTCATTACAAATCTTACGCTTCCCGCATATCCCTCAAGCTGCTCCTCCATAGCCTTGAAGGTCTCTATTCTCTGGTTGACCGAGTCGCGGCGAAGCACCAGATTAGCCCTTGCGTCACTGTCATCGGTGCGCTTGTCGTAAAGCTTCGCCAGCTCCTCCCACGTTCTGGTTACTACAGCTGATGCCTCGGCTGTAACGGCGTCGTATTCCTCTACCGTCTTTTTGATGGAAGCGCTCTGCTTCCTCATGTTTTCGGTAGCCGACTCGTACTCGGCTATCTCGCCCAGCATAGCCTGATTTTTGTCAAGCTCGTCGTCGCGGGAGCTGTCTATAAAGGATATCCTCGCCCTTACGTCTGCCTGCTCGGCTTCAAGGGCTCTTATGTCGTCAAGAGCTCTGTTGATATTGAATTCAAGCTCCTCCGCCTCCGACATGTGTTTGTTTTTCTCCGCGTCAAGACTCTCTCTCTCTGCCGCCTTTGTGTCAAGACCTGCCTCCAACTCGGATATCTTAAGGCTTCTCGCCTTGTCACCCTCTATCTCGGTGTCTATGGATTTTTTGGTGGACTCACACGCTCCCTCGGCGGCGGCAAGCATCTCCCTCGTATGAGCTATATTGGTATCGTCTATACCATATTCGCTGTCAAGTCGGTGATTTATCTCGGTCTGCTCTCTTATCTGCGCCAGCAGACTCTCGGACTCAGCCTTATTGGACTGAGATATCTCGAACAGCCTGTCATTCTGCATTTCAAGGGCACGTATGGAATCGTCTGCGTTGTTGAGCTGGAACTCGGACTCCTTAAAGGACTCCTCGCATTTTATAACGTCCGCGCGGAGCTTCTCGGTATCGTAAAGCCAGAGCTGAACGTCAACACGCTTTTTCGTTTCAAGAAGGTCTATTGCCTTTTTTGCCTTCTCAGCTTCCTTTTCAAGAGGGGCGACCTGTGCCTCTACCTCAACGAAAATATCGTTGATACGGGTCATATTGTCCTCGGTAGCCGCAAGCTTTCTCTCGCTCTCACTCTTCTTATGGCGGTATTTGGCTATACCCGATGCGTCCTCGAATATACTTCTGCGCTCGTCGCTCTTTCGTGAGATGATATCGGCAATACGACCCTGACCGATAATAGAATATCCGTCACGGCCTACGCCCGTGTTCATAAACAGCTCGTATATATCGCGCAGACGCACCGCGCGGCGGTTTATGTAATATTCACTCTCACCCGAGCGGTAATAGCGGCGGGTCACCGTAACCTCGTCATATGGGCAGTCAAGTCTGCTCATCATACCCGTATTGTCAAAGGTCACCGATACCTCCGCGTAACCCATCGGTCTGCGGCTGTCGGCTCCTCCGAAAATGATGTCCTCCATCTTGGTTCCTCGAATGCTCTTTGAGGACACCTCTCCAAGTACCCAACGCATAGCGTCGGAAATATTCGATTTTCCGCTTCCGTTGGGACCTACTATTACGGTAGTACCGCCCTCAAAGGTCAGCTTTGTCTTGTCTGGGAAGGACTTGAAGCCTTGCAATTCAAGAGATTTAAGATACACTTTCGTTCTCCTCTCGGATATGTTTTTGTCTGTTCTTTTAAAAATTCAAGAGTCAAAATCAACAGAATGCTCTATTATAATATTATAACCCAAAACTTGATTTTTTTCAAGCACTTTTAACCATTTGAGCCCATATTTTTCACATATTTTAACTTTATTTTGCTTCTTTTGCCCCACCGCCTTGGATGTGGAGCCGCGAGAGACGTATAACGTCACACCTCCGCCGTGTATCTGACGCTTATCCAACTCCTCACAGATGCGCTCAAAATAGAGTCGGCTCATAGCAAGCTCGCCTATGGCGCTGTGATTTGCTCCCGCTATCGCCTTGGATGCGTCGGCAAGATTTTCCGAAGCGCAAAGCCCAACGCGTATGCACGGAACACCCGCTCTGTCGAACACGTCAAGCACGTTTTTAGTACGCTCCACAGCATCCTCAAGCCCAAGAGGCTTATATATACCGCGTCTGCTCATATCCGCAAGCTCGGTGTCATTGAACACCACCGTGGGATACACTCTCGCCCCGTCCGCTCCCGCCTCGCATATCATTCGCGCGGTCATTATCTCGTTTTCGGCATCAGACAGAGGTAATCCGATCATCATCTGTCCTATCAGCTCAAATCCCGCTGCCTTCACCGCCCTGCAAGCGGTAATGGCACACGCTGAGTCGTGTCCTCTTTTTGAGGCGGAAAGAACCCTATCATCAAGGCTTTGAAGCCCCAATTCCACTGTCTTTACCGCAAATCTTGAAAGTATAGCCAATATCTCGTCGTTTATATAATCGGGACGAGTGGAAAGCCTTATGCTTTCTACTCTACCCGCATCCACGTATTCCTGAGCCAGCTTCAAAAGACTCACCATTAGAGAGCGCTCTATCCCCGTAAATGAACCGCCGAAAAAGGCTATCTCGGTGCTTGTATCCGCCGATATAGTTGCAAGTGCCTCCTCTATCTCACGGCGCACGTCCTCTATCTTAAAATCCCCGTGTCCCGATATGGTTCTCTGATTACAGAAAACACAGTCGTTGGGACATCCCAGATGCGGTATAAATATAGGAATATTGGCATGTTTTTTGCTCATAGTATTTTTCTCCATACAATTCGTTTGGGGCGGCAATGCCACCCCGTGCTTTATATTTTATAACGAAACCATTATATCATATATAAAAATTTATTTCAACAATATGCCACAAGAAAGTTATATAAAAAGCAAAAAAAATTAAAAATAGGTATTGACAAACCAAAAACTTTGTGATATTATATTAGAGCGGTTCAAGAGGACCTCAAAATTGCGAGTGTAGTTCAATGGTAGAATCCCAGCCTTCCAAGCTGGTCGCGTGGGTTCGATTCCCATCACTCGCTCCATAAACAAATGGCGCATTTATGCGCCATTTGTTAAGTGTGTGCCTTTAGCTCAGCAGGATAGAGCAACTGCCTTCTAAGCAGTAGGTCGGGGGTTCGAGTCCCTCAAGGCACGCCATATACGGTGGGATTGGCGCAGTTGGTTAGCGCGTCAGGTTGTGGCCCTGAAGGCCGTGGGTTCGAATCCCATATCTCACCCCAGAAAAAAGCACATCTGTTTACAGATGTGCTTTTTCAGTTATATTCGGCTTACTCCGAGTGATATTCGCTTCGCGAGTTTAGGAGGCGAATATAATATCACTGAAGCAGTACGGCTTCAATATCACTTTTGCGAAGCAAAAATATCACGCTGAGCATGAGCGAAGCATATCACTAAACTCTTTACAGCTTACAACTTTTATGGTATAATATATTTGAAAGTGAGGTGGACTTATGAAGCACAAACACAGACACACTCTAAATTACCTACTTACTCCCGAATACGTTTTTGATACCTACCGTGACGTCACTCCCGAATTTTTGACTTCACTTGGCATAAGGGCATTACTTATAGATATAGACAACACCCTCGCTCCCTACGAGCAAGAGCTTCCCGACGAAAATATAATAGCCTGGTTTGAGTCCTTAAAAGCGGCAAATATAAAGGCGGCGCTTATCTCCAACAACCACCCTCCGCGCGTTGAGCTTTTTAACAGTATGCTAAATCTCCCCGCATACCCCGACAGCGGCAAGCCCGGTTCAAGGTATCTCTTAAAGGCTATGGCGGAAATGGGCTCGACGCCCGAGAACACCGCGGGACTTGGCGACCAGCTCCTTACCGACACCTTAGCGGTGCACCGACTTGATATGATATCAATTATTGTTCCTCCCATAAAGGACAAGAAAAATCTGTTCTTTCGTTCCAAGCGTCTGCTGGAGCGTCCCTTTATGAGAAGATACCGCCGTTTACAAAAGAAAGGTAACAGTAAATGAAAAGAATAGATCACGCAACCTTCGGACCCGGAGGAAACAGCGAATCCTTCTACGCCGATGGCAAAAAATCCACAACCCAAGCACCCGAATGGGTAAAGCTCAAAGGTCTTGATGCCTATGAATACGAGGCAGGCAACGGACTTACCGCAGGGGAAGCAACTCTTTCAAAAATAGGGGAGGAGGCAAAGAAGCACGGTGTGCTTATGTCCTTCCACACGCCCTATTTTATCTCCCTTTCGGGAATCGACCCCGAGAAACGCCTTAAGAGCATTGATTATATCAGCCGCTCTCTTCGCGCTGCAGAGCTTCTCTGTGCCGACACCATAGTAATACACGCGGGAAGTGCCGCTAAAATAAGCCGTGAGGAGGCAATGGCTCTCGCTTCTGACACGCTATTAAAAAATCTTGATGTTAACGGAGATACCGATATCCGTATGGGCATAGAAACCATGGGCAAGATAAATCAGCTGGGAACCCTTGAGGAGGTAATAGAGCTTTGCAAGCTCTCTCCTAAGTACCACCCCGTAGTTGACTTCGGTCATCTCAACGCCAGACACTTAGGCTCTCACTTCCCCGATTGCGACAGCTACCGCAAGGTCTTTGATAAAATCGCAAACGGGCTGGGGGACGAGTATGCATACAATCTACACTGCCATTTTTCAAAGATAGAATTTACGGCTTCGGGAGAAAAGAAGCACCTGACCTTTGCCGACAGCGTTTACGGTCCCGACTTCGAGCCCTTGGCAGAGGCTATCGTAAGGGAGGGCGTAGCTCCCAGAATAATCTGCGAATCCGACGGAACCATGGCTGAGGATGCTCTTTATATGAAAAACGCGTGGCTATCGGCGGGAGGCAATGCATGACACAGCTCCAAAGATTTCAAGAAGCTCTGTCCAAAACCGATTTCGACGCGGCAATAATAAGCTCAGAATTAAATCAGCGCTATCTGTCCGACCTTGACTATTCCGACGGATATCTGCTGGTAAGCTCGGATAAAGCCTATCTTCTGGCAGATTTCAGATATATTGAGATAGCCCGCGCTACCTCGAAGGATTTTGAGGTAATCCGCCCCGAGGGTAAAATGTCTGATGCCTTATGCGAGCTTATCAAGGCAAATAGATTTGTCAATATCGCCATTGAGGAGGATACGCTTTCCTGCTCTTCCTTTGGCACTTTGAGCAACTCCTTCCCAGAAGAATGTAAGCTGCTCCACGGAGCGTCAAAGCTCCTTCGAGAGCAACGGGCGGTGAAGCTCCCCTATGAAATAGAGCGAATAAAAAAGGCTCAGGAAATAACCGACAAGGCTTTTTCCCATATACTCTCCTTTATATCTCCCAACGTAACCGAAAAGGATGTGGCGCTTGAGCTTGAATTCTTTATGAGAAAAAACGGCGCCGAGGCAACAGCCTTTGACACTATTGCGGTATCGGGAGCGGCTTCCTCTCTGCCCCACGGAGTTCCCTCTGACGTAAAGCTTCGCAAAGGCTTCCTCACCATGGATTTCGGCGCAAAATACAAGGGCTATTGCTCGGATATGACGCGCACAGTAGTCATAGGCAAGGCGAGTGAAGAAATCAAAAAGGTATATAATACCGTTCTTTGTGCTCAGCTTGCCGCTCTTGAACAGATAAAAGGCGGGATGCTCTGCCGTGATGCCGACGAAGTAGCCCGTTCTGTAATACGCGAAGCAGGCTACGGAGCTGCTTTTGGACACAGCCTCGGTCACGGCGTGGGGATATATATCCACGAAAGTCCTTCCCTCTCGCCACGAGCTACCGATGACAGCCGACTTATTTCGGGCAATGTGGTAACCGTTGAGCCGGGAATATATCTTGAAGGAAAATTCGGTTGCCGTATTGAGGATATGATTTCCATAAATCAGGACGGAAGCATATATAATTTCACAAGCAGCCCTAAAAATCTCATAGAGCTATAAAAAAGAAGGTCTTTCGACCTTCTTTTTTACTCGTTATTCTCACTGATATCCTCAATATTGTAGGGTGTTGACTGATAAACGAAATAGTTGAGCCAGTTGGAATAGAAAAGATTTGCGCAGCTTCTCCAGCGAACTATCGGCTCCTTCGTGTCGTCGTCATTGGGGAAGTAATTTTTGGGTATCTCAATCGGAAGTCCCGCGTTTTTGTCGCGCAGATACTCGTTTTTGAGCGTATCCCCATCATACTCCGAATGTCCCGTAATAAATATCTGCCTTCCCTTCTCGGTAGCACAGGCAAACACTCCCGCCTCCTCGGAGCTGCAAAGTATCTTCAGCTTATCCACAGCTTCAATATCCTCTCTGCGGCACTCGGTATGTCTTGAATGAGGCACTACGAAGGTATCGTCAAAGCCTCTGAAAAGTATTGACCTCTTATGGTCAAGAGTATGCTCAAACACGCCAAAAAGCTTCTTAGGTAACTGATATTTCTTTACACCATAGTGATAATAAAGTCCCGCCTGAGCGCCCCAACAGATGTGAAGCGTGCTGGTAACGTGAGTCTTGCTCCACTCCATTATCTTGCAAAGCTCATCCCAGTACTCAACCTGCTCGAACTCCATCTGCTCAACGGGCGCGCCCGTAATTATCATTCCGTCGTACTTTTTGTGCTCTATCTCGTCAAAAGTCTTGTAGAAAGCCAGCATGTGCTCGGCGGAGGTATGCTTTGACTTGTGGGTAGCGGTCTGGAGAAGCTCCAGCTCCACCTGCAAGGGCGTGTTACCGATAAGCCTTGCTATCTGAGTTTCGGTCACTATTTTCTGCGGCATCAGATTGAGCATCAGTATCTTAAGGGGACGGATGTCCTGCGTCATAGCCCTCGTTTCGGTCATAACAAATATATTCTCATTAAGCAGAACCTGAGTTGCAGGTAACAGATTTGGAATTTTTATAGGCATTCCTAAAACCTCCTAAGCAATTAATTCAAAGCGTCAAGCGCCTGCTTGATATCCTCGATAAGATCCTCAGCATTCTCTATTCCGCAAGAAAGGCGAACCAGATCTCCCGAAATTCCCGCGGCAACCAGCTCCTCCTCGTTCATCTGACGGTGAGTTGCGCTGGCAGGATGCAGACAGCAGGTTCTGGCGTCGGCAACGTGAGTTTCAATTGCCGCTATCTTAAGATTGCCCATAAACTTTTCAGCCATCTCTCTGCCGCCCTTAACGCCAAAGCTTACAACACCGCAACTTCCCTTAGGCATATATTTCTGAGCAAGGTCATAGTATTTGTCACCCTCAAGAGAAGGATAGGTTACCCACGCGATTCTGTCGTCCGACTTTAAGAACTTGGCAACCGCAAGACCGTTCTCGCAGTGACGAGCCATTCTTACGTGCAGGCTTTCAAGACCGAGATTGAGCAAAAACGCGTTCTGAGGCGCCTGTATAGCGCCGAAATCGCGCATAAGCTGAGCGGTAGCCTTAGTAATAAACGCGCCCTCAAGTCCAAATCTCTCGGTGTATGTGACTCCGTGATAGCTCTCGTCGGGAGTGCAAAGCCCGGGGAACTTTTCGGGATACTTGGTCCAATCAAATTTGCCCGAGTCAACTATACATCCGCCCACAGCCGCTCCGTGTCCGTCCATGTACTTGGTGGTGGAGTGGGTAACGATATCAGCTCCCCACTCAAAGGGACGGCAGTTAACGGGAGTCGCAAAGGTGTTGTCTATAATAAGCGGAACGCCGTGCTCGTGAGCAGCCTTAGCAAAGCGCTCAATATCAAGAACGGTAAGAGCGGGGTTTGCGATGGTCTCACCGAATACCGCCTTAGTGTTCTCTCTGAATGCCGCGTTAAGCTCTTCCTCTGTACAATCGGGAGAAACAAAGGTAAATTCAATGCCCATTCTCTTAAGAGTTACAGAGAACAAATTATAAGTTCCGCCGTATATCGTAGAGCTTGCCACAACGTGGTCACCGCAGGATGCTATATTAAAGATAGCAAAGAAGTTCGCCGCCTGACCCGAAGAGGTAAGCATAGCGGCGCTTCCTCCCTCCATATCGCATATCTTAGCCGCAACGCTGTCGTTGGTGGGATTCTGCAAGCGAGTGTAGAAATATCCCGAAGCCTCAAGGTCAAAAAGCTTACCCATATCGGCACTGGAGGCATACTTAAAGGTAGTGCTCTGGATTATCGGTATCTGTCTGGGCTCACCGTTCCCCGGTGTGTATCCGCCCTGAACGCATTTTGTTTCTATCTTATAATTTGACATAGCAATTCTCCTTGTGAATTAACAATACATAATCATTATATCACAATAAAAAGAAATATTCAATATTTTTAACAAAGAAATAAATAACAAAAAATCTCCAAATTCGTTTACAAAACCGTTTTTTTGTGATATAATGAACTTGCGACACAAGTAAATAATTTGTCTTAAGGCAATAAGTGTACCTTTTTTACTTTTAGGTAAAAATGTACGCTCCTTTTTCGTACGCTTATTTTTAAGGCAAAGAAAAACACTTGTGTCGCAGCAATCGGAGCTATGCATTTTTCATGCGCAGCTTCGTGCTGCGCATTTTTTATTTATCATCAGGAGGACAGAAAAAGAAATGAGAAGACTTTTAGCGTGTTTATTGGTAGCAATTATGCTTTTGCCTCTTTTTGCTTCGTGTAATAAGGATGATGACAGCGGAAGTGGTACTACCGCCACCACACCGCAAACCTCAAATACCGAGCAAAATAAGCCCGAAAACGAGGGAAACGAAAACAACGAGAACAACGAGAACAACGAGGAAAACGAAGATAATTCAGACGAGGAAGAAAACAGTGGATTTAACGAGCCTGAATGGACAATAGAAAGCCTTCCCGAAAGCTCAGAAGGCTTGAAGTTTAAATTAAACGAGGGCGGCAAAGGATATACCGTAATCGGAATTGGCACTTGCACAGATACAGAAATAGTTGTTGGTAAATATAATAATCTTCCCGTTACCCAAATTGGGGAGGATGCGTTTGAAGACTGCAATAATATCACTGGTATCACAATCGGCGGTGCGGTAGAGAAAATTGGAGATAATGCATTTACGGGATGTGAATCACTTACGAAGCTAAATATTACCCATATTGCAAGCTGGTGTAATATTGAATTTGTTAGTGTAGGTTCAATCCCCCTATCTTATTCGTCAAATTCGTCGGGAAGTTTAGAAAATCTATCTGGAAAGTTATATTATAACGGAGTTCTTGTAGATGAACTCATAATACCGAACGGTGTAACAAAGATAAGTCCATTTGCCTTTTTATTCTGTGTAAACATAAAAAAGATTACTATACCTGACAGCGTCACCAGCATTGGAGAGTGGGCGTTCTACGGTTGCACAGGACTTACGAGTGTAACCATAGGCAATGGCGTCACGAGTATTGGAAATTATGCGTTCAGTTATTGCGTCGAACTTACGAGTATAACTATACCCGACAGCGTTACGAGCATTGAAGATGATGCGTTCTACAATACAGCATACTATAACAATGAATCAAATTGGGATAACGGTGTGTTGTATATTGGAAATCATTTGATAAAGGCAAAGGAAACTATATCGGGTGCATATACGGTAAAAGAAGGAACTAAAACTATTGCAGATTATGCGTTCTACGAGTGCACAGGACTTACGAGTATAACTATACCCGACAGCGTTACGAGCATTGGAACCGATGCGTTCGACCAGTGCACTGGACTTGAAGAAGTTCATATAAATGATATATCAAGTTGGTGTAACATTGAATTTGAAAATAAAAATAGTGGTTCTAATCCTCTGCGTTTAGCTAACAAATTGTATCTCAAAGGAGAACTTGTTACAAATTTGATAATACCCGACAGCGTTACCAGCATTGGAGATTGGGCGTTCGAGGATTGCACAGGACTTACGAGTGTAACCATAGGCAATGGCGTCACGAGTATTGGAAATTATGCGTTCAGTTATTGCGTCGAACTTACGAGTATAACTATACCCGACAGCGTCACGAGCATTGGAGATTTGGCGTTCGACCAGTGCACAGGACTTATGAGTGTAACGATAGGCAATAGCGTCACGAGCATTGGAGATGGGGCGTTCAGAGGTTGCACAGGACTTACGAGTATAACTATACCCGACGGCGTCACCAGCATTGGAGATTATGCGTTCTCCAGTTGCACAGGACTTACGAGTATAACCGTATCTGAAGGAAATAGCGTTTATCACGGTAAGGGTAATTGTTTAATAGAAACTGCTACAAAAACTCTGATATCAGGCTGTAAAACGAGCGTAATCCCCACAGACGGAAGCGTTACCAGAATTGGAGCTGGAGCGATCTGGGGTTGCGACGGACTTACCAGTATAACTATACCCAACAGCGTTACGAGCATTGGAGATTATGCGTTCTACGGTTGCACAGGACTTACGAGTATAACTATACCCGACAGTGTCACGAGCATTGGAGGTAGTGCGTTCGGCCAGTGCTACGGACTTACGAGTATAACTATCCCCAACAGCGTTACCAGCATTGGAAGTTCTGCGTTCCACGGTTGCTACGGACTTACGAGCATAACTATACCCGACAGCGTTACGAGCATTGGCAATAGTGCGTTCTACTATTGCACAGGACTTACGAGTATAACCATACCCGACAGCGTTACCAGCATTGGAGATTTGGCGTTCTACGGTTGCACAGGACTTACGAGTATAAAGTTCCAAGGCACAAAAGCGGAATGGAAGGCTATTCAAAAAGGTAGTTATTGGAACAATGGAACTGACAACTACACTGTAAAATGCACCGACGGCGATATTGCCAAGGCGGATGATAATTAAATATAACAAAATCTTTGAGGAGATCCCAACAGCCTTGCTGTCGCGCTGCGCGTTCGACTGCGCCCCGCCCGTGTCATTCTGAGTGAAGCGAAGCGAAATCGAACCCGAACGCAGTGAGGGCGCGTAAGCGGAATCTCGGCGGGGCTCCACGCAGGATGACACGCTGATATGGACAATTAAATACAAACACAAAATCGAGGCACCAATCACGGTGTCTCGCTCTCTTTATTACACAACCTTCCCGTAGGGACAGGCGTCCTCGACTGTCCGTTATAATAGTTATAATAAATTAAGAAACCCGTCGGTGCGTAGAGTCCGACGGGTTTCCACCTTATATAATTAACCAAATCTCCGTAGATAGCAAAATTGCCCAAATAATTTTATAATTATCCTACAGTAAGTTTTTTGCCAAGCTTTTTTTCAAAAAAGCGGAAAATCAAAATCACATTCTCTCGATCATTCTGAGCGCCTGCTCAAAGCTGCCTCTCTCCCCTGTCCACATAAAATTATCTGCCATAATTCTGTGGTCTGTAACAAGGAAGCACTCCATTCCTGCCAAGGATGCACCCTTCATATCGTCGCTCTCGTCGTTGCCTATCATCAGACAATTTTCAGGCTCTACGTCGATAATTATACATATCTCGCGGTAATATTCGGGATTTGGCTTGCAGTATCTCGAATTATCATAGGAGGTTATATGGTCAAAATCCTCTGCTGAAAGTCCAAGCCAGCTGAGTCTTTCAAGCTGTGCCTGCATAGGAAAAACGGGATTTGTAGCCAGAACTACCCTTCTTCCGTTTGCGTGCGCCGCTTCTACCATTTTAACAGCCATATCGTTGGCTGTGGTATATTCCCTAAGATTTTTAAATCCGTCAAGATAGAACTTGTCAAGAAGCCCCTCAAGGTCATCTCTTCTCTCGCCTGCAAAGGCAAAATATGTATCCCAAAAGACTTCCCTGTTGGTTTTGCTGCCGTCATTACGTATCATTGCCTCCGTACCCGCCAGAGTGCCGTCAATAAGTCTTTGTGGGTCAATTCCGAGAGTAGCTCCGTATGTAGCCAGACGCTTGAAATATTGCTTCACAAAGTAAGATTGATCAAGCGGGAGCAACGTACCGTCAAGATCAAAAAATATTGCTTTTATCTCTTTATTAAGTTTCATTCTGGTATCACACTCCTATCATATCAGAATTTCAAGCTCGCAAAAAAAAGGAACAACACAAAGGTTGCTCCGTAAATTTATATGTCCATTGAGAACCGAACAAAGCTAAAGAAGGAAGAAGCGAAACTCAAGTAATTAAAATCGTTGAACTATATAAGTTCAAGCCCTCGGTCTATTAGTATCGGTCAGCTAAACACATTACTGTGCGTACACCTCCGACCTATCAAACTTGTAGTCTGCAAGTGACCTTACTAACTCGAAGTTAGAGGGATATCTAATCTTGAGGTAAGTTTCACGCTTAGATGCCTTCAGCGTTTATCTCATCCGCACGCGGCTACCCAGCTATGCCCTTGGCAGAACAACTGGTGCACCGGAGGTGCGTCCGACCC
>CAJGCD010000031.1 GCA_904501715.1 uncultured Clostridia bacterium
GAATCTGACTCCTGTGTCTAATTCATTTGCTGTTTGCACCTTTCGTAATCTCATTTTACCATCTTTTTCCGCCTTTTTCACGGAAAAAAAGCTGCGAACTCAAACGGCGCGTATAAATTATCGGTAAATGAATGTCTATTTGCGCCGCTCTGAAATATTCCTCGCGGTTTAAGCAACCGCGTTTCGTAAGCGAAAACGGAATATTTCCCAAGAGAAATAAAAAAGATGCCCCCTTGTCAGGAGGCATCTCGTTACTTGAGTCCGTAGCTTTTCTGCTTTTTTAGCTTTTCGATGACTAATTTTTTGAAGTTTTCGGATCCTATAACCTCGACCATCGGTCCGAAGGAAAGTATTCTTATCACCATTTCCGGTTCGTCATCGTGAGCATATTTAATTTTTACGAGGTATGTATTTTTGTCAAGCTTTTCTGCTTGTTTTTCAAAATGCGCAAAGTGAAGCATAAATCTCTCAAGTGCATTGCGCTCATCAAAAACCTTAACGGTCAACGTATCCTGTTTCTTATCCCATTCATAATTGTCAAGAACCTTCTGACCATCATAATGAACACAGTTTTTTATTTTTGAAAGATTTACCGTAGAAACTGCATGCCATCCCGCAGTTACGAGTCTGAATTTATCATCCTTTTCGGAATATTCAAGTCTTAAGGGGTGACATCTGATGTGCATAGTTTTGCCGTTTCGGTTGACCATTTCAAACTTGATCTGTGTTTCTTGCCTGATAGCGTCCAAAATAACTTTGAATTGACGAATGTATTCTTCGTCCTCAAAGGGATCTCCATCGCTGTATTTATCATAAACGTAATAATCGTCAGCAGTAAAAAGCGGTTCAACGTCATCAAGTTCGGGAAATTTCAC
Source organism: uncultured Clostridia bacterium (assembly GCA_904501715.1). Taxonomy (GTDB): domain Bacteria; phylum Bacillota; class Clostridia; order Oscillospirales; family CAG-272; genus HGM12713. The sequence continues at coordinate 876 of CAJGCD010000031.1, forward strand.
TCCAAACAATTTAACGCGAGGGTCAAGTGAGATCGCCTTAAGCCAACTCTTTTGAAGCGTTGTCAGAGGCATTGTGGGTTTATGGTCAAGTGAGGTAGTCATATCGGAATGTACAAGCTGCCATTTTTCGCTTTTCAGTGCTGGCATGATCGTAAGCACGCTCTCTCCAAATGCACGTTCGGCAACGATTTTCTGCAATTCTTTTTCGGAGTGTTCACCCTCTATAATGCGAGAAATAATAGCTGCGATGGTATTATAATATGCAGAATAAAGCTCACTGAATATCATTTTCCCACCTCCTCGCTGATTCCGTACATGCAGTACATAGCGTCAAGATCTTCTTTGAATTTATTCTCTTGGGTTTTGTTTGAAAAGTTCATCTGAACGATGCGGCAGATAAAGGTTCTTATCCAAGGAATTATTTCGCTTGAGTCATAAACGTCTGCCGAAAAACGATAGGTGTGCTCATCGAGCTTTTCAATTGTACCCACTCGCTTCTCGCGATATAGACGCCTGACAATAAACTCTTCGTTGTCCTCCACCTTAACCGTAAATTCTACGTGCTCAAGGTGTTCTACGCCCCATTTGTTGCGCTTTACGCTAACGCCCCACATCTTGCTTTGCATTCTGTCAAGCTCTGCGCGAAGCTCATCAAAACGAGGAGTTTGTTCTTCAAGCTTGACATTTGATAGGTAGTCAACTCTATAAGATTGAAAGTGATTGTACTCAGGAAGATACGCCAGCAGATGCTGTCTGCCGCTCTGCACGCTGATAAATACACGCAGAGGAATTATTCTGTTCTTTCGGGGCAGATCTCTGCGACGACTCATATTGGATATCGTTACAGCGCGCTTTTCTCTCATTGCGGTAAAAAGCGCTGCAAGGACTCCGCTGTCAATCGCTCCGGTTATGTAATGATGCTTAAAGGTGAACGCATCGGTATCGGATTCCTCTTTGTCAAGAATAAAGGATCCAATGACTCCACAAGGCGCGGCTTCCGAAAAATAATGCAACACATCATTGAGATCCAAAATGTCAGTGCTTTCTGCGCGATGGTAATACATCTTCCGTCCTTCTTTTTCCGCCACAATGATGCCTGCCTCACAATATTCTTTGAGCTTTTTGCGAACGGTTGATTCATCGAACATCATAGGACTTTCAAAGCCTGACAGATATTTTTCGTCGATCTCCAAAAGTATCTCTGAAATGGTTTTCTTAACAGACGGATCGTGGAGAATATCAAAAATAATGAAATGCAACGTGATATCGCCATCGGTAAAGCTCTTTGCTTTCCAAGCATTATATAGGGGATTATGCCTGATCGTTCGGCTGTCAATGGAAATAAATACATTTTTACCTTCGGGAGTGCGAAGGAAGCTCATGTGATCGCCAAGCCAGCTTTCAAGGCGGCGACGCTCATCGTCATAGGAACGAGAGCTTTTCTTACTATAATCGTCACGGCTCTTAAAGCCATAGACATAGAACTCACGCATATATGCTCGAATTCTCTCAAAGTTTTTTATCAGTTCGCTATACGATGACATCGGGTCTTCTCCTTTCCGTTTATTCTTCAATTTACAAATCCGCCGCAGAGTTTTCGCTTTTATGCATCCTTCAAAAATGATACCACATATTTTGCGTACTCTTCACCGAGGGGCAACTCGTAGTTAACGCTCAACGTCTTTCTGGTTGCCTTTACTTCCTGCTTGGTAATTGGGTTATATCCGACTTTTTCAACATCAGCCCAATAAACCCCGATGCCGCGCTTTTGCCAAGAAGGAAGCTTGTCAAAATTGATTCCACGAGAGAACAGCAGTTCGTTTTTGAAAGAAACGCTTTTGCCCTCCAGCATTTCTGTTGCTTCCTTTACACCCATCCCTTCTTTGCGAAGCATCCAATAGCAATGAGCATTGAGAGCATTCCTGTGTGCGTCCTCTTGTCTCCACAAGAAATAATCTTGTACCCGCTCAAGATTGGGTAACGGTACGAGTCTGCAATCAAGAGCGGCAACCTGTCCTAGTTGGAGAGAAAATGCCGCGCTTGCCGTTCCTGCAAGAATCGAATTGAATTTTCTCACCTTTCTTCCAAATGTATCCTCATCGACATGGAAAAGAAGAGATATCTCATCACTCTCGGTAAAACCGTATACAACTCTAAAACCGCAATCCATTAATGTCTTGACTGTGTTAACCATCATATCGCGGAATCTCTCGTCAAAAGGCGCCTCAAAATCGCATATTTCTTTCGTAAGCCGTGAAAAACTTCTACCATCAAGGCGGGCTACGAGATACATATCGGATAGCACGTGTTGATCTATCGACTGCTCATAGCATCTCATTTTTGTATCTAAATCATCAAATTTCATATTACTTTCTCCATTCTTCTACCGTCATCGTTGCTCCATCATTCTTTACGAAATACAGTTCGTCAAATCCTTCATCATAGGATGGAATCTCTAACTTGTTTGATGTGGCGGCAATTGCCTTCTCGGGAACTCTTGCTATTCCTTGTCTCAAGGCATTTCTTTGTATGCAGTCCTTAATTTTGGACTCCATAAAGTATCCGATAACACGGTATCCCGCTTCCTTTGCGGGGAAAATATACCGCGCTCTGTCAAGCTTTGTAGGATTGGTATTATCAATGGCATAACTTTTGCCATTCGCAATACAATCTTCAATTAGCAACTTTTCTTGATATCGTGTTTTTAATGTATCGAGATTTACACGAACAAAATCCACCGCCAAATGCGTCTTGTAAAAAGTGCTTTTCCCACTGCCCTGTAAGCCCATTATTATAACGATTGTTTTATCCATATTCAACCTCAGTTTTAGTATTATATCCTGCCCTCTTCGCTGATGATAGCAGTAATTACATCATAAAATCAACGTCTCAACTTCAAGCTTGTAACAAATATCTTTGTCAATCGTTGTTTGGTAACACCCTTATAACTCTCCCCCATGGTGGTGTAATTTTTGTGTTATTAATAATCCACAAAACAGGGATATCCATTGTGTCCGACTGCAAAGGATACGGAGCCTCGCCGTCGGTAAATATAACAACACACGCGGGAAATTCGTTACAAAGCTCGTGCTTAATATATTCAAATATCACCCTAAAATCCGTTCCACCGCCGCCGTAAGGTATGATCCTGTTCAAATCGCCAACATTATCAAACGGTATTGGTTCAATTACGCAAGTGTCAAAGAAGCCCAGCTTCCCCGAAAGCTTTCCTCCAAACTGCTCGATTGCTCCGCAAATTTCAGAATAAACCGCCGCAAGATCATTATCATTGACCGATCCCGAGGTATCTACCATAAACAAAATCTCTTTGGATACAAAATCTTTTTCATTAAAATCCGGCAAAAAGAAGTCCGTATCAGAAAATCGTCGGTCAGGAGGAGAAAAAGAATAATCGTTGATCCTTTCTTGCAAAAAATTATTCAATATCTTTTTCCAGTCGATCACAGGCTCTTTCATCTTATCAAATATTCGTTTGATGCAATCGGGCACTGCGGATGTACCATTATCCTTACTCGAAGATCCTTCTAAAGTTTTAGCCATAGCAGCCGCTCTTGCCTTCCAAACTTGAATTGAGACAACACCACATTCTCCATCAGCACCATCGCCTTCTCCGTCAGCTTGCGGCACTAAGCTCTCTCCACCATCCTTGATGCTCCCCATCAATTCGGGCAAGTCAATAATGATCTCTCCGGATTGTCCATTATCATCCTTATAATTCCACCAATATTCATTGTCCATAAGGAATTTACTTCTTATGTCCTCGTTAAAGACATAAAGGCTATATGGCATCAAGCCGCAGATTTCTTCAGGGCTTTTCCCATAAAAGTCTACTGAGTCCGACATTTGTCTATATAAGTATCCGAGATGAGGATATCTTTCCTGGCAAAATCCATAATCCTCCAAAATCAGATTCACAAATATATCACAGGCGAAATGATAATCATCTCCCTCAAGGTCTTGCTCTCTCCATATATGACCGCAAACGATATGTAATATTTGATGGCACAAAATATAGTCGAGCTCTTTGTAATTGAGCTTTTCCAAAAAATCGGGAGAAAAATATATGCATCTTCCGTTGGTGGATATTTTCTTCATTTTAGGAACTGAAACAAACTTCAAATACATAAGCAAAAGTCCAAAAAACGGTATTTGCTCTATCAGCCTTCCCCTTGCCTCTTGTATTCTTGCTCTTATTCGTTTCTTTCTTTGATCAGTCATAAAACACCGTAATCTTCCCAATCTCTGCCCGATCTTAAAAACCAATCATCATAAACAGAGAGTCTTGATAAGCTCTTGTGTATACCTTTAATTTGCAAAAGATCGGCAAAAATGCGATTTCTAAACTCGACGGGTAATCTGGATGCATAACTAACCGCATTTTTCAATTCTGAATCACTATTATGAGAATATGCATAATTAACGATGTAAGACGAAATCGCAAACAGGATTTCAGGTCTTGAGGGAACGCCGCTCTCTTTTCCTTCGAATATAGCCTCAACTTTGGGAATTCTGCTATAGACCTCACTCCAAGTACGAAGCTCATACGCAGCTGCTTCACCGACACATCCTGAAATGAGCGGGAACACCTGACCAATATCATCAGAAACATAGTTCAATATGTTGCTAACCATTTCCCATGAGCGAGGGGTTGGGAAAGCTAATCCATCCGTTACGGAATCAAATTGCATAAGCATGCTCGGATTGTAATCCAAAAAACCAAGTACGATCGCATTAATACCCGCACCAACCGCCCATTGGTGCCAGCTCTTGTTGTCACCGACAATTTCTATGTGGCAAAGTCTATTAGCCAATGCTTTGGGCATAGTATAGGCAACAGATCTATCAGTAACTCTGTTTCCGGCAGCAATGACGATGCAGTTGTCGGGAAGCTTATGCTCGCCTACTGTTCTATCAAGTGTTATCTGATAAGCTGCCGCTTGGACGGATTGAGGAGCCGCGGAGATTTCGTCAAGGAAAAGTATATTGACAACATCCTCGCTATCGTCCATTTGGAAGATCTGAGGCTTAAGCCATATTGCCAACGTTTTATCCTCATTGGCGGTAGGAATTCCTCGAAGGTCAACAGGATTAAACAATAAAAGTCTAACGTCTGTTATTTCAACTCTCTTGCCTGTTTTGTCGGCAATTCGCTTTGCCACCTGACGTATACCTTGTGACTTACCAACTCCGGGAGGTCCCCAAAGCATTACCGACGGAAAGCTTTTGAGCAAAACTTTTGAATTCACAAGTGATATATATGCTGTTGAGAGCTGATCAACCATTTGGTTGACCGTAAGTGTTAAGTGACCTATATTTCTTTCTACCATAACTTAATATCCTCCGCTATAGTTCTCCGTCTTGTCGACAAATATTAAAAATCATTCTCAATTGCTGTCAAAAAGCCCCCGTCAGCCTGTTAGATGACTGCTATAACGTTAATAAAATCCCCATTATTCTCCATTCTCATATTGTTGTTTTACTGCTTCCGTATACTCTTTCAACTGCTCGATAATGTTGTTGGGACCGAGCAGCTTTACCCTTTCACCAAAGGAACAACACCATCCAAAGAACAAGGGACTTACTTGAACATCAACAGTAAATCGTACCGTTTTCTCTCCATTGGAGATGATTCTTACCTTCTCTCCAAAGAGATCAAATATTGCATCAATCAACGTGCGGTGCGCCTCGATAGTTACTTCGGTAGTTTCACCGGAGAACATTCCAAATAGAGATTTTTTGTAAGTCGCTATATCAAATTGCATCTCTTCCGGGGGCATATCGGCAAGCTCTTCAATGATCTCAACCTTGTCCATTCGGTCAATGCGGTAATTTGCCATCGTGTTATAGCGCTTATCGTAGACAACAATATAATAGTGTCCGTCATCGAAAACAGTGGCATAGGGACTGACTACGTAATGGTGTCCGCCCTTACGGTACACTCTATTGTGGTTGCTATCGTAATCAAAGTAAAGGAAGATAATCTTCTGTCGATTATTGATTGCCGTTATAATTTCGTTAACGTTATAATATATACACTCATTTGAGCTTTTTGCTGTGTTAAACTGAACGATGTTCTTCTTTAGAACAAGTCCTTTTTGGCTTCCCGCGAGCTGTGCGATTTTATCTACAAGCTCTGCCGTCTTTTTTTCGGTAATAAAGCTTGATGCTTGGACCGCATCCAAGAGAATATGAATCTCCGGATTGGAGAATTTGCGATCGATTACGTAGTACTGGTTACTTCTACCTCTGCGGGACATAATCTCATAACCACTGTCATTAAGAAGCTTGATATCCTCATAGATAGTGGTTCTGTGCGCTTCAATACCGCACTCCATCAGCTTGGCACGAAGTTTCTCAGTTCCCATGGGATGATCCTCATCTGTCTCTCTTTGCAGAATCTCCCAAATCTTCAAGGGACGGATTCGATTAAATTTCTCGTTATTTCTCATTTTGGTATACCATTCACCCTTCTGTATGCTTGTCGACAGTATAATTATAACACTCTTTTCTGATTTTGTAAATAGTGAGTTGTCGCTTTTTAGCATCAACTTTATATCAAGGTGTCAGTTTCTTGCAACTTTTAGTACAGCTCAACTACTCTAAAATTGTTATTCACAAGAACAAATCAGTTTCTTCATTTTCCCATTCTATAAGATCAATCAAATACGGCAAATATACGTATATTTTACACTTCTTGAAGATATTTGAGTACACGAGAACTTCACATTTGCCACCCCCAAATTGGTATCTTCAGAGATCCCATAATGGTAACTTATGTAATATAAAAATTAACGATGAGGAATCAATTGGCTTCCTCATCGTTTTCTTTGCTTAGCTATTAAATTTAGCTTGATTGCTTATTTATATAATCTTTTTTAAAATAACGTATTGCGCAAAGCAAAATAACCGTTCCTATTATGGGAAATATAGCCGTTACCAGCATTCCCGCCTTCATACCTATCTGCTCTGCCGACATTCCTAAGCTCATACCAAGCTCGGCGGCAAAGGGCGTAGCCGATACCCTGTCAACCACTATTCCCATAAGCTGAGGGGCAACAGACGCTCCAAGGTCACCTCCCGCCGCCATAAGCGCAAAGGCGGCTACGCCTGCATTTGGTATTTTCTCTTCCATCATTATCAAAGCTCCGGGCCAAAGCATAGACACACACAATCCCGTAAGTATACAAGCTATAAAAGGCAACACTGTACCCGTAGATATCCCCGCAGCAACGTAACACACCGCCGCGCCTATCATTCCGCAAAGCAATACCCTCACGACATTTTTACCGAAGCGCGCATAAGATATCCTTGCTGTTCCAAGCAATATAGCAAACATTGCCACTCCAAGAATATCGCCTACTGCCTTATCTATGTGCAATGCTGTCTCCATATATCCCGATATCCAGTTGCTCATAACGTTTTCCGCGCAGCTTCCAAAGAAGATACATCCCACGCACAGAGCCAGTCCGAGGGTTCTCCTTCTTGTTCCTCCCAAGTCCGACCTCTCTTTCTGATTTGTATCCATAGGAGGCATTGGCGATACCATAAACAAAGCCGCGGATATAAGAGGAAGTGTGGCAAGGAACATAGTAAGATACATCCAATTTTCGGTTCCAAAAAGCTTAAGAAAAGCAGTACTTATAAGAACTACCGTAAACACCCCGAAAGCGTAAAGCGAATGAAGCGTACTCATATCTCTCTGCGGTGTTTCAGAGGGTATGGCAGCTATAACGGGGCTAAGCAGCACCTCGGATAAACCTGCCGATACCGAAAAAATCACGGTTCCAAGCAGCAGTCCCGCATATGCCATATGCGGAAACATCATAGGAAACAAAGCGTATATCAAAAGTCCGAGGGAGGTAAGAACAGGCATTATCCTGACGACCTTACGCACGTTGAAATGCTTTGAAAACAGTGTAAATATAAGGTCTACCCCAAGCTGTGTACAGAAATTTGTAAGCACTAACGTTCCAAGGAGAGTATAGGATATGCCGTATGTCTCCCTGAAGGTAACGAACAGCAGCGGAGGCAGACTGAATATTGATGACATGGTAAAATAAGCCGCATAGCAGGCAAGCTTAGTACGTTTATAATTAGGATTCAAGACAAGACCTCCCTTTACTTCATCATACCGTAGCCACCGGCATATTTGCTGACCTCGGACGCTACGACAAACACCTTGTTATCGCAAGTCCTGCGTATATCCTTGAGGACCTTTGGTGTTTCCTTTCTCGGAAGGACCACGAATATCATATTCATCTTGTCGGTAGAACCGTGTCCTTCAAATACAGTATAACCTCTATTGTTAGCTCTCAGATACTCGGTTATCTTTTCCGTGCTCTCATCACTTGCAATAAGCTCAAGGTTAGACGTACCAAGAGCTATCTTGCTCTCTATGGTAGATCCAAGGAACAGACCCGTGGCATATCCTACGCAATAGAAAAGCAACAGGAATATATTATCTCCCAAAGTTCCTATTATGGTGGATATAACGAGTCCCCAGATGATACACTCCAAAAATCCCAGTCCCGCGGCCTTCATTCTCTGCCCCTTGACCATCATACAGGTCTTGAGTGACTGAATGGTAATTTCAATTATTTTTGCGGCGCATACGATAAAGCATACGACGATTGGGTGTAATGAATCCAAAAATGCTGACATTTCTTTTTCTCCTTTTTAATACAGTTTAAAATGCTTTTTGTTGCTTTCAAGTATTCCCTCAGCTCTCAGCTTGCTTATCTCTGTCGAGAGTCCGCTTCTGTCTACCTCAAGATAATCGGCAAGCTCCTGACGGTCAAAGGGTATCTCGAAGCTGTTGCTGTTCACCTTTTTTGCGTAAAGCGCCAGATATGCCATAAGCTTGTCGCGTGTAGACCTTTTTGATATGATATCTATCTTTTGATGAAAAACGATAGTTTTCATTGCAAGGTCCTTCATGAGGTTGAATATAAGCTGATGATGGAAGCCACATCCGTTGGCGCAGGTATGCAGAATATGCTTGCAATCAATAAGCATTATCTCACTCGGCTCGTTAGCTATCACCGTTATGGGAACGTCATCTATCTCGGCACAGGCAAACGCCTCGGCAAAGACCTCGGAGCACCCTATATTGCCAAGTATACTTCGGTTTCCGTAATAATCGTTCTGTATTATCTGCACAGACCCCAAAAGCACTATTCCTATATATTTCGCCGAGCTCCCCTCTGACATTACGGTATAATGCTTATCGAAAAATTCCACTCTTGCCCCAAGACAGCCAAGCATACGGAGCATATCCTCCTCGTCTATGCGGTAAAACAGAGGACATTTTTTGAGAATTTCCAAATATTTTTTCAAAATTTCTCCTTTTTGTTGAAAATTCAACATACATTGTGATTAAATTATACTATAATAATACCAGAAAGTCAAGGACTTCTAACAAAAAATCCGTAAGGAAGAGCTTATGAAAAGAAAGATAATAAAAATAGACGAAGAAAAGTGCAACGGCTGCGGCGCTTGCGCGGCGGCTTGCCACGAGGGCGCCATAGAAATGATAAACGGTAAGGCACGGCTGACACGCGAGGATTACTGTGACGGTTTGGGCGACTGTCTGCCCGCCTGCCCTGTGGATGCCATATCCTTTGAGGAACGCGAGGCTCCCGCGTATAACGAGGAAGCCGTACGTCAGGCAATGATGCAAAAATTCGGCGTAAAGCTTCCCTGCGGCTGTCCCGGAACACAATCAAAGGCTATCAAGCGTGACACGCCCTCCCCAATATCAAAGCCCACAGCCGTCACCAGTCAGCTCTCACAGTGGCCCTGCCAGATTAAGCTGGTTCCCGTAAACGCTCCGTATTTTGACGGCGCAAATCTACTTATCGCCGCTGATTGTACGGCTTACGCATACGGAAATTTCCATAATGAATTTATCCGTAATCACATCACCCTTATCGGTTGTCCAAAGCTGGACGAGGGCGACTATGCGGAAAAGCTGACCGCTATAATCAAAAACAACGACATTAAAAGTGTCAAGATAGTCCGTATGGAGGTACCTTGCTGCGGCGGTATTGAAAATGCTGTCAAGCGCGCGCTTCAGGCAAGCGGTAAATTTATTCCGTGGCAGGTGATAACCATTTCCACTGACGGCAGAATAATTGAATAACCTGAAAAAACAAATATAATACTTAATTTAAAGAAAGAAGGTAAAACTATGAAAAAATATGTATGTGACATATGCGGATGGGAATATGACGAGGCAGCAGGTGCTCCCGAGCACGGAATAGCACCCGGAACCAAGCTTGAGGAGCTTCCCGAGGATTTTGAATGTCCTCTTTGCGGCGTAGGAAAAGATAGCTTCAGCGAAGCTTAAGCAAAAGGGCTGTGTCATTAAGATACAGAAGTCGTGAAATCGTTCTCGTCGGCGTACAAAGGTACGTCAGAGAGCGTTTTCGCGGCTAAAAAACACACATAAAATGAAATTTGAAAGGTTTACCTTGAAAATTTCTACACAAAAACCGCTTTAACTATCCTTTTTTGATAGCAAAGCGGCTTTTTTATCCTTTATTTGCTTGTGTGTTTTTGTTCTGCGCTAAATGAGACAGCCCCTTATTTCTTTTAGATGCTCGCCAATATCTCCTCGGCATTGGTATCGGGCTTCACCTTGGGCATTATTCTTTCAATAATTCCCTTTTCGTCAATAATGAACGTGGTACGAACCACACCCATAGACGTCTTCCCGCAAAGCTTCTTTTCCTGCCACACATCATATGCTTTTATAGCTTCAAGCTCGGGGTCGGAAAGCAGCACGAAGGGCAGTCCGTATTTCTCGGCAAATTTGACGTGGGATGCCACGCTGTCCTTGCTTATACCGATCACCTCTACGTTTTTATTCTGAAACTCCTTATAGCTCCCCGCGAAAGCACAGGCTTGACGTGTGCATCCGGGGGTATTATCCTTGGGATAAAAGTAGAGTACCACCTTTTTGCCCAAAAAATCGGACAGTGATACACTTTTTCCTTCCTTGTCAAGCAATTTGAAATCGGGCGCCTTCATTCCTACATCGAGCATATTTTACCCTCCGTTATATCAACAAATTATTTTTACAAGGTCATCTATATCCTTGCGCTTCTTGACTCTGAGCTTTTCGGCGGGATCGGCATATCCAAGAGTTATAACGAGCCTTACCGTGCCGTCAATTCCGCATATTCGACGAAGCTCCTCGTCATTAAGCCAGCCGAGTATACAGGTTCCGAGCCCCTGAGCCGCTGCCTCAGCGGTGATATACGCGGTCAAGATACCTATATCTATGGAACGGTAGTCATTTTTCTTGACACGAGCACCAAATGCCGCAGTCTTTACATAGGGCTTCTCGGAAATCACAAGCAGAACGGGGGCTTGGTCGGCAAATTTATTCATTCCCATTCCCTGTACCGCCTTTGCCGCCTGCTTTGCCGCATCGCCCGTGCATACGGTTATATGGTAGGGCTGTCCGTTGCAGGCAGAGGGAGAGAGCCTTGCGCTCTCAAGTATGGCATCTATCTTTTCTCGCTCGACCTCTTTTGCGCTGTCGTAGCTTCGGCAGGACTGTCTGTTTTCCGCTATTTCCTTAAAATTCATATCTTTTCTCCTTATTCAACAGTTTCAAGCAAAAAGCTCACGGGGCGAAATCCATCATTGCAGGATATCATTGCCGAATATTTGTTTTTCATCCAGCCGTCGTAGAAGTTTCCTCCACCCTCGGCAAGTGACCTGACGAAATATTCCATACTCTCCCACGCGCTGTCGCACATACCCTCAGGGCGCTGGGCGTTCCTTGATACAAATACGCTTCCTAAGACCATATCACAGGTATGCTCTATGGGATTTTCATATTTTTCAATCAAATCATCATATTTAGCTATTCTCATAACTGTTATTCTGACGTCCTTCATAAAGCTGCCCTCTCAGTGATTTTTATTTATCAATCTCCACATCTCTCTCCTTGCCTTAATATCCTATAACCAATCCAAACCAAAGCAAAAGACTTGTAAGGCACAATATGACCGCCTGAAGCTTCCACGTCCATTTGAACCACTTGCCGTAGCTTACGTTAGCAAGCCCAAGACTTATAAGCAGAACAGGGTTGGTGGGATACAGAATGTTTGAAAATCCATCGCCGAAAGCAAAAGCAAGCACAGAAAGCTGGGAGGATATTCCAAATACCTGTGCCAATGGCAGAATAACCGGGATAAGCAAAAATGCCTTTGCCGAGCCAGAGCTGATAAAGAAATTCATCACCAACACTATAAAATATATGAACAGTATCATTGCTCCTTTTGGAAGCTTCTCTGCCATCTCTACCGCATAATATAAGAGCGTATCAAGTATCTTCCCCTCAGTAAGCGTGTATTTTATAGAGCTTGCCATAAGTATCATAAGCACTGCAGGAAGTATACTGACTATTCCGTTAAAGAAGTGTTTTCCAAGGGTAACGCTATTCATACCTGACACCATTACAGCAGCCACGCCCGCAACCAAAAACGTGAGAGCAACTATTACCATAGTATAGTCCTGCAAAACGGTAACGAAAACAGAGCAAAGCACCATAGCTATTCCAATTCCGAGAACAAGTACGAACAGCATCAATGATATGTCCATATTTTTATCGGCTACAAACTCTCTTCCGATATCTGTCGTCTCAATGGGCTTCTCTACTCTTTTAGCATGCCATCTCACAAACAGCAGCAACATAACATATATAAGTGCGAAGGATATCAGACGAAACCAAATGCCAGAAAACATAGGCAATCCTGCAAGCTCCTGTGCCACACCAACCGTAAACGGATTGCACACCCCCGAGGAGAATCCGCAGCCTATGGCGAGCAGGCTCATTCCAAGTCCCGTAAGCTCATCCCATCCCAAGGCAACCGCGAGTCCTACCACTATGGGTACCAGCGGCACACATTCCTCAAAAGAGCCTATAAACGCGCCCATACACATAAAGAACAAGATAACTATGGCAAGAAGTCTATATCTCACGCCACCGAATTTGGAGACTCTCTTGTCAAGCATATATTTCATCATCCCGCTCTTATCAAGGGCGTTAAATACTCCGCCCACCAGCAAAAGAAATATTATAACAGCTATGATAGTTCCGCTTCCCTCTGCCCCCAACACCAGCACGGGTGAAAGTATCCATTTCCAAAACGGAAGCCCCCCCTCGGTATACTTAAAGCTGTCAGTAACTATTATTGACTGTCCGTTTCCGTCATCAACCCTTGCGTATTCTCCCGCGGGTACAAAGAAAGTAACCGCATATGTAAGACACATTAGGACGAATATTATGACCAACGCAACAATAAAGGATCTGGCACTTATTCCCAGTCCCTTTTTTTCCTTTTTATTTTCCATTTTTCCAAGTCCTTCATCTAAACTAACGTCTTATAGATTATATCACAAATATATATTTTTTTCAACATTATAAAGTAAAATCCTTATATTTCATACTATATGTCAGTTCTAAACCAAATACGACCTTTATTGCCTTGACAATAAAAGCATATTATGCTATAATATCAAGGTCAGAACTGTTTTAAAGAGGTAAATATGGGATTTTTTGAAATCTTTCTCACAGGCGTAAGCTTAGCAATGGACGCCTTTGCCGTATCAATTTGTAAGGGCATAAAGATGCCTAAGCTAAAAAAGCTGAGAATAATTATAATCGCCGTGTTTTTCGGTGGATTTCAGATGCTTATGCCGCTTATCGGTTGGCTTCTCGGCAATCAGTTGGTTCAATATATTTCTGCCTTTGACCATTGGATAGCCTTCGCTCTCCTTGCCTTTATCGGAGGAAAGATGGCTTTGGAATCCTTCAAAGATGACGAGGATTGCTGTTGTGAAAAAGAAGACAGCCTTGATATAAAGGAGCTGTTTATGCTGGCTATCGCAACCAGTATTGACGCGCTGGCTGTTGGCATCACGTTCTCTCTTTACCCCGATATAAATATAGTTTCCTCAATTGGAATCATTGGAGCTGTTACCTTTGTTATTTGCGCTGCGGGGGTTGTGATAGGTCATAAGTTTGGCGCAAAATTCAAGTCTAAAGCAGAGCTCGCGGGCGGTATCGTTCTTGTGGGAATAGGCGTGAAGCTGCTTATCGAGGGTCTGCTGACATAAAACAAAAAGAGGCTTGCGCCTCTTTTTTTATTCCTCAAAGCTATCCGCAAAGGCTGTTGCCAAGGTGTCGCAGCGCTCATTATACGGATGTCCCGTATGTCCGTGCACCCAGACAAATTTGACCTTATGTACAGACAGCAGCTCATCTATTCTTTGCCAGAGCTCAACGTTTAGCACGGGAGACTTATCTGCCTTTTTCCATCCTCTTTTTTTCCACGACTCAAGCCAACCCTGATTTATAGCGTCAACAAGATATTTAGAGTCGGACGTAATGGTTATCTCGCAGGGCTCCTTCAGTGCCTCCATACCCGCAATAGCCGCCATAAGCTCCATTCGGTTATTGGTGGTCATAGGTTCTCCCCCCGACAGCTCCTTTTCTCTTCCCGCATAAACGAGAATTGCTCCCCAGCCGCCGCGCCCGGGATTTCCTCTGCACGCTCCGTCGGTATAAAGCTCTACCTTCTTCATCTTCGCATCCTCCAAAATATCTTTTCTATATTCTACCACAGGAATGAAAAAAAATCAAGGGGCTGTTTGCCATTCGGCACAGCCCCTTTATCCAATTTATCTCCAGCGGATCTCCGCCATATTACCCTTGTGGTTTTATGTGAAATATATGGATAACACTCCTTGAGTGAATTTTTATTTTGCGTAATCTACCGCGCGGCTCTCTCGGATAAGATTTATCTTTATCTGACCCGGATACTTGACCTCTTCCTGAATCTTTACAGCCATTTCTCTTGCTATAAGCTTCATTCCGTCGTCGTTTACCTCCTCGGGCTTTACCATTACGCGTATTTCTCTGCCCGCCTGAACGGCAAAGGCTTTATCAACTCCCGAAAATCCTTTCGCGATCTCCTCGATCTTCTCAAGTCTCTTAATATAATTTTCAAGATCCTCTCTACGGGCTCCGGGTCTTGCAGCAGATATAGCGTCTGCTGCCTGAACTATTACAGCAGTAATAGTCTGCGGCTCTACGTCTCCGTGATGCGCCTCTATGGCGTGGATAACGTCGCGGGATTCCTTGTATCTCTTTGCGAGATTTACTCCAAGCTCTACGTGCGAGCCTTCCATTTCGTGAGTCTGCGCTTTTCCGATATCGTGCAGCAATCCTGCGCGCTTTGCTACCGTACTGTCAATACCAAGCTCGTCTGCTATCATTCCCGCTATAAGCGCTACCTCAATAGAATGTTTAAGAACATTCTGTCCGTAGCTGGTTCTGTAACGGAGTCTTCCAAGCATTCTTACAAGATCAGCGTTTATGCCGTGAATACCCACGTCAAAGGTCGCACGCTCTCCTGCCTGCTTGATATTGGTTTCGACCTCTCTGGTCGCCTTTTCCACCGTCTCTTCGATTCTTGACGGGTGGATACGTCCGTCGGAAATGAGCTTTTCAAGGGTTATACGGGCAATTTCACGTCTAACGGGGTCGAATCCCGAAAGGGTGATAGCCTCGGGGGTATCGTCGATTATAAGCTCGACACCCGTAAGCTTTTCCAACATCTGAATGTTTCTTCCCTCGCGTCCGATTATTCTTCCCTTCATATCCTCGTTGGGAAGGGACACTACGGAAACTGTTGTTTCTGCCACATGGTCTGCGGCACATCTCTGAATGGCAAGTGAAATTATGTTCTTTGCCTTTGCATCGGCATCCTCCTTGAACTGAGCCTCAAGGTCGGACATTCTCTGAGCTAACTCGTGCTTCACTTCGGATTCAACACGGTTGATAAGCTCTTCCTTAGCTTCCTCGGCAGAAAATTTTGATATCTCCTCGAGAACCTCAAGCTCCTTATGGCGAAGCTCATTGATCTGTTCACGCAAAACATCATTTTCCTTTATCTTCTTATCGAGCAACTCATTTTTCTGTTCAAGCGCTTCTGCCTTTTTATCCAGATTTTCTTCCTTCTGGGTAATACGGCGTTCCATTCTTGAAACGTCAGCGCGACGCTCTTTAAGCTCTTTTTCCGCTTCGTTTCTCTGCTTAAGTATTTCTTCCTTAGCACTTATCAAGGCTTCCTTTTTCAAGGTCTCAGCCTGCTTTGCGCCCTCGGAACGAATTCTTTTCGCCTCGTCCTCTGCGGAGCCTATCTCCGCCTCGGCAACACGCTTACGGGCGTTATAGCCTACCTTGCGGAAGATAAGTGCGGAAGCGACACCTGCTACCAAAAAGGCGGCAACTGCCATCAAGATCGCATAAATCAATTCCATTTCTAAGCACCTCCTTGTCCTTTATTTTTTTATCAAAGATTATAGATATATCATATCGAGATTTCAAATATCATCAAATCACTTTTATGACACATATATACATAGTATATTGTACACTTTTTTTGTCTGTTTGTCAAGAGTTTATTGCAAACTTGCTTGCCGCCTGTGAAAAACACAAGACCTCTGCCCTAAGCAGAGGTCTTATTTTCATTTGCTGCTCTCATAATAGCATCCATCCAAAATAGGAAATTTATCATTCTGGACACCTGTTACAAAATTAGCCGATACCCCGTCACCATCGCAAAAATAAGCTCTGCAGCCGCTGAATACGTTGTTTGAATCGCTTATTTTTAACATTGTTTGGGTAGTAAATTCGCTCGAAGTCCACGTAGAAACGCAATCAAAAATAATCGGCGCGCCCTTTACCTCAAACCCAACGGCACAATTTTCCGTAACGCAGTTATAAAGTCGTCCTCCGCTGCTGATACCTACCGTTTTAAGCTTATTTTTATCACTTTTTTGGGTGTTCGTCACGTATATACTTGATATTTCCCCACCTCCGTTATTACGGAAGCCTGTCACCATATCGTATATCCTGATATTGGTAAAGGTGTTATCATATCCCTTATTATCAATACCGATGGAGCCAACTCTGCCTGTACCTATAATGGTAATATCCTCAAAATCACAGTCGGATGAGCCGCTGTTTGCTCCCTCGTCTATGAAAATTCCCGTCCTTGCGTTTTTGATACAAATATTTCTTATGACAGACTCTCTGCCGCTATAAATGGCTATACCGTTAGTTCTTCCGTTTGCGTCGAGAGTTCCGCCCATAATACTGTAATAGCTTCCAATGCTGACTATATCATTTTTGGGAGCCGCTCCTCCAAGGCAGATCATAGCATCTCCGCCGATATTCTTCCAAAGCAAGGATGCCTTTATTACAGCTCCGTCGGATAATTTAATGGACACACTTTCCTTTCCTATCGCAGACGTAAGGAGCGGTGAGGAAATTACGTACGTTCCGTCGGGAAAATAAATAGTCCTGTTTGGATTTTTATCAATCATCATTTGCAGAAAATATGCCAAATCCTCACCTGTATTTGGTATAAGATAGTCCGTGACGATAACGTAATCATCCGTCGACGCAGTGATAGGCTTCAGCAAAACATCAAAATTTGCCTTCTGCATAACCGCGGAAGAAAGCTGATCCGCAGATGCATACTCGTTCTCGTACAGATCTCTTTTTGCGTATTTTGCGTATATTTCTTCGGCATTGTCTATAACGTTGGAAGGTATATTCTCATTTTTGACCGTTATTTTCTTTACGTGCTCCTCCAAAATTACCGACCCCTGAGGTATATCCTCCGTCCACACAAAAATATCAACGAATTCAGGCTCGTTCCCGTCGGAATTTAAATTTTCTTTACGGGCGGCAGACATATCCGCAGTAAATATGCTTAGCGCCAGAGCAAAGCAAAGCAGAAATCCGTATACACGCTTAATTACTTTTGTATATTTCACGGCAGACACCTTCCGTTAAAAATCTTTTATCCAACAAAAGTGTACCATATTTGTGTCAAATTGTCAAGCACAAAAAAAGGCTGTTTTAAAACAGCCTTTTCGTTGTTATTAATTAACCAAGCTTCGCCTGATTGATCTTGATTCCAGGGCCCATAGTGCTTGCGATAACACAGCTCTTGATGTACTGACCCTTTGCAGCAGCAGGCTTTGCCTTGATAACAGCACCTACGAGAGTGTTGAAGTTCTCGGTGAGCTTCTCAACACCGAAGGAAGCCTTACCGATAGGACAGTGGATAATGTTGGTCTTGTCGAGACGGTACTCGATCTTACCTGCCTTAGCCTCTGTAACAGCCTTCGCAACGTCGGGGGTAACAGTTCCTGCCTTAGGAGAAGGCATAAGTCCCTTAGGACCGAGAACCTTACCGAGCTTACCGATAACGCCCATCATATCGGGGCTTGCAACTACTACGTCAAAATCAAACCAGTTCTCCTGAACGATCTTGTCAGCGTACTCTGCTCCGCCTGCGTAATCTGCGCCTGCGTCAAGAGCTGCCTGAACCTTATCGCCCTTTGCAAATACGAGAACCTTTAC
>CAJGCD010000032.1 GCA_904501715.1 uncultured Clostridia bacterium
AATTTAATATGCGGGTATGGCGGAATTGGCAGACGCGTAAGATTTAGGATCTTATGTTAATTCGTGCAGGTTCGACCCCTGTTACCCGCACCAAGCAAAAAGGATATGCCTCTGCATATCCTTTTTGCTTTTATCTTCTCCTCCAGGTCTTAGGGCTGAAAAGTATAAGCACAGGCAATATTTCCAAACGTCCAAGCATCATTGTAAATGTGAGAATTATCTTTGAAAACGCTCCATACTCAACATAACTCGCATAAGGACCGACAGCTTCAAATGCGGGGCCAACATTTGAGATACAAGCCAAGGTTGCCGAAAAATTAGAGAAAAATCCATGCCTTACCTCATAAGCGCCCCCATCCGAGACTATCGTTATCATTTGTCCGTTCACAGGATCAAAGGAAAGCAGAAATACTACTGCTATCAATATAAATAAATATAAAGTTATAAAGGCAAACACATCGTTTATGGTCTTTTCTTCGAGGCTCTTTTCTTCCATTTTAGCCTTAGGAACGTAACGGGGATTTATCAGCTTTCTGACGTTGATGTACCCGCCTTTTAAAGCTATAACTATCCTTGACACCTTCACTCCGCCAGCAGTAGAGCCTGCCATTCCTCCAATAAACATAAGCACTGTCAATGTGGTAACAGCCAGTATTGGCCAAAGATTATAGTCGGTAGAAGAAAATCCTGCCGTAGTTATAAGGGACGCCACCTGAAACAGCGAATGTCGGAAGGATTCCTCCACGGTATAGACTTGTGAAAACGCTTCAAATCTCCACACAAGACTAACAAATATGAGAGCCACTGCCGAAACAACAATAAGGAAATATGCCTTAAGCTCCTCGCTTTTAAATACTGCCTTGACCTTGCCTATAAGCAAGAGATAATACAGGCTGAAATTGCATCCAAACAATATAAGGAATATAGCCATTACATACTGGGAAAACGGATTAAACAGCTCCATACTGCCCGGAATAAAGCTAAAACCGCCAGCTCCTCCACAGCCAAAGGCTGTAAGCAGACTAAAGAAAAACTGCTCACCTTCATATCCCGGTATAGGCTTGTCAAGCATAAGTATAGCTACCTCAAGCACCGTCATTCCAAGATATATAAGATACAGTATCCTTGTAGTGACCTTCATTTTGGACACTATCTTACCCACCTGAGGTCCGGGACTTTCCGCACGCAAAAGATGCATTGAGGAGCCCTCGTTGCTTTCGGGAATAAATATAAGCACGAACACAAGTATTCCCATTCCCCCTATCCACTGAGAAAAGCTTCTCCAGAAAAGGATAGAGTGTGATATCTTTGTAATATCCGTAATTATACTTGCGCCCGTTGTGCTAAAGCCCGACATCATCTCAAAGCAAGCGTCGATATAATTTGGAATATCTCCGCTCATAACAAAGGGAATCGCGCCGAACAAGGTCATAATTATCCATACCATTGCCGTCAGCGCAAAGCCCTCCTTTTGATACAGTACCTCACGCTTAGGCTTTGGAAGCTGGAGCAATGCACCAATTAAGGTAAGTGCCGCTATGGGCACCAAAAAGGCTAGCTTATACTTGGCTTCTTCTTTATATACGATGCTTACCAGCAACGGCGCAAGCATAAGTATACCTTCAAGAATCATTATCTTGCCAAGTATTTTTCCAAGTTTCTTATAGTTCATACTTCACGCCGCCTTACTCAAAAATATCTGCCAGATCGTCAAAGTTCTTGTGCGTTGTAACAACAATGACGTTATCTCCAAGCTGTATTGAAGAATTTCCGTCGGGAATTATAACAGTCGAGCCTCGGATAATGCACGCGATAAGGCAATTATCCTTTATCTTAAGCTGACGCAAGGGCGTGTCGTAAAATTTCTCCTGACGCTTGGCGAGAAACTCAAGCGCCTCGACACGGTTACCTACCAAACGGTAAAGCGTAAGAATATTACTTCCAATTGTATTTTCAAGAGCTCTTATATAGCTGATAATGCGGTTGGCAACGATATCCTTAGGAGACACGTTGTTATTGATACCAAGCTCCGAGAGCATTCCATAAAGGTCGTCGCTCTTTATCTGGGTAATGGTCTTTCTCACCTTCATTTTATTGGCGAACATGGAAACAACCATGTTTTCCTCGTCAATATCGGTAAGCGCCACAAAAGCGTCCATCGCCTCAATGCCTTCCTCAATAAGCAGGTCGTGCTGTGCTCCGTTACCGTTGATGACCGTTACTCGCGGCAAGCTGTCCGCAAGCTCCTCAGCGGTAGCCCTGTCACCCTCAATAAGCTTTATGTTATATTTCTTTTTTGACAGCTCATCCGCAAGATAGTAGCCTATTTTGCTTCCCCCCACTATCATTATATTTTTCAGGGGAGAGCTTACCATACGTATCTCCGAGAGAAAATCACGCAAGGATTTCGCATCCGAGGTAAAGTGTATTCTATCCCCTTCCCTTATCTCAAAGTTGCCCGCGGGAATAATGACCTCATTATCTCTTTGCACCGCGCATATAAGCACTCTTGTGCGCAGCTTTTTTCCGATAGATATAAGCGTTTCCCCAACAAGAGCACAGTCCTTGTCGGCAACTATCTCCACCAACAGCACTCTGCCCTTAGCAAAGCGTTCAACCTTTGCTATCTCGGGAAGGTTGATAAGATTATATATTTCGGTAGCGGTATCCTGCTCGGGATTGACTATCATAGAAATACCGAGCTCGTCCTTCATCTCAAGTATCTGTTTGCGATATTCGGGATTTCTCACGCGTGCTATGGTATTCTTTGCACCAAGCTTCTTGGCTACAAGGCAGGCAAATATGTTAAGCTCGTCGCTGTTGGTCAGCACGATAATAACGTCAGCATCTTTAACTCCCGCTTCTCTTTGAATATCAATGGAAGCACCGTTTCCCACGACTCCCTGAACGTCGCATTTTTCTATAAGTCTTTCTATATTATCCTTATCTTCATCAATTATCGTTATGGTATGATCTTCCCCCGACAGACTCTTCAATATAGTCGTGCCTATGGTTCCAAGTCCAATGATTACTATTTTCACAGTAATACCTCCAATTCGCCTATGCTAAATATGCTTATATCAAATATTTGCCGAGTGTAAACGCTACGCTTATTCGCTCTCCTTTTGAGAACCCGTGGGGTTAACTATACTGTAGCCTACGTTTACAAGATGGTCGGCCACACGCTCAAGACCTACAACGGTAGAGGAATAATATGGGCTGACATCCATAGAACAGTTTCCTTCCGCAAGGCGGGAAAAGTGACTTGCCGTAAGCTCTCGCTTCATCTCGTCGGTTTTATTTTCCAGAGCCGTAAGTCGAGGAAGCTCTTCCCTGTGAAGATTCTCAAAAGCGTCCTTAGCTATCACAAACATCTCCATTACAGTTTCTCTCATTCTGGTTATATCAACCTTTGCCTTATCGGAGAATACTATATTCTTGCGGCTCATCTCCACGCCGATCTCGTGGAAGTTTTCAGCGTGGTCGCCAATACGCTCAAGGTCATTAAGCACGTGGAAATACGAGCCTATCACACGCTCGTCACTCTGCTCAACACCTGGCGAAAGCTTGATAATAAATTTGGTCAGCGCACTGTTGGTAAAGTCTATAATGCGCTCGTTTTCGCTTATCCTGTCACTGTGTTCAAGTGAACCGCTCTCCATTGCCACAAAGGAAAGCCTCGTATTCTCCTCAACAAGACCGAGCATATAGTCCATCTCCCTTTTAACCTGCATCAAGGCAACGGGAGGCGTTGTCAAAAGTCGCTCATCAACGTATTTAAGCGTAAGGCTCTCTTCATCTTTCTTCTTATCCTTAATAACCAGGCAGGAGTATTTGACCAGATGCTTTACGAAGGGCAGCAGGGCAAGAGTCGTAGTCACGTTGAATATTACGTGGAACATAGACACACGCATCTGCAAGGACATCGGGTCCTCTCCGGGGAATATTGAAACCAAAAGGTTCACCGCGGGCTCCTTGAATATCCATATGATAGCTGTAAAAAGTACTGTGCCTATAACGTTAAAGGTAAAGTGTATCAGGGCAACACGCTTTGAGTTTGCGTTAGCTCCGATAGCTGCCAAAAGCGCGGTCACGCACGTACCGATATTAGCTCCCAAAATTATAAACAGCGCAAGTTCAAGAGGCAAAACACCTGCGCCTACCATAGTGATAACTACACCGGTAGCCGCGGAGGAGCTTTGAATAAGGGCGGTAAATATTACGCCGATAAGAATAAGAAGCAGGGGAAAATCAACGACCTTGAATATATTTGTAAACATTGCTTCAACAAGGGGATTTCCAAAAGCCTGCTCGCTGCTCATAACGTTAAGTCCCACGAATATAAGACCTAATCCACTGCAAAGACTGCCCGCAAGCTTTAGCTTCTCCTTCTTTGCGAAGCCCATCATAACTCCCGCAAAGGCAAGAAGATACATAGCCATATTAAAAATATCGTTCTTTAGCGCAACCAGTACACCCGTAACGGTAGTACCGATATTCGCTCCCATAATAATGGGAGTGGCTTGAGTAAGAGTCATAACTCCCGCATTTACCAAACCGATTACCATTACGGAGGTAGCCGAGGAGCTTTGAATAATAGCGGTAACACCCGCGCCTATCCCAACGCCAGAAAAACGGTTGTTACTTATCTTACCGAGAAGCTTTTTCATTCCGCTTCCCGCGCTTTTTTCGAGAGCATCGCCCAAAAAATTCATACCAACGATAAACACGCCGACACCAGCGAGAAGCCATATTAAGCTTTGTACCAATTGCATTACGTCCTGTGATGATAACATAAATAAAATCTCCTTCTGAGAAAAAATATATTGACTGTAAAATTGTGCTACGCAACTCTACCCCAAATTAATTATAACAAAAAATCCTCCTTTTTTCAAGGGTTTCAGGCAAATTTCCCTTCCTTAATACATAAAAATATAAGGCTGACTTTTGTCAGCCTTATATTTTTATATATATCGATTATCTGAAAACAGCGGCAGTACCCTTGAGATATGAAGTATAAGAGGTATCTGCCATATTGGAAACGCCGCCTATCATAGGCCAGAGTATCTGACCTGCTCCGCCCTCGGTGGTATCAGCGAGATACGCGCCGCCGCAGTTAGCGAAATCAAAGTCAACTCTGCTGGTTCTGATAACCGAGTTGAACTTGCCCGTAGAAAGGAAGGCTACCTGCTTGGTTATACTTGTGCTCTCCCACTTTACGTAGCAGCCTGAGTATGTGGACGTTCCCGTTCCTACACTGAAGCCCGTAGCAAAGTTCTCGCTCGTACACATATCGTAGTTGTTTCCCATTGAAGAGGTATCTACAAAAGCACAGAGCTGGTTAGCTTTGTTTTCGTAAGTAGCGTAAACGCTCTTGAAGAGGTTGTTGTTTCCGCTTACGTTAACTGCCGCATCAGCATTGGAAACTCTTACGTTGGTGTAGGTGGAATACTCACCTGCAACCTTAAGAGCAACCGAGCCGCTGCCCGCGCCTATAACGTCACAGTTCTCAACGTCAACTATACCGCCCTTAACATCAATAGCGGTAACAACGTTCTTGAAATCAACGCCGCTTATGAGAAGGTTCTCGCCGTTCTCTACCGATATTGCGGTTGCCTTGCCGTTACCGTCAAAGAGACCACCCGTCAGATAGAAGGTATTAACGAGCTCGCTGCCCTCGGGTATGGTTCCAGCGGAGAGACAGAACATAGCCTCGGAGCTGCTCCAGGAATCCGCCGCCTTTATAACAGCGAAGTCGGACAGGCGGAGAGAAACTGCCTTAGCAGGGTCTGCGGGTACCTTTACGGGCTTGGAGAGCACGTATTCTCCATCGGGGAACTCAAAGGTCTTACCGGGGTTCTTGTCTATAAGCTGCTGAAGCGCGTCGGAAATATCGCCCTTCACGTCTATCTTCTCGGTAACTACGAAGTTGCTCTCGTAATCAATAGCGTTTTTCTTGGCAGGATCACTCTCGGAGAGCTTACCCATAAATACATACTCACCCGCGTAAAATGCCTGAGTATTGTACTTGCCCTCTATCTTTCTTACGTCGCGTATAGCGTTAAGAGGAACTGCTGTTTCGGGAACCTTCACCGTCTCAAACATATCTGCGGTAAGCTGTTTGCCCGCTTCTATATTGCTCTTTACCTTTACTACGGTAATAGCACTGTCCTTGTCCTTCATATCTCCAACGTTACAGGAGGTCAACGCAAGAAGAGTTACGGCAATAACACAAATGCAAAGTATTCTCTTTAATACATTAGTCTTTTTCATAATACCTTATCTCCTTCCTGAAATCAACCCAACGAATCGGACTTAAGGAACTTAGACCACTCGGCTCTATGCTCGTCACCGACGTGATCTATGGGGAAAAGAACTACACCGTTTCCTTCATAGGAAGGTGTTCTTGCCGCGTTCTCTGCAGGGCCTTCAGCACGGTTTACTATACCGTTCTTCTCAACTCTGAGGTAGGTCAGGTCACAATCAGTCTTGTGTCCGTTTTTAAGGGATATTCTCGTATTTCTAACTATGGAGTTGAACTCGTTTACAGCGTAAAATCCGTAATGCTGACCTTCGGTTATAGCCTTGCCATTGCTATCCGTCCTACCCATTTTATCGCCGTTTCCTGCATACCAGTAGCCGTAGCATCCGTTGTATATGGACTTAGTGTTTTCACCCATATAGAAGGATATAGCATATTGGTCACTGTAGCAAACGTCGTAGAAGTTACCTTCACTTACGTCGTAGAAGCCTGTGCTCCATCTGTTGTCATCGCCGACAAAGAGAGGATGGAGGTTTCTGAGAACGTTGTTTCCTCCAGTAAGCTTAATGCCTATGGTCATATGGCAAAGTCTCATATTGGTAAGGGTATTTTCTTCGCTCTCTACCAATACACCGATGGCGGTATCCTCGTTGTTACCGATAACAACACAGCTGTCAATATCGGCTCTTGCACCTGCCTTGATAGTCATACCTATCTCCGCATCCTTAACGGAAACGTTGTTGATAAGCACGTTTCCACCGCATACTGCAATAGCTCCCGCCTTGCTGTCGCCGCTGGAATTAGCATCTACGTAACCGCCAATAAAATAGTACTTAGCGTCAAGCGACTTTGTCTCGTCCTTCGCGCCAAGCTCAACCACGGACATACCCTCCTTCCAGTTAGACTTGTCTCCGCCTGCGGAAATAACAGCATAGTTGGAGAGCCTGAGTGATACACACTTCTCGGGGTCAGCCGAGGTCTGTATCGGCTTGTGTACAAGATAATTTCCATCGGGGAAATATATAGTCTTATTGGGGTTTTCGTCAATAGCCTTCTGTATAGCCGTAGACATATCTCCCGTAACACCCTTAAGGTACTTGGTCACGATAACGTAATCCTCGTGATCAGATATTTCTGTATCACCCTTAAGGAACTGAGTGTCTGGAGCTACCTTATCGGGGAAGAGATAATCGCCCGCGTAAACATCTGTCTTAAGGAACTTATTAACTACCTCCCTGATAGTAGCATAAGCACCCTCGGGAACCAGAGATTTGTCTATGGAGACCTCTTCAAGGTTAGCTCTTTCTATCTTTGTTCCCATCTCCATGTATTTAATGGCTCTTACCACGGTCACCATATTAGTGCCGTCGGTAGCCTCGGGCTGCTCTCCCTCTGCTTCGGTGTCGCAGGAAGCAAGCATAAGCAGGCTTCCCATTACCATACAAAGGCAGAGAACAGCGCTGAGTATACGCTTAAAGTTCTTGCTGAATTTCATATTTGTTTTCCTTTCTCCATTTCACTTTTGTTACGAAAGCGGTATCACTCCGCCGTGCAGTCCCATATCTTGGACGCCTGGTTCAGCTCGTATGCGGTCTCATAGTTTTCAACGTATCACTGGGAATACCAGCAGAAAGCAAAGGAGCGGACAGAGCTTGCGCATATTGTTTCCAAGCCATATCATCATATGTTTCTCAATGCTCTTACTTAGAAACAGGTATTATGGAGTTTCCGTCTGCAATGAACTTCTGATAGCTGTCGGCACTTACCGCAGACGTGTCAAAGTAACAGCCCTCTATGAACTGGATATCGCATTTACTACCCTCGACAAACTTGGCATCAACGCCCTCTCCCGGGCAGAAGTAAGCCTTGCAGGCGCTGGTAACAAGGTTGTTGCCGGTAAAGGTAAACATATGCTGGGTCGTTATCTTGCTGGTAGTCCAGGTTGAGGTGCAATCCCAAACCGCGCTTCCGGCTCCGAATTGAAATCCCACGGAGCAGTTAACAGTATGGCACAGATTTATCCGGCTGTTTTCCTTGGAATATATTCCAACGGTGGTGGACTTTCCAAGGAAAGCATCCTCGTCATTGAAAATGTATATGTTCTTGATGAGGTTTCCTCCGCTTGTGACGTGCATTCCTGTCTTCATATTGTATATTCTTATATTGCTGAAGGTATTATCGTATCCGATAACCTCAACACCGACAGAGCCCGATTTACCCTGACCGATAATAGTGATATCCTCAAAGTCGCAGTCGGAGGATTTGCCGTTAGCACCATCCTTTACACTGATACCGACTTTAGCATTCTTGATACAGATGTTACGAACTACGGTCTCACGTCCGCTGTCAATGGAGATTCCGCTTGTAACTCCGTTTCCGTCAAGAGTTCCTCCTATAACGGTATAATAGCTTCCTACGGACACGATATCGTTTGCCGGAGCAGAGGCACCAAGACAGATCAGCGCATCCCCGCCAACATCCTTCCACTCTGTACCCTTCGCCGCCTTTATGGTAGCTCCGTCGGAAAGCTGGATAGACGTACTTCCCTTTCCGGCAGCCGACGTTGTCAAGGGACGCGCTATGGTGTATACACCGTCGGGGAAATATATTGTTCTTTTGGGGTTCTTGTCGATCAGATCCTGTAGGTATACCGAAAGGTCCTCGCCCGTATTGGGAACTACGTAATCTGTAACCACTACGTAATCGTCTTTGTTCTCGGTAATAGGTTTCACGAGAAGGTCGGGATTGACCGATCTTACAGGTGAGCTTGAAAGCTGGTCGTTGCTTATAAATTCTCCCGCATAGAGATCACGCTTAGCATATTTAGCGTATATTTCTTCGGGGTCGGAAATAACGTTTGCGGGGACATTGACGTTCTTGAGAGTAACAAGCTCAACGTATTCCTCGGTTATTACCGTTCCTCGGGGGGCATCCTTAGTCAGCTTAGCAACAGTTACGGTTTCAGGCTTACTGCCTTCGGCAGCAGCCTCACTGGCAGTCATTGGAACTATTCCAACCATCATGCTGAAAATAAGGAGCAGGCAAATCATTTCGGCCGCTACGCGCCACAGTTTTGTTGTTCTTTTTTTCATATGAGCCATTCCTTTCTTTATTTTTTGCTCACTTTTGTAAATATCATTTTACCATACTTTGTGTTCTTTGTCAATCTTTTTTTTGGCCTGTCGATACATCTGTGCAACATTAATAAAAAAACAAAAAAGCCGCCTTTGATAAGGACGGCTTTTTGTTTATTTTTATTAAATACTACTTAAGATGTAGGAAACGCAGCTGCCGCGCCCCCAGCCCTGCGGGAGAAAAGGAAGTATCCACTATGGCTCCGTGTATATATGCCTCTCCCGAGCGATAGATGCACTCTCCGGCATCTGTTTCACAGAAGAACGCCTTACATCCGCTGAGCGAGCCCTTTCCCTCATACACCTTGTACGCCTCCTGCTTCTTACACAGAGTGCTGGTCCACGCCGCCCATTCTGACCATAGCCTCATCGCTGTCCCAGCCGTCTGCCGCTTTAAATAGCAAAATTCGAAAGCTGCAACGCTACGCTGTTGTTAGGATTCGCGGGAGTACATATAGGCTTTGCCAAAACATACTCTCCGTCGGGGAAGAATATGGTCTTATGGGGATTGGCAAGTATAAGCTCCTGCAATGCGTCGGAAACGTCCTTGCCTGTATTAGCATCGAAAAAATCCGTAACTATTACGTATCCCTTCTATGCTTCGTACATATTTTCCTCTTTAGAACAAAGGTGACAGTATATCTCCCCTAAGATATTTTTCATAGGTCTTGTCAATACTATTTCCAGCATCTATTATAGGGTCGTGTATAACTCCCTTGCCACCTTCCGCGGTTTCAGCAAGATAAATCGTTTCGGTCGCCTTGGGATGGAACTTGACCACGCAATTTTTCATTACCGAGTTGAACACTCCTTCAGCATAGAACGCACGCTCCAGATTTCCGCGGTTGCTGTACCACATACTGTAACAGTCGTCGTATATATGACGCGCACCCGAGCTCATACGGAAGCCCGTAGCGAACTGGTCGCTGTAACAGTTGTTGTACCACGTATGGAAGGGTGTATTGTCCCAGAATGCGCAGCCGTCTCTATACGCGCTTTCGGAATTAAGCTCTCCCGCAAAAATATAAAGGGGATGAATGTTGCGCAGGAACTGTGACGATTTAAGTATCTTCATTCCTATCTGTACGCTGGCTATACGCATATTGGTAAAGGAGTTATCGTGTCCCTCGACAAGTACTCCTATGGAACCCAACTTGTTGTTACCTACAATGTTTACGTCTACAATATCCGCGTCAGACGAACCGCTGTTTGCTCCGTACTTTACGTGCAAGCCTATAAAGGTATGCTTAATAGAGAGCTTTTCAATGCGGGTCTCTCGTCCGCTGTCGATGGACACACCGTTTGCCACGCCGTTTCCGTCGATGATACCTCCTGTGATACCGTAGTTGCTTCCGTTTATATCAATACTGTTAAAGGGCTCTGCCGCGCCAAGCCTTATCATTGCTTCCTCGCTGTCCCAGCCGTCTGCCGCCTTAATAGTGGCAAAGTTAGAAAGCATCAATGACACGGCATTATCGGGATTTGCGGGAGTACATATAGGCTTTGCTATAACGTATTCTCCATCGGGGAAGAAAATCGTTTTGTGGGGGTTAGCAAGTATAAGCTCCTGCAATGCATCGGAAACGTCCTTGCCCGTGTTAGCCTCGATATAGTCTGTGACTACAACGTATCCTCTGTTATCGTTCATAATTGTCCTCCTTAAATAACGATAATTTTGTTGTCACAATTATACCATAGCAAGAAAAGAGTGTCAACTTCTTTTATGAAAAAACATCAAAAAATAAAGCAAAAACGGCAGTTTTCTGCCGTTTTTGCCTATTTAGTGAACTATCAGATAACTTTACCCACAAGGTAATCCTTATAGGTGTCATCGGTAACTCTCTCTGTGATAGGATGCTCTATTATCCTTGCTCTTCTGCTGAAATTATAACATAGCAAAATAGCGGTATCAACGCATAAAAAGGAAAAAGTCTTAAACTTTTTTTACAAGCATTGCCCTTACGGCGTTAAGCACCGCAAGGACCATAACTCCCACGTCGGCAAAGATAGCAAGATACATATTCGCTATTCCCAGCGCTCCCAAGGCAAGGCAAAGGAGCTTTACTCCGATAGCGAAAGCTATGTTCTGGTAAACTATGCGCATACATTTTTTCGATATGCGTATAGCAAGTGCAAGCTTTTTGACGTCGTCGTCCATTATGACCGCATCGGCCGCCTCGATAGCCGCGTCCGAGCCCATAGCTCCCATAGCGATACCGATGTCGGCACGCGCCAGAACGGGAGCGTCGTTTATGCCGTCGCCCGCAAAAGCAGTCCTTCCCCGTCCGCCGAGCAGAGCCTCCAGAGCCTCTACCTTTTTGTCGGGCAAAAGACGGCTGTGTACCTCGTCAAGCCCCAAGCGGGCAGCCACACTTGTGGCGACTCCGTCACCGTCTCCCGTAAGCATAACTATCCTTTTAACACCCGCTGAGCGCAAAGCCCTTATTGCAGCCTCCGCATCCTCCTTTATAACGTCCGATATGAGGATATATCCCACGTACCGTCCGTCCACCGCCACGTACACAGCGGTGGCAGCAGCCTCTGCCGACTCAAAGGATATTCTGCTATCCTCCATCAGTCTGGCGTTTCCCGCAAGAACCTTCCTTCCGTCGACCAGAGCCGATACGCCTTTTCCTCCCTGCTCTCTGACAGCGTCAACGCGGGCTCTGTCTATCTCCTTGCCGTAGGCGGCAAGCAGACTTTTTGCTATGGGGTGCGATGAAGCGCTCTCGGCGTGAGCCGCGTAAAACAGCAGCTCGCTCTCGGACATCCCCACCCCGTGTATCTCGCTGACCTCAAAGCTTCCCTTGGTAAGCGTGCCCGTTTTATCCAGAGCAACACAGTCTACCTTTGACAACAACTCGATAAAGCTTGAGCCCTTTATAAGTATTCCCTCTCTGCTCGCTCCCCCAAGTCCCGAGAAAAAGGACAGCGGAATGCTTACAACAAGGGCGCAAGGGCAGCTTATCACCAAAAAGGTAAGGGCTCTGTACAGCCATTCCATCCACGCAGGCTCGTCGCCCGCAGCCAAAAGGACAAGCGGCGGAAGGATGGCAAGAAGCAACGCTCCCGCGCATACCGCGGGGGTATAGTACGCGGCAAATTTCGAGATAAAATTCTCGCTCCGCGCCTTTCGCGAGCTTGCGTTCTCCACAAGGTCAAGTATCCTTGACACGGTAGATTCACCGAACTCTCTGTCGGTGCGCACGCGGATAACTCCGCTCAGATTTATACAGCCACCCGATACTTTATCGCCCTCGCACACACTGCGCGGCATACTCTCGCCCGTGAGCGCGGCAGTATCAAGAGAGGACTCACCCGACACCACCGTGCCATCTATGGCTATTCTTTCTCCCGGATTTACCACCATAATGCTTCCTACCGCCACGTCCTCGGGAGAAAGACGCTCTATCCTTCCGTCACTCTCTACGTTAGCGTAATCGGGGCGTATATCCATAAGAGCTCCGATATTCCTTCTGCTCCTTCTGACAGCGTAACTCTGAAAAAACTCGCCCACCTGATAAAAGAGCATCACCGCCACTGCCTCTACGTAATCGCCCCTGCCCATAAGTGCCAGAACGATTGCGCCCACCGTGGCAATAGCCATAAGAAAATTCTCGTCAAATATCTGCCCCGAAAATATTCCCGTGAGCGCTCGCCAAAGGATATCGTATCCGATAAGCAGATAGACGAGCATCCACAAGCCAAAGCCTATCCATCCCTCCGCGCCCCATATTATAAGAGCCGCCATCATAACCGCCGAGGCTATGATGCGAAGCAGAGTCTTTTTTTGCTTTCCCGTCATATTCCTTACCTCAGAAATATATCTCGCAATCGCGCTCTATCCTTCTGCAAGCCTTGAGCGCCTCCTTCATTACCTTATGGCAATCCACGCCCTCGGCAAACTCCACTGTCATTTTAAGCCCCATAAAATTTACAGAAGCGTCAATTATTCCTTCTATCTTCTTTACGGCGTTCTCCATCTTTGCCGCGCAGTTGGCGCAATCAACTTCAATATTATAGGTCTTTTTCATATCTACCTCCAGAACGATTAAATAATTGTTTAATTGTTGTTCTTATTATACTACGCAAATACGTCGATGTCAATAATTTTCGCAAAAAAACTTTTCTTTTCTAAAAGTCTATGATATAATATAGGCAGAATAGAATTTACGAAAGGAGACCGCCATGTCGCTCTCTCTTCCCCACGACCACGGACATAACGATATAGAGGAAATGCTCTCAGCCCTGTGGAAGGACGAGGATTTCAAGATACTCTCCGAGCTTTTCGCACAGCTGGGAGATGCCACGAGGCTCCGTCTCTTCTGGATACTCTGTCACTCCGAGGAATGTGTGATAAATATATCCGCCATAATGAATATGAGCAGTCCCGCGCTGTCCCACCACCTCAAGCTGCTCAAGAGCGCAGGGCTCATAGAGTCCCGACGGGAGGGCAAAGAGGTCTATTACAAGGCGGCGGACAACGAGAAGGCACGCCTGCTCCATCATATGATAGAGCAGCTTGCACAGCTATCCTGCCCCGACAATTGCTTGTTCAAATAAAAAAGGGGCCGCTCATTCAGCGCAGAACAAAAACACACGAAAGCAAATAATAAAAAATACCGCTTTATTATCAGGAATTTTGGTAATAAAGCGGTGTTTTTGGTAGAAATTCTTACGAATTTCGATTTTTATGTGTGTTTTTTAGCCGCGCTTTGGCTCTCTGGCGTACCTTTGTACGACGACGAGAACCAAATCACGACTTCTGCATCTAAATGAAGCAGCCCTTTTTAATTTCCATATCCGCTCCGTTTCAAGAGCTTATCGAGAAGCTTCGAGAGCGGAAGGACGAGAAGCCCCGCAAAGAGATTGCTCACCCCGTGCAGGATATCAAAAGGGATACCCGCAATTATCCACGCAATAGTTTGCTCAAAATCAAGCCCGAAAAAGAACGCCTGAGCGGGAGCGTAGAGCGCTCCAAAAGCAAATCCGTGAACACCGCACAGCAAGGGATATACCACAGCCGCAAGCTTTTTTGGTATATTTCTCGGCACGAGCATAGTAAGCGCCCAAAGGATAGTCCATATATAAAGATACGGAAACCACCACACGTCAAATCCCGCGAAAAGTCCGTTGAGCATAACGTACAGATATATGGGTATAAGCGCCTTTACTCTGAAAACAATGGTAAGCATTACCGTAAACATCCCGAGCAGGTGGACGTTAGGTAAAAACTCCATTAAAAGCTTCGAAGTAAACATCAAGGCAGCGAACATAGCGAACAAAGCTATTTCAAAAATGCCGCCGCTTTTTCTATGTGCGTTATTTCGTGTAAACAAATCTGTAATGCTCTCCGCCCGATATGGGCTCTTCGTTAACGCCTGACATCATATAGGCATCTCCCTTATAAAACGCCCAATATGCCTTATGGGTGTTCCAATCAAGCTTTATACCGTTAAGGGTATCAAAAAAGCTTGCGTCATTTATAAGCTCCGCCCCATAAAGCGCGTCCCCCAGCTTTTCGGCATCTGTATTGAGAGTTATGGTTATAGACCTGCCGTCTATCTCCACGTCAAGCTTCACCGTCTTGCTTCCCTCTCCCACGGTAGTATCCTTGCGATACGTAGCAGTCGCCCAAAATCCCTCGGCAGCTATCTCACCGCTTACCTGAGTGGTCTCGGGCTCGGTGGGCTTCTCCTCCTTGCATCCCGCAAAGCAAAGGACCATTGACAGCGTCAGCAGCATTGCCAACACTATCCTCATCAAATTCTTCATTTTTTCAAACTTCCTTTCGTGTTTTATATTTACAAAAGGATAAAATAAAAGCACTCTCCCGAGTGCTTGCAAAACGACAAGGGATACCCTGCCCGTATCCCACGCCCGCAAGCTCTCCTTATGCCCGAGAGTCTTCTACGCGCCACAGAACGATAAGCATTCCGACTTAAAAAGCTGTGTCTCCACACTTTAATTACGGTAATGGCTGTTGCCGCGGATTTTCACCGCGATTTCCTTATCCCCGAGCATACCGTCAAGCAGTATGTCCGATTGAGAAAGCGAGCTTTCCCCGAACTGTGTTTATTCCTTTGTATTCAAATTATATCACTGTGCCGAGCGGCTGTCAATATCCCTTTTCAGATAATCCACAAGCGTTCCGTCCACAGCCAGCTTTATAGTCAGATGCTCGCCGCACTCGGTAGCCAGAATATAGCAGGCATTGGAGGCGTTGATGTCGGGATGATAGACGAACAGCTTTCCGACTCTCTTCTTTATCTGCTTTATGCGCAAGCTGTCGGTATCGCTCTTGCGGTCAAGAACGGCTACCTCCTCAATACCCGACAGGTCTATCCTGCATACGGTTATACGGCTCTTTCCGCCGTTGGTGACCTCGGTTACGGTAAGGTCTCGGCTTCCGTCCTCATTCTGAACTATTCTGTACACAAAGGCTCTGCCTACGTGACGCACCGATATATATATGACCGCGGCAAGACATACCATACCAAGCAGCTGCAATATCCAGCGGTAGGGCATTTCGGGAAACAAAGAGGATACAAGAAAGAGCGCCAATGCCGCGCATATAAGCAGCATAACTATACCCGAAAGCTTTTTGAAATTCTTTTGCGGAACGTATTCGTATATGTTCATTCTTTCACCTTAAAAAACACTTGAAATTTTAACAAAAGGGTGTTATAATTATAAAGATATATTTATTATATCCGAAAGGAGAGCTTATGTCAAGAGCTTGGGTGATTTTTAAACGAATAGGCAGGCTTCTGAAATTCCTGCTCTTTTGTGTAATACTTACGGTTATCATTCTCCTTTTGTGGAGAGTTTTCTCTACGGGTATACCTAAAGAAATAAAAGGTCTTGACCCTAACGACAAGCTGAGAACCGCATACTCCGCTTCTCTGGCAGAGGATAAGGAGCTATACGTTTTCAAGCAGATACACGACGAGCTAAGCGGCGGAGAAACAAAGGGCTACTTCGGTGTCCCCGAGGCAAGATTTATCCCCGACGCAAATCAGGCACAGATAGTTTTCAGATACAATAACAGCACCATAAGCGCCCTGGCAAAGGATTACTCTCTCCCCGCGGTACCGAGCAAAACCGAGGAGCTCTTCGACGTATCCCTCGTGCTTTATATAGGCGACCGTCCCGAGGACCAAAGTCAGGAAATAAGCAAGGATAACGCGGGAAATATAAAGGCTATACGTATCACACCCGAAGCCGAGCCACAAAAAGCATACAGCACCCTCTATTCCTTCTACCGCTATACCTTCAATTTTGAGAACGGAGAGGAGCCCATAAGCCTTGGCGAGCTGCTGGAGAGCGAGAAGCTTATCTCGGTACACGTTGAGATATATTACAAGGGCGACCTTGATTACAGCCAAAACGCATACGGCGCGCTGTCAATTTACGACTACCGACGTGAGAATATGGCGGTAAAGCTTACGAAAAACGAGAAAAAGGCACTTGGCGGTGAATAATTTATGGAACAAAAACGCTTTACAAAGAACGATAGCGCCTTCACCTGCGCCCACTGCAAAAAAGAGGTAGAGCCTATGGGCACCAGCTCCCGCAATCACTGCCCCTTCTGCCTGTGGTCGCTCCACGTAGACATAAATCCAGGCGATCGAGCTAATGAATGCGGAGGGCAGATGCGCCCCATACGCTCCGAGCCCGACGCAAAGAGAGGCTTTATCATAATCCACAAATGCGAGAAATGCGGAGAGATACGCAGAAACAGAGCGGCTCTTGACGCAAAGACTCAGAACGATAACCGTTCTCTGCTTATAAAGCTTACGGCGGGAAATATATAAAGTATATCAGCCCAAGCAAAAATCTTTAAATTTTTTTTAAAAAAGACTTGATTTTTATTTTTTCTTATGATATAATAGTCAAGTCGTATGGAGAGATGGCTGAGCTGGTCTAAGGCGCACGACTGGAAATCGTGTGAACGCTAATACCGTTCCGTGAGTTCGAATCTCACTCTCTCCGCCATAAAAAGCACACCCACGCAACAGCGTGGGTGTGCTTTTTATGGCAGAGGGTTCTGAAAAAACTTACCCCTGCGCAGCAGGATTGAGTTCGCATTCACCGCCCAAAGATCGACAAGCTCGCTTGTCAGGCGAAGGGCGTGTGAATCCTCGCACAAAGTGCGAGTACCTCACTCTCCGCACTATCCACGCAACAGCGTGGGTGTGCTTTTTATGTCAGAGGGTTCTGGAAAAACTCACCCCTGCGCAGCAGGATTGAGTTCGCATTCACCGCCCGAAGATCGACAAGCTCGCTTGTCAGGCGAAGGGCGTGAGCATAATGGATGACATCACAGTGTGATGTCAGAACGCGAGCGTGACCGAGCCGCAGCGAGAAAGAGCGAGCGAATCCTCGCCGCAAGGCGAATACCTCTCTCTACATAAATCTACATCTTATCACGCAATTGATTTGAGTCCTGACAATACCGTTATTTCTCCCATATATCTGCAATTAAAGTCCATTATATCTTTATTGGTAAAATAAATTTTATAAAAATTACTTAATTGTAAAAAATTGCGAAGCATAAAAGATATATGCCTGCTAAAACTAACCTTGAGCGGATAAAACCGTTCCGAAGGAGGAATAAATCGACATGATTATGGATAGAATTGCGCTCATCCTCACCATCGTCGGCGCGCTCAACTGGGGAAGCATTGGTCTTTTTCAGTTTGATATCGTTGCGTGGCTCGGCGGCGGACAGTCGGGGCTTGTGAGCCGTATAATTTATACTATCGTCGCTCTTGCGGGTATATGGTGCATCTCCCTGCTCTTCCGCGCCCGCGAGAAGTTTGAGGCTCTGGACGAGTAACAAAGAAAAAGCGTGCTTTCGAGCACGCTTTTTGTTATTTTACGTTGTTATTCTTCAAAAGGAATTCGGTAGTCTTATCGTAAAGCATAGAAGAATAAATTTCCTCTGCCATATTTTCTCTAACGTATTCAGCGTTATATCCGTAAACCGAAACGTATTTTTCCACATACTTGTCAAAAAGACCTTCCTTTTCCTCCGGACTTAGGCTTATTCCCTCAAGCTTTACTATGGCACTGTAAACCAAATCCTTCTTGGTCAGAGCCTTAGCCTCCTCAAAGATGCTTCCGCTGTCCACTCCAAGCTCGGCACACATATCCTCATAGTACATCCCCGCCTGCTCCGCATAATACTTATACTGAGCCTCAAGCTGGTCGCGGTAATAATATACCTGAGAAATAGGGTACTCCTTGACTTTGCAATTCTTTTCTATGGCATTCCACAGAGCCTCATCCCTTGCATTGCCGTCCGCGCTTATCTCCAGTCCCTTGTACTGACCTATCTCTATATACTTTTGAATAATATCAAGCTCTGTTTGTAGAAAATCTATCTTTTCGCCCTGCTCGCCCGAGCTGTTCCCGTAGCCACAAGAGCAAAAAGCAAGCAAGCAAATGGCAAAACACAGCAAAACAGCCGTATATTTCCACATCCCTTCGCCAAATCGCTTTAAGTCCGACATAATTCCTCCGTTTTAGAGTTTTTAAAAAGAAACAGTAGCTTTCTTTTGGTCAAGCTACTGTCTTCTTTATGGTCGATCACTTGCTCTCAACTTCGAGAACCTTCGCGTCTGCATAGTAACCGCAAGCCTTGCATACACGGTGGCTCGTTACGAATTCACCGCACTTGGGGCACTTTGTCATTCCGGGAAGGTCGAGCTTCCAGTTATTAGAACGTCTCTTGTCTCTGCGAGCCTTGGATACTTTTCTCTTCGGTACTGCCATAGTTACACCTCCTTGAAGCGTGTAAAACACAACTTTCAATTTATATAAATTTTTTTATTTTTCGTCCTCGTCTTCGTCAAA
>CAJGCD010000033.1 GCA_904501715.1 uncultured Clostridia bacterium
AACTGCGCTGTCAACACCTCCGCTCATAGCTATAAGCGCTTTATCCTTTGACATTTTTTACCTACCAATCTCTGCTTGTAAGCTTTCCGTCCTCGCGAAGCCCCTCAAAATCCCATTGACGCAATATCTCATATACCGCAATGGCAACCGAATTTGAAAGATTGAGAGAGCGCAGAGTATCGCGCATAGGTATTCTTACACAGTAATCTTTATTTTCGAACAGCAGGTCCTCGGGAAGTCCCTGGGTTTCCTTTCCGAACATAATGTACACGTTGTCGGGATAGGGAGAAACCTCAGTGTAGCTCCTTGGAGCCTTTGTGGTAAAATAGAATATATTTCCCACGGCATCGGGACGCTCAGCGAGAAAATCTTCGTAATTTTCATAGTATGTAATATCAAGCTTGTCCCAATAATCGAGCCCCGCTCTTTTGAGCTTCTTATCGTCAATTGTAAATCCCATAGGCTTTATGATGTGAAGGGAAGCCCCCGTCGCGGCACATGTGCGCGCGATGTTTCCCGTATTTTGAGGTATTTCGGGCTCGTGAAGCACTATATTTATCCTTTTTTCGTTCATAGATAATCCTTTCTATGATGAATTATGAGAATATTATATTACTTTTTTTGCACTTTTTCAATAGAGAGAGCCTAAATGAGAAAAAATTTACAAATTATAATATGGCAATGGGTGTAAAGCTCTTGAAATTTCACTGAAAATATTGTATAATATTTAAAGTATTGTTTGTAAGGAGGACCTGCTTTATGGGACTTGGAGAGAAACTGTTTGGAACGTACAGCCAGCGTCAGCTTAAAAAGCTTGAGAAGGTTGTTGACTATATAGAGGAGCTTGCGCCCAAATACGCTGATATGACCAATGAGGAGCTTTCGGATACTACACGTGTGCTCAAGGAAAGACTTGCCGCGGGAGAAACTCTTGACGATATTCTTCCCGACGCCTTTGCGGCAGTACGTGAGGCGGATGACCGAGTTCTGGGTAAGCGTCCCTTCCGCGTCCAGCTCATAGGCGGAATAATACTTCACCAAGGCAGAATAGCTGAAATGAAGACGGGAGAGGGAAAAACTCTCGTGGCTACAATGCCCGCGTACCTGAACGCGCTTTCGGGTAAGGGTGTACACGTCGTTACCGTAAACGATTATCTTGCAAGACGTGACAGTGAGGAAATGGGTCGTGTATATGAGTTTATGGGACTTACCACGGGACTTGTGGTGCACGGACTCACACCCGACGAGAAAAAGGACTCCTACAACGCGGATATTACCTATGGAACAAACAATGAGTTCGGCTTTGACTATCTCCGTGATAATATGGTGGTATATAAGAAGGATACTGTTCAGAGAGGACACAATTTTGCTATCGTTGACGAGGTTGACTCAATACTTGTTGACGAGGCGAGAACCCCTCTTATCATATCGGGCGCGGGTGAAAAATCTACCGAAATGTACGACAGGGCCGACGTATTCGCAAGAAAGCTCCGCAAATTCGTAATAAAAGAGATGGACAATAAAGAGAGCTACGACGACGTAGACGCGGATTATATTGTGGATGAAAAGGCAAACAATGCAATCCTTACGCCAAGCGGAGCAAGGAAAGCCGAGGAATTCTTTGGCATAGATAACCTTTCCGATGCGGAGAATGCCGAGATATCCCATCACATTAATCAGGCTATCCGCGCTCACGGAATTATGAAGCGCGACGTGGATTACGTTGTTAACGAAAACGGAGTTATGATAGTTGACAGCTTCACGGGAAGACTTATGCCCGGAAGACGCTATTCAAACGGTCTGCATCAGGCAATAGAGGCTAAAGAGGGGGTAAAGGTCGAGAAAGAAAACAAGACCTTAGCTACAATAACCTTCCAGAACTATTTCAGAATGTACTCCAAGCTTTCGGGTATGACGGGTACAGCGCTTACCGAGGAGGCTGAATTCCGCGAAATATACGGACTTGACGTTGTGGAGATACCCACTAACCGTCCTATGATAAGAAAGGACAGAAACGATGCCGTATATAAGACCGTAAACGGAAAATACAACGCCGTTGTGGAGCAGGTCAAGGAATGTCACGAAAAGGGACAGCCCGTACTCGTTGGTACTGTGTCTATTGAAAAATCCGAGGAGCTTTCAAGGCGCCTTAAGCGTGAGGGAATAGTTCATACTGTCCTTAACGCGAAGCATCACGACAAGGAAGCCGAGATAGTAGCTCAGGCAGGAAAGCTTGGAGCTGTTACCATATCTACAAATATGGCGGGACGCGGAACCGACATTATGCTGGGCGGTAACCCCGAGTATATGGCAAAGCGCGAGATGCGTAAGATGGAGATAGACGAGGAGCTTATAGCAATGGCTACGGGCAGCGCGGAGATCGACGACGAGGACGTAAAGAACGCAAGACGGATATACAGAGAGCTCCACGATAAATTCAAGGAGGAGATCGCCCCCGAGGCGGAGCAGGTAAAGGCGGCTGGAGGTCTGTTTATTCTCGGTACGGAAAGACACGAGAGCAGACGTATTGACAATCAGCTCAGAGGACGCTCGGGACGTCAGGGCGACCCTGGTGAATCCAAGTTCTATATCTCTCTTGAGGATGACCTTATGCGTTTGTTCGGCTCAGAGCGAATGATGGGTATTGTGGACAGATTGGGACTTCCCGAGGATATGCCCATAGACGCTAAAATTCTATCCAATCAGATAGAGAACGCGCAGATGCGTATTGAGGACCAGAACTTCAAGCGCCGTAAGTACGTTCTTACCTATGACGACGTAATGAATCAGCAGAGAAATATCATATATAGCCAGCGAAACAGTGTTCTCAACGGCGAAGACATCAGCGGAACCATCCAGAAGATGATAGAAGCCACAATAAACGAAAACGTAGCCACCTATCTTGGAGGTGACGACTGTGAGCATTGGGATTTTGCGGGCTTACGCGAGGCATATAAGGGTCTGCTTACCACAGACGGGGATTTTGCTGAATTTGAAAATGGCGCAAAGGTCAAAAAGCAGGATATTGCGCAAATGCTTCTTGACAGAGCCACTGCCGCTTATAATGAAAAGGTCGAGCTTGTAGGCGAGGAACGCTTCAGAGAGATAGAACGCTCTATTCTTCTTCGCAACGTTGACCTTAATTGGATGGACCACATAGACGCTATGGACGACCTGAAGGGAAGCATCCGTATGCAGGCTTACGCCCAGCGCGACCCCGTAAACGAATACCGCTTGCAGGGCGCGGATATGTTTGACGCTATGGTAGCGGATATACGTGACAGAACGGTAAGAATGATACTGTCTGTTAGCGTCAAAACTCCCGAGATCAAGCGCGAGCAGCTTGCGAAGCCTCTTGTAGAGGGCTTTGAGGGTGACGGAGCTAAAAAGCCTAAGCGCGTGATGGTTACAAAGCGTGCTCCCGAGGCGGGAAGAAATGACCTTTGCCCCTGCGGCTCGGGTAAAAAATTTAAGAAATGCTGCGGCGCACCCGGCGCAAAGGCAAGTGAATAAAAAAGTATGAAGGAGGAATAAAAAGTGGGATTTGGTCTGCTTTTAATAGGATATTTTACCGCTACGGTAATGGCACTTAATAGCTTTGGCGGAGTTTTTCGCTTGGTGGGACATATTTTTATATGCCGCGGTGCAAAAAAGCTTTCTCAATATAACGGCAGCTTTTTATTCCTCTTTTACTTTTCGATTTTGTCGGTAATTTTTTCAGCATTTTGCGCTGTCGGAGATGTATCCGCTTTCCTGTATAACAATCTTTTTATTGCAACTCCCATTTTAAATGACGGAGTTACTCAGAGTCTGGTATATTTAAAGATAATCTTTGACTTTGTACTTGTTGCGCTGACCTGTTATGGGGTAAGGAGTATATCCAAGGAAACAGGCGCGGAAAAGACCCTGTATACTCCCGTAAGAAACTTTATATTTTACTGTATCTTCTGTATTTTGCAATTTGTTGTGTGGCTCGGCTCATACACAAAATCGGATGGGCTGCTCGAATTCATATCGGCGACGGCTTTGCCTATATGGATGGTTATTATAAACCTCGTTTGTGTATTGCTTAACTGTGTTATGCTGTTTTCCTGTTACGCGAGAATATGTGACGTCTGCGATACCGAGATGCCGCAAAAGCCCTCTCGCTTCGCATTTGTAAACAGAATAAGAGCAGAGAAGGAAGAAAAAAGGCAAAAATACATAGCCGAAGCAGAGGAATACGTAAACGGACTCGCGTCGAGTTATTCTCCCGAGCAGCAAGCGCGTGCCGAGGCTGCCGAGAGAGCTAAAAGAAAGAGCAAGCACAAATAAGGAGGATGGGCAATGAAAAAGAACAGAATACCGTGGATGCTCATAGCAATTGCTTTGGCGTTCACCTTTAATCCTAATATAGCCATTATTGACCCGCTTCCCGATTTTATCGGATATATGATACTCAGCTTTGCTTTAGGAAAGCTGTCTATGCTTAACGCCACTCTTGACGAAGCTAAACACGCATTTGAAAAAGCGATGATAGTTGACGGCGGAAGGCTTTTGGCAATTATATGGATATTCGGCATGGAAGCTCTGAGTGAACGCAGTACGTCTATGCTTGTATGGTGCTTTGTTTTCGCCGTATTGGAGGGAATATTCCTCATTCCCGCCTACTTAAAGCTGTTTAAGGGACTTTCGGAGCTTGGGGACTTTTATCAAAGCTCAAGCATACACGCAAGGTCGTTAAAGTCGAGAAGCAGTTATACGGAAAAAATCAGAAATCTCACAGTTGTCTTTGTATGCTTCAAGGCGTTTATGACTGTGCTTCCTGAGCTTTCCTCGCTTCGCGGAGGCTCTTCCTTGGATGGCACCTCTTCGGGAAGCCTTTACAGATACATAGGCGTTATGAGAGGGCTGTGCTTTATACCCGTGCTTGTGTTCGGAATAGTGTGGCTGGTGAAGCTTATTAAGTATTTCAAAAGACTTTCTCTTGACTGCGAGTTGAATTCGGCTCTCGTTGACAGCTACGCGGAGAAGGAACTCAACCATAGCGGAATTTTTGCAAAAAACTATGTTAAGACCGCGTGTTGGTTTGTGCTGATAGCCTCGGTGCTTACGCTGGATATACGTATGGAGGAAGTAAATATGCTTCCCGACGTATTTGTTATCGCGCTGCTTATTCCCGCCCTTATATATTTTGGAAGGACGGTTAAGATAAAAACGGTGAGCATAAAAATATTTATGCCGCTGTATGCCGTTGCCTCGGTTATATCCCATCTTCTTGAAGCCTATTATATAGACAATTATACTTATAACGCAATGAATAAGGATACCACAGCGTTCTTTGTGTACTTCGCAAGTGTAGCGGCTGTGGCAATTCAAGGCGTTATGTTTATATGCCTGCTGTCTGCACTTTTCAAGGAAATAAAGACGGTTATTACTCAGCACACAGGATACGTGCAGGGAAAAGAGCTTAACGTCGAGGGTTCGGAGGCGCGCATAGCCGAGGTGCATAAAGAAATAAACAAAAATTTCGTATGTGCTTTCGACTTTG
Organism: uncultured Clostridia bacterium; assembly: GCA_904501715.1. Lineage (GTDB taxonomy): Bacteria > Bacillota > Clostridia > Oscillospirales > CAG-272 > HGM12713. The sequence continues at coordinate 5,531 of CAJGCD010000033.1, forward strand.
CAATGCTTTACGTGATTTCCGACGTTGTGTATGCGCTCTACGGTGCTTTCTACGCGTTTATGAACGTGAATCTCGGATTTCTTAACGTGGTAAATCTGGGCTTTGGATTGGCTTTTGTGGGAATGATGGCAAAGGCGTTGCACGAGATGAGAGCGGCGGTGGATATAAAATATATGCTGGAGTAAAAAATTAAAAAATACTCTTGCAAAAATGCAAAAAATCTGTTATACTATACAAGTGCCCTGAGGGGCGATATCAGCGTGAGCTGTGAAATAAGGCCATACTAGCCGGGGAATTAGCGGAGCCCTGTACCTGAAATCCGCTACAGCAGGGGGGAATCCCTTTCTTGAGGATTAGATCAAAACGGTCTGAGCCGTGCCTGCTGCGTTGAAGAGCGGGTCTTGCGCAATCGGGAATTGTGAACCATGTCAGGTGGGGAACCAAGCAGCATTAAGCAGTCTCCCCGATGTGCCGTGAGGTAGCCTGCTCCGAGCAGAAGGTACGGAGATCGCGTGGCGACGAGATTCGATTGAAAGGTGTATGGTCTTACTTTGCAGCTCACTGTGTTTAAGGAGGTAAATTATGCATCAGGCACTATACAGAAAATGGCGTCCGCAGACCTTTGGTGACGTTTGCGGTCAGGAGCATATTACCTCTATTCTCGAATACGAGACGGAGAATAACAAATTTTCCCACGCGTATCTGTTCTGCGGTTCAAGAGGAACGGGAAAGACCACCTGCGCCAAGATACTTGCCAAGGCGGTCAACTGCGAATCCCCCGTGAATGGAAGCCCGTGTAATTGCTGCCCGTCGTGTATGGCTATTGATGCGGGTACGGCTACCGACGTGCTGGAGATGGATGCGGCTTCAAATAACGGCGTTGACAATATCCGAGATATCCGCGACGAGGTGGTGTATTCTCCCTCGGCGCTGAAATACAGAGTTTATATTGTGGACGAGGTTCATATGCTCAGCGGAAGTGCTTTTAACGCTTTGCTTAAGACCCTTGAAGAGCCTCCCGCACACGCCATATTTATTTTGGCTACTACCGAGCTTCATAAGCTGCCTTCTACCATAGTTTCCCGTTGTCAGCGGTACGATTTTCGCAGAATAAGCACCGAAACTCTGGTTGACAGACTTGCTTATATAGCAGATAACGAGGGAATAGCGTATTCCCGAGATGCGCTTCGCATTATCGCAAAAATGGCTCAGGGCGGAATGAGAGATGCTATCAGTCTGCTTGAGCTTTGCGCGGGTAACCGAGAAAAAATAACTACCGAGCTTGTAAATACAACCCTCGGCGTTGGCGGAAGAGAGAGCATGGAAAAAACCGTGCTTGCCATTGCCGACAGTGATTTTGACGCTATCTTTGCGGCAGTTGACGGTGTCGTAAGCTCCTCAAAGGATATTGCCGTATTCTGGCAGGACCTTGTGTCCTTTTACCGCGATATGCTGGTTATAAAGACTACAAAGGAAGCCCAAAGCTACCTTGATTTGACCGATGACGAGGTCAGCCGACTTTCGGCAATAGCACAGCGCTTCACAAAAGAAGCTATGCTTTATCATTGCCGTATTTTAGACGAAACGCTTGTGAATATGCAAAAAGCGGGATCGGCAAAGAGAACGGTTGCCGAAATGGCACTTATAAAAATGTGTGATACGTCGCTGGATACAAACGCCGACAGCATTATAGCAAGACTTGCAAAGCTTGAAAATCTTATTGCCGCAGGCGCCGTTGCACCAATAGCCGAAAGGAAAGAAAAGATTTCCGTTGAGGTGTCCGAGCCCGAACCCAAAAAGCAAGAAGAACATAAGGCGGTCAAAGAGGATATATCCACACCCGCCCAAAACACCTTAAAGGTGCTCAGGGGCTGGAACGAGATAATCGAAAAGGCGGCAGCGGGCGAGGCATCGGCTCTTGGTTTCCTCAGAATGGCTAAAGCCTTTGCCGATACAAACGGAAAAATATACGTCAGATTTCCAAATGACTTCGCAAAAAATATGGTAGATAAGCCAAAAACACGGGAAGCCTTGAGGGCGGCTATGTGTATTACACTTGGAAGAAATCTTTCAGAAGGCGACGTTATCTTTGGTGTATTTGAGGGTAACGAGGATACCCTTGGAGAGCTTGATGAATTAAATATTGAGTAAAAATATAAGGAGACATAAGAATGAGAGCAAACATACCGAGAGGAATGGGCGGCGGTCCCCAGAATATGAACGCAATGCTTAAGCAGGCACAGAAGATGCAGGAGGATATGGCTGCGCTTCAGGAGGACCTTGATAACAGAGAGTACGATATATCCGCAGGCGGCGGAGTAGTCGGTGTTAAGATAAACGGCAAGAAGGAGATACTTTCTATCGACATCAAGCCCGAGATAGTTGATCCAGATGATATCGAAACACTTTCCGATATACTCGTAGCCGCTGTCAACGAGGCTATAAAGAGGGTTGAGGATACCAACAACACCGAAATGGCAAAGATAACGGGCAATATGGGTATGCCCGGACTTTTCTGATATGACCGAATATATTGAGGCGCTCCAGCATCTTGCGGAGCAGTTCGGAAAATTGCAGGGAGTAGGCAGAAAGACCGCAATGAGAATGGCGTTTTCGACCATAGAGCTGGACGCTGATTCGGTGCAGGAGTTTGCCAATGCCATAATCGAGGCTAAGCAGAGGATACACGAGTGCCCTATATGCGGAAATCTTACCGACAGGGAGCTTTGCAGCGTGTGCGAGGACGAAAGTCGCGACAGAAGCGTAATATGCGTCGTAGAGGACGTAAAGGCTGTAATGTCCATAGAAAAGGTAAGGGAATTCAAGGGAGTTTATCACGTGCTGGGAGGAGTAATATCCCCCATAAACGGAATAACCCCTGATAAGATTCGCTTTGCCGAGCTTCTGGCAAGAATAAACCGCGACGGAGCGGAGGAGGTAATAGTTGCCACTAACCCCACCCCCGACGGAGAGGTCACGGCAATGTATATCTCAAAATACTTAAAGCCCCTCGGAATAAAGGTGACAAGACTTGCTTACGGTATCCCCGTGGGCTCGGAGCTTGAATATGCCGACGAGGTCACCCTCGGACGCGCCATTGAGGGCAGACAGGACGTATAAATATGTAGAAAAGACCGACAAACGTCGGTCTTTTGTTCTATGAGAATCTTGTTGCCCCGTAAAGCAAAAAAGTACGTGCAGCCACAGTAAGTAACGAAAATGTAAATATTAAACTTTTCTGAAATAAAATCTCAAAATATTGTTTACAAATCGGGAAAAATGTAGTAAAATATATGCAGTATAATTTTATAATGAGGTATTTGGGTATGAACTGCTGTGAGCCTAAGTATAAAAGGATCCTTTTGAAGCTCTCTGGTGAGGCTTTGCAGGGAAAAGACGGAATTTTGAATTTTGAATTTATTTCTTCTATTGCCGACGTATTGAAGAAATGCCTTGATAAGAATATCGAGGTCGGTATTATCGTTGGCGCGGGAAATATCTGGCGCGGACGTCAGGGCGGAGAAATGGACAGAGTAAGAGCTGACCATATGGGTATGCTGGCTACTACCATAAACGCTCTCGCGCTTCAGGACACCTTCATCCAGAACGGTCTTGACGCGGTGGTAATGACCGCAGTGGAGATGAAAGCATTTGCTGAGCCTTACGTAACGCGTGACGCTATATCGGCTCTTGAAAGCGGAAAGATAGTTATTTTCGGTACGGGTCTTGGCTCGCCCTTCTTCTCAACAGATACGGCGGCGGCTCTTCGCGCAGCCGAGATAAAGGCTGACGCGGTGCTTATGGCAAAGAACATAGACGGTGTATATAACGCAGATCCGAGAAAGGACCCTGCGGCTGTCCGTTACGACGGGATTACCTATGCGGAGGTCATTTCCAAGGAGCTCAAGGCGCTCGACCTTACCGCTGCGGCATTCTGCCTTGATAACGACATAAAGGCGTATGCCTTTGAGCTTAAGGACCCAATGAACATATACCGTGTAGCTATGGGCGAGAAGATAGGCACAGAGCTTCACAAGTAAGACTGAATATTTTCTAAAAAAAGAAATATAATTATATACGGAGGACTTTATCTATGAAACTCAACACTAAAGATTTTGAAGTAAAAATGCAGAAAGCTATTGCCGCTTACGAGGAAAACCTCACGGTTATTCGCGCAGGTCAGGCTAATACCGCTGTTCTTTCTAAGGTTATGTTTGAATACTGGGGCGCTCCTACACCTCTGACCTCTATGGCAGATATCCGTGTAGCTGACTCTAAGACTGTTACCATTACCCCTTATGACGGATCCACCCTTAAGGCTATGGAGAAGGCTATCCTTGCTTCCGACGTAGGAATTACTCCTACCAACGACGGTAAGGTTATCCGCCTCGTATTCCCCCAGCCTACCGAGGAGCGCCGCAAGGAGCTTGTAAAACAGGTTCAGAAGATGGGCGAGGATGCTAAGGTTGCTATCCGTAACGTAAGAAGAGATGCCAACGACCTTTGCAAGAAGATGAAGAAGGACGGCGAGATGACCGAGGATGAACAGAAGACTTCGGAGAAGTCTGTTCAGGACCTTACCGATAAGTACATCAAGGAGGTTGACGCAGTTACCTCCAAAAAAGAAAAGGAAATCATGCAGATCTGACTTTAACACAAGCAGGGCGGGTGCATAGCCCGTCCCTGCTTTTTTAGTATGATACGTGAGGACTGTATATGAGTGATAATATAAAAGAAGCCGCGGAAATCTGTCCTATAAAGCACATTGCTTTTATTATGGACGGTAACGGAAGATGGGCTAAAAAAAGAGGAATGCCCCGTGAATTTGGGCATAAGGCTGGCGCCAAGACCTTTGAACGGGTGCTTGACAGATGCAACGAGAGAGGCATCGAGGCAGCTACGTTCTACGTTTTTTCCACCGAAAACTGGAAGCGTTCCGAGCGCGAGGTTAATGCTTTGATGAAACTTCTTGAGGACTATCTTGACGAGTGTGAAAGGCAGATAAAGGATGGAAAGAGAAATATAAGATTTATATTTCTCGGTGATAAAACGCCCTTCTCCCCCAATTTGAGAAAAAAAATGGAGGATATCGAGAAAATTTCCGCCCATAATACTCGAATTGTAAATCTCGCAATAAATTACGGCGGCAGAAGTGAATTGACATACGCATTTAACGCCTTAGCAAAGGAAGGGAAGAAACAAATAAGCGAGGAGGATATCTCCAATGCTTTGTATACCAAGGAATCTCCCGAGCTTGATATGATAGTCAGAACAGGCGGAGACCTCAGAATATCCAATTTTCTGCTTTGGCAGGCAGCGTACGCCGAGCTGTATTTTACCGATAAGCTCTGGCCCGATTTCTCTGCCGATGACGTAGATGAGGTCATAGAAGATTTTAAGCGCCGCCAGCGTCGTTTTGGCGGAGTGTGAAAGGACGTATTTTTATGTTGAAAAGAATAATAACAGCTATATGCGCGGTAATAATTTTACTTCCCATACTTTGGTTTTCGGATACCCTTGTATTCTCAGCGGCGGTAGCCATAGCTACGCTTATGTGCCTTTTTGAGATGTCAAGATGTATGGGGCTTCATAAAAATATAGCTCTGACTCTGCCGATATACGTAGCGGCTGCCGTATTTCCTTTCTTACAAAGGATATTGGACTACGGTTACGTTGCGATGATAGCGTTTATGGCGGCAAGCCTTTATACCGTCTATGTTTTTGCCCTCGTAATATGGTCTCACGGAAAGCTTAGCTATAAGGATGCTTGCTCCTCTTGCCTTACCTCATTTTACATAATACTTGCGCTTAATATGGTTGTTTACATAAGGGATTTCGGAGAGAACGGCAAGTATCTGTATTTCCTTATATTCATTGGCGCGTGGATAACCGATATCTTTGCTTATTTTACAGGAGTGTTTTTTGGCAAGCACAAGCTTATCGAGGATGTCAGTCCCAAGAAAACCATTGAGGGAAGCATAGGCGGAATAGTGTTCTGTTCTATTGGATATGTGGTAATGGGAGTTATAGCCAACTTCTTTGGCTGTAACGCTAACTTTGTTTTTTTGGCGATAGGCGGAATTATAATGTCGGTTATCTCACAGATAGGTGACCTTATAATGTCTGTTATAAAAAGACATTACGGCATCAAGGATTACGGAAAGCTCTTCCCGGGACATGGAGGTATGCTTGATAGGATAGATTCCATTCTTGCCGTTTCTGTTGCTTTGGCGGCGCTGTGTATGTTCTCTCAGATTACAAATATACCGTTGATGTAAGGCAGAAGCTATGAAAGAAATTAAGAAAACTATTGCGGTTCTCGGCTCTACGGGCTCTGTGGGAGAACAGTCACTTGACGTTGCCGAAAAATTTGATATTGAGGTAAGCTCAATAAGCGCTAACCGTAATTTCTTGCGTGTGGAGGAACAGGCGAGAAAATTCAAGGTAAAAGCGGTGGCTATGGCTGACGAGAGCGCGGCTCGCGAGCTTAAGGTGCGGCTTGCAGATACAGATATAAAGATATATTCGACTGAGAGCGGAATATGTCAGATGATAGGCGAGCAGAAGCAGGATACAGTGGTCAATTCAATAATAGGAGAGGCGGGACTTGCGCCTACTCTTGCTACTATTGACTCGGGATGCCGACTTGCTCTGGCTAATAAGGAGTCTCTCGTGGTAGCGGGTGAGATAGTTATGTCAAGAGCTAAGCAAAAAAATGTGGAGATACTTCCTGTTGACAGCGAGCACTCGGCTATCTTTCAGTGCCTTAAATCGGGGAACTCAAAGGAGATAAAGAAAATACTTCTCACCGCTTCGGGAGGACCTTTTTTTAACTATACCAAGGAACAGCTAAAAAATATAGGCATATCAGATGCCCTTGCTCATCCCACGTGGAAAATGGGTGCTAAGATAACCATTGATTCGGCAACTCTTATGAATAAGGGCTTTGAGGTCATAGAAGCGGTGCATCTTTTCGGAGTACCCGCTGAACGCATACAGGTGGTGGTACACCGTGAAAGTATAATACATTCTATGGTGGAATATATTGATAACAGCATTATCGCGCAGATGTCTGTGCCCGATATGCGGCTTTGCATACAGTACGCTGTTGCATACCCGCACAGAGTGAGCGCGGCTATATCCGAGCTTGACCTTTTTGCGCTTTCGGGGCTTACGTTCCAAAAGCCCGACCCCAAGACCTTTACACTGCTTGCCTGCGCATACGATTGCATAGCAAAGGGCGGAGCGCTGCCCGCGGTGCTTAATGCGGCAAATGAGGTGGCAGTCAGCAGATTCCTTGACGGAAAGCTTGATTTTTATCGCATAAGTGAAGCTGTATGCGAAACGGTGGATATACTGTCCAAGGCAAGCAATGAGCATACCTTGGAGGGAATTTTGAATTACGACAGAGAAGCAAGGACAACTATCGGCAGAATATTAGAGATTTGATTTTGCACAACCGAAAGGAAGAATTATTTAATGGGAACTGTGTTAACGGTCATATTTTACGCAATAGTTATGGTCCTTGTATTTGGAGTATTGATATTTATACACGAATTCGGACATTTTTTTACCGCAAGGCTTTGCGGCGTAGCTGTAAAGGAATTTGCCGTAGGTATGGGACCGACGGTATTTTCATGGAAATCAAAAAAACATGATACCCGTTATGCCCTCAGAGCTTTTCCTATCGGGGGATTTGTAAGTATGGTAGGAGAGGATGAGGAATCCGAGGACGAAAACGCCTTTTGCAATAAAAGCGTATGGAAGCGGATGGTAATAGTAGTGGCGGGTGCCGTAATGAATCTCATTCTCGGGTTTTTGCTGATGCTTGTTGTAGTTCTTATGCAACCAAAGATAGGCTCTACAATAGTTGCCGATTTTACAGCAGATGCTGTTTCAAACCAACAGCTTATGGTGGGCGACGAGATAATAAGGGTAGACGGTACAAGGGTTCACAGCGGTAACGAGGTGATGTACGAGATAACCAACAAGGGGTACGAGCCCATTGATATAGTCGTTAAGCGTGACGGGGAAAAGGTCACTCTGAATAACGTGGTTTTCTCCACCGTTGAGGAGGACGGTATTCTCTTCGGAAATATTGATTTTATGGTTTTGGAGGAGAGCCGAAGCTTTCCCAATCTTATGAAGCAGACCTTTTTCCGCTCTGTGTCTACCGTAAAAATGGTTTATGATTCTCTTGTGGGACTTGTCAGCGGAAGATTTGGAATGGATGCTGTATCGGGACCCATAGGTGTTGCCGAGGTAGTAGGAAGTGCCGCAAAGACAGATTATCTGAGCTTTATATATATCGTTTCGGTTTTAACTATAAATCTCGGAGTGGTAAATCTTCTTCCTTTTCCCGCCCTTGACGGAGGTCGCTTCGTGCTGCTTGCCATAGAGGGTATAAGAAGGAAGCCTCTGAACCGTAACGTAGAGGGATATATAAATTTCGCGGGATTGATAATTCTTTTCGCGTTTATGATATTCATTTCATTCAAGGATATTTTAAAATTGATTTTCAGGTAATTTATGATATACAACGATATTAGAAGAAAAACAAAAGAAATAAAAATAGGAAATATTGCGATAGGAGGGAAAACACCTATCGCAATTCAGTCTATGACTAATACCGATACCCACGATAAGGAAGCAACTCTCTCCCAGATACTTTCTCTGGAAAACAGAGGGTGTGACATAGTTCGCATAACAATTCCCGATATAGAGGCTGCGGATACTATACCTTACCTGAAGGAAAAGGGAGTGACGATTCCTATTGTAGCGGATATCCACTTTGACTATCGCGTAGCAGTGCGTTGCGCCGAGCTGGGAGTGGACAAGATACGTATAAATCCCGGAAATATTGGCTCTGACGACAGAGTTTTCGAGGTTGTAAGGGCGTGTAAGGCGGCAGGAATTCCTATCCGTATAGGTGTTAATAGCGGTTCACTTGAAAAGGATATACTTGCTAAATACGGTGAGCCAAGTGCCGAAGCTCTTTGCGAGAGTGCAATGTATCATATCTCGCTGCTTGAGAAATACGATTTTAATGATATAGTTATATCAATAAAGGCATCAAATCCGTATAATATGATAATGGCTAACCGCTTACTTGCGGATAAATGCGATTATCCCTTGCATTTGGGTGTCACCGAGGCGGGAAGTAAGGAGCTTGGCTCACTAAAAAGCGCCGTGGGAATGGGCACGTTGCTTTGTGACGGTATTGGCGACACGATTAGAGTGTCGCTGACGGACAAGCCCGAGGAAGAGATAGATGCCGCAAAGAGTATTTTGAAAGCCGTAGGCGTGGATGGTCAGAGAGGCATGGATATTGTCAGCTGTCCCACCTGCGGAAGAACTAAGATAGACCTCATAGCTCTTGTATCCGATTTTGAAAAAAGGGTGAAGGCTGAGGGATTGGACTCAAAGCCCATAAAGGTAGCCCTTATGGGGTGTGTGGTAAACGGTCCGGGTGAGGCGAGAGAAGCCGATATAGGAATAGCGGGCGGCAAAGGCGAGGCTGTTCTTATACGCAAGGGCGAAATAGTCAGAAAAATATCCGAAGATAAAATTGTAGAGCAGCTTATTGAGGAAATAAAAAAGCTTTGATTTTAAGGGGGAGAAATGGCAAAAACACTAAAAGAGCTTTTTAATAAATATCTTCCCACAGAAGAGCACGAAAGGCTTCTTGATTCGGGCGTGGTTTCGCGTTCGAGAGTGGATAAAGAACGAAGAATAATCGAGGTATATGCCGATTTTGAGCGTATAATCCCCAAGAGTGATTTATACGGTGTCGAGGATGCTGTAAAGGAAGCTTATCAGCTCCAATTTTGCAAGATAATGCCAAGGTATCCGCAGGAGCTTTTCGATTATGACTATGTACCCGAGCTATTGCTCGAAGCAGAACGTGTGGGAGTGGTAGCGAGAGGATTTTTCGGTAATTACAGATATACTCTTGACAACAATAAATTAAGCATAACTATTCCTTTCACGCAGGACGGTATATTGCTGCTTGAAAACGCACAGACCCCAAAGGTAATAGAAAAAATAATCGAGAGTGAATTTGGGTTGAGAATATCCGTAAGCATAGAGCACGACGGAAGAACAGCTATGGAAATGTCGAGCAATTACCGACAGAGAGTTGAGGAGCTTGACAGACAGATAAGCTCAGCTGAAAAACGCTATACCGCAGCCGCACAGGGAATCGGAGATAACAAGACCGCAGAGCCCGAAAAGGAAAAGCTTCCAAGACTTGCGTCTGTATACGATAACGGAAGTGTTGAAAAGGACGGCAACGGTTACATACACATAGGCGCATCTGTTTTTGATATATCCTCGCCGCAGTACGTAATAGGTCAGCCCTTTGATATACAGCCTGTACTTATATCCTCAGTAACACGTCCGCTCAGAAATTTGATATTCGTAGGCGAGGTTTTTACCTTTACCAATGAAGCTAACCGCGCAGGAGATAAGTTCAATATATCCTTCGGTATTTTTGACGGAAACGCATCCATATTTGTAAAGCGTTACTCTCTTGAAGCGGAGGATGCCAATGAATTGGCAGGAGCCATAAAAAACGGTATGTCCGTGGCAGTACGCGGATATACAAAAGGAGAAAAGAACGACGAGACCGAGCTGTATATGAATTATGCGGATATAGCGGTCATATCAAAGAAAAAGAGAAAAGACAATGCTCCCAAAAAGCGAGTGGAGCTTCATCTTCATACCAATATGTCAGCAATGGATGCCCTTATTGCCCCCGACGTGGCAGTAAAAACAGCGCAAGCGTGGGGACATCCCGCAGTAGCCATAACAGACCACGGAAACGTTCAGGGCTTTCCCGAGGCTATGATAGCCGCCGATAAAACGGGAATGAAGGTCATTTACGGTATGGAGGCGTATTTCGTCAACGATACCGCATCCGCAGTATACGGAAGCTATGAGGGCGATTTTTCCGACGAATTCGTGGTATTTGATATAGAAACCACAGGACTTTCACCCCTCAACTGCAAAATAACCGAAATAGGCGCGGTAAAGATAAAGAACGGAGAGGTCTTAGAAACCTATAATACCTTTGTAAATCCCCAGTGCCCTATACCGCAGGAGATTGTGGAGCTTACCTCTATAACCGATGAAATGGTTGCAGATGCTCGCACTATTGATGCTGTGCTTCCCGAGTTTTTAGAGTTTGTGGGTGACCGATTGCTTATGGCGCACAACGCTGACTTCGATATCAGCTTTATCCGTGCCGCGTCAAAGGAGCTTGATATTCCGTTTAACTCTCCTTATCTTGATACCCTCGGGTTGTCAAGATTTTTAAACAAGGATTTGAAATCTCATAAGCTTGACGTGCTTGCAAAGCACTATAAGCTGGAGGAATTTCACCATCACCGCGCCTGTGACGACGCGGAGACTCTTGCAAAGATATTTTTCAAGATGGCGGAACAGTTATCCGCTATGGATATTAAAAATTTCAAGGAGCTTCAAAGCGAATTCAGTTCGAATGCAAACCCGCTTACCCTGAAGCCGTACCATCAGATAATACTGGCGAAAAATCAAGAGGGCTTGAAAAATCTTTATAAGCTCATATCACTCAGCTATTTGAATTATTACCGCCGACAGCCCAGAATTCCCAAAACAGAGCTTGAAAAGCATAGGGAAGGGCTTATAATCGGCTCGGCGTGTGAGGCGGGTGAGCTGTTTTGCGCGATTCTTGAAGGAAAGCCCGAGAGAGAAATTGAGGAAATAGTAAATTTCTACGATTATCTGGAAATTCAACCTATATGCAACAACCGCTTCCTTATAGCTGAGGGAAGAGTAGCTGATGACGAGGGACTCAGAGAGCTTAACAGAAAAATAGTTGCTTTGGGCGAAAAATATAATAAGCCTGTTGTGGCAACCTGCGACGCTCATTTCCTTAACGAGGAGGATGAGATATACCGAAAGATACTTCTTGCGGGTATGAAGTTCAAGGACTGTGACAGAGATATACATCTCTATTTCAGAACCACAGAGGAAATGCTCCACGAATTCGCTTATCTTGGTGAGGAAAAGGCGTATGAGGTAGTAGTTGAAAATACCAACCTCATAAACGATATGATAGGCGAGGTGCGTCCCATCCCTAAAGGTTCTTATACGCCTAAGATGGAGGGCGCGGAAGAGGAGCTTCAGGAGAAATGCTGGACAAGGGCTAAGTCTATGTATGGCGACCCCGTGCCCAAAATAGTGAAAGACAGACTTGAGAAGGAGCTTACATCCATAATAAAGAACGGCTTTTCGGTTCTTTATATGATAGCCCAAAGGCTTGTTTGGTACAGTGAAAGTCAGGGCTATTTGGTTGGCTCGCGAGGCTCGGTTGGCTCCTCATTCGTTGCGA